>DASUFY010000051.1:0-32232 GCA_036274315.1 Planctomycetota bacterium | reverse complement strand
GCAGCCCGTCGGCCCACGGCAGCGGGCCGTAGCTGACGATGCCGAGTGCCGCCATCGCCTTCGGGTCGTTCTTGGTGAACGGGTCCTCGGGACCGGCCTTGACGACGTCCTCGTCGTCCTTCGTGGTGCCCGGCGCCTGCGGCGCACACGGTGCGCACAGCAGCACGAGCGCCGCGAGCAGGGGCATCGGTCGTCTCACGCGGTACGTCATGGGTGTGGTTGCGGTGCGGGTTTCCGGTCCGGGCCGCGCGAGGCTACCACAGGGCGCGGTCAGCGGGTCCGCATCGCGTCGACGTCGCCGACGATCGCCTCGGCCCACGTGCGGTAGCCAGCCGCCGTCGGGTGCAGGAAGTCCTCCATGACGTCCTTGCTGATGACGCCGTTCTCGCCGACGAAACGATCGCCGATGTCGCGGTAGACGACCCTCGGGTCGCCGCCGAACGCGGCGGCCGCGAGTTCGCTCGCGCGCTTGCACTTCGCGCGCTGTTCGTCGGGCTTCTCGCCGCGCGGGAAGATCGCCAGCAGCAGCACCCCCGCCTTCGGCAGGGCCGCACGCAGGCGGTTGACGACGGTCTGCATGCCGATCGCGATGTCCTCGGCCGAACACTCGTCGCCGTTGCTGTTGTCAGTGCCGATCATCACGACGACGGCGCGCACGTCGTTGTTGTCGGCCAGCGCCTGCAGCTGGCCGTGATCGAGCCGCCACAGCACGTTCTGCGTGCGATCGCCCGACACGCCGAGGTTGAGCGCGTGGCGCGGCGCCCAGAACTCCTGCCAGCACGGCTTGCCCGCCGCGTTCCAGCCCTCCGTGATCGAGTCGCCGACGAAGACGACGTCGTGGCCGCCGGCGCGCGCCGCGGTGAGGTCCGCGGCGACACGTTCCACCCACCACGTGTCGGGCCGCGCCGTCGGCCGCACCGTGCCCGGTTCGCGCGAGAACGACGGCGCGGGTCCCTTGCTCAACGCGTCGAGATCCTCGAGCCGCAGGCGCACCGCGCGCACGAACGGCGCCTCGCCGGGTTCCCAGTGCCCGTACGTGACGAGCACGAACGTGCCGTCGGGCAGCACCTCGACGCCGGGATAGCCGCAGTCGGTGCCGCGCCAGTTGCGCGACAACCGCACGCGGTACTGTCCCTCGCGCCCGGCGACGAGGTCGGCGAACGTGCCGACCCACGCGACCCAGTCGCCGCGCGTCGGACTGTCCTTGGCCATGTCGCGGAACGAGACGAGCAGGCGGCCATCGGGCCCGTAGGCGCACGTGTGCCGGTCGCCGCACAGGCTCTGCGGCAGTTCCACGGGGTTGGACCACGTCGCCGCTTCGTCGTCCGAGAACATCACGTGGCTCGACAGCTTGCGCGCGTTCTCGCGCAGCAGCATCGCGAGGCGCTTGCCGTCGGGAGAACGCACGACGCCGGGTTCGCACAGGTCGATGCCCGCGCCGGTCCACACGACGGTCGGCTCGCCCCACGTGAGCCCGCCGTCCTGGGACCGCGTCTCGTAGACCGAGAACTGCGAACGCTTGCCGCCCTCGCGGAGGTAGCGGCCATCGTCGTGGAAGAACGCGGCGTGGTCGCCGTTCTTCAACCGAACAACGCTCGCCATCGCGACGATGCCGCCGAAATGGCCGATCGGCTCGAGCGGCGTCCACGTCGTGCCGTCGTCCTCGGAAAGGCTGCTGCGGATCGGGTACAGGCCCGAGAACAGCACGAGCCGTTCCTTGCCGGCCCGATCGACGAGGCGGTGCATGGTCGGCGTCTCCTGGCTCGTCGCCCAGTTCTCGGGCACGGGCAGCGGTGCACTCCACGTGCGGCCGCCGTCCTCGCTGCGCTGCAGCACGATGGGCCCCTTGCCGTGACCCTCGGGGTGCACGCAGAGCATCGTGTGCCCGTCGGCCAGCAGCACGGTCGTCGGGTGTCCCTGGTAACGGTTGGGCACGCGATACACCGTCGTCTGTCGCGCCTCGTCGCCGTCGAGGTCGATCCAGCGGATCGCCGGCGGCGGCGCCTGCTTCTGGGCGGCCAGCGCGCCGGCGAACGCCAACGCGAAGAGGATGGCGACGGGGCGGCGTGCGCGCATGTTGCCTTCGTACCATCAGCCGCTCGGTCCGCAAGCGCCGCCTTGGCGCCCGCGGGAACTGCTCCGTTCGCGCCGCATCGACTACCGTGGCGGTGGTGCCGCGCTGCGTTCGCGTTTCTTGACGGTGCGCTGGAAACCGTTCCGTTCGGGGAACCAGTCGATCGGCCGAGCAGCGGGCGAGCACTCTGACCGCCTGGCGGTGAGTTCGCGCCAGGTGGCCGTCGCGAGTGTGGGCGGCGGCGCCGCACCTCACACGAGCGTGCGCAACAGCTTCAGTGCGGGACACACCCGAATGCCCTCCGGGGTGACGTAGTCCTTCTCACCGCGGAACGACACCTGCCAGGCGTCCGCAGCGCGGAACTTCGCGTGCAGGTAGCGCAGGTTCTTGTCGAGCGAGTCGTCACCGAGCTTGCACTCGACGAGCAGCACGGGCCGACGGCGATCGCACACGACGAAGTCCACCTCGCGACCATCCGTGTCGCGAAAGTAGCGAAGCTCGAGATCGAGGCCCCGGCTGTCCTGCTGCCAGTGGACCCACTTGAGCAGGTGGCTGGCGATCATGTTCTCGAAACGAGCGGCCGGACTCGACACGGTCGACCAATCCCAGTGGTAGTGCTTCTGCGCCTTCTTGATCGCACGGACTTTGGGGGTGCCGAAAGGCGACAGGCGGAAGATCGCATAGAGGCGCTCGAACACCGCGAGCCAGGTCGTCGCTGTCTTGTGGTTGATCTGCAGGTCCTCGCGCAGCGCGTTGACGGACAGTGGCGAACCGACGAGCTCGGGCAACCGCTGCAGCAACAGCTCGAGGTTGCCCAGGTCGTGGATGCGCTCCAGGTCGCGCACCTCCTCCCGCACGAGACGGCTGCCGTAGTCACGCGACCAGCGCCGAGCCGAGACTTCCGAGCCGCTGAGGAACGGTTCGGGGAAGCCGCCGAGTCGAAAGAGCTGGTCGAGCCCTTCGTGATCGGCGATGCCCAATTCGGCGGCGGAGAACGGGTGCAGCCGCAGCAAGTGGTAGCGGCCCTGCAAGGAGTCACCGCCGTGCCGGTACAGGTCGAGACGCGCGCTGCCGGTGACGAGGATGCGTTGCCCGGCGCGCCGGCCGTCCCAGATCCCTTTGAGCCAGTTGCGCCACGATCGGTACTTGTGGATCTCGTCGAATACCCAGAGCGGCGCGTCGGGCAGGGAGCCGGCGAGCAGATCGGCGCGGTCCTTCGCGATGTCCCAGCTGCGATGGCCCTTGGACGCATGGGGCAGTGCTTTGGCCAACGTCGTCTTGCCGACCTGGCGGGGCCCTGCGACGAAGACCATCTTCCTGGCCAGGTCGGCCTCGAGCTGGGGCTGCAGATATCGACCGAACACAGAGGATTCATACCATGGTAGAAAACGTCTGCCAACTTTTTCTACCGCGGTAGAAAATCACCGCGCCCCGAAACGGCCCCACAATGCGCCCGCGACGCCGCCGGCGCCGCGGCTCGCGCTCGATCTCGCGCTCGTGAGCTGCGGCTCCTATCGTGTTCGCCCCGCATGACCCTCGTCACGCTCGACAAGATCGTCCGCCGCTTCGGCGAAGACGCGATCCTCGACGGACTCTCGCTGCGCGTCGACGAAGGCGACCGCATCGGCGTCGTCGGTGACAACGGGGCAGGCAAGACGACCATGGTGCGCATCCTCGCCGGCGTCGACGACGGCGACCTCGGCCAGCGCAACCCCAAGAACGACCTGCGCATCGCCTACGGCGCGCAGATGCCGGCCATGCCGAAGGGCACGACGGTGCAGCAGCTCGTGATGCTGGGCACCGGCGAACACGCGGGCCTCGAGCAGCGCATGCGCACGTTGGAAGCCGCGATGGCCGGCGGCGACCCAGCGGCGCTGCGTGAGTACGGCGAACTGCAGGCCGCGTTCGAGGCCGGCGGCGGCTACGACCGCAAGCACCAGGTCGAGAAGGTGCTCTCCGGCCTCGGCTTCGCGCCCGCCGACCTGCAGAAGGACGTCGCCGTGCTCAGCGGCGGCGAGAAGTCGCGCGTGCAGCTCGCGATCCTCATGACGACGCCGGCCGACCTGCTGCTGCTCGACGAGCCGACCAACCACCTCGACCTGCAGGGCATCGAGTTCGTCGAGGGCTTCGTGCAGCGTCATCCCGGTGCCGTGCTCGTCGTCAGCCACGACCGGCGCTTCCTCGACGCCGTCGCCACCTCGATCGTCGAGGTCGCCGACGGAGTCGCCAACCGCTGGAAGGGCAACTTCTCGCACTACAGCCAGCAGCGCGACCTGGCGCTGCTCGCGCAGGCGCGACAGTTCAAGAGCCAGCGCGAGTTCGTCGAGAAGGAGATGGAGTACATCCGCCGCAACATGGCGGGTCGCATGAGTTCGCAGGCCAAGGGCCGCCTGAAGCGACTGCAGCGGCTGCAGCTCATCGAGAAGCCCAAGGGCAGGCGCGCCTCGATGCGGCTCACGTTCGGCACGACGACGCGCGGCCAGCAGGGCCAGGCCGCGATCGAGTGCGAGGACCTCGGCGTGAAGGTCGGTCAGCGCACGCTGATCGAACACGGCGAGCTGCGCATCTGGTTCGGCGAGACGACGGCGCTGCTCGGCCGCAATGGCACGGGCAAGACGACGCTGCTGCGCCTGCTGGCCGGCATCGGCGAACCCGCGGCCGGCACGATCAAGCGCGCCCACAACCTGCGCATCGGCTACTTCAGCCAGGAGAAGAACGACCTGCCGCAGCAGGGCACCGTGCTCGAGGCGCTGCGCGAACTCGACCGCACCGTCGACGAGCGCACGCTGCGCGACCACCTCGCGTTGTTCCTGTTCTGCGGCGACGACATCGACAAACCCGTCACCGAGCTGTCGGGCGGCGAGAAGCAGCGGCTGTCGCTCGCGCGCATGACGCGCGCGCAGTTCGATCTGCTCTGCCTCGACGAACCGACCAACCACCTCGACGTCGCGGGTACCGAGGGCCTCGAGCAGGCGCTCAAGGAGTTCCCCGGCACGATCGTGCTCATCACGCACGACCGCCAGCTCGTCGAGGAGGTCGCCGACCGCGTCGCGTGGCTCGAGGACGGCCGCATCCGCACGTTCGACCAGGGCCTCGAGCAGTGCCAGCGTGTGCTCGCCGAAGAACGGTCGGCCGCGCGCGCCGCCGAGGTCGAAGCGCGCGACAAGGCGCTCGCCAAGGCGAGCAAGCAGGCCGCGGCAGCCGAACCCGACGCGAAGAAGGCGATCGAGACCGGCAAGGTGCGCAACCCGCTGCTGTTCGAGAAGCTCGAACAGCGCATCATCGCGCTCGAGGAGGCGCTGGTGGCGGTGCGCGCGGCGATGCTCGAGCCCGACAACTACGGCAGCGTCGCGAGGATCAAGGAGCTCAAGGCCGACGAGGCGCGGCTCGAACAGGAGATCGCGGCCGCGTACGAACAGTGGGAGAACTGGCAGTAGGCGGCACCCTCGTCGCAAGGGGTGGCGACCATGTCCCGGAAGTCCGGGTTGAGGTCGTTCAGGCCCGTCATGCGTCGGGATCTCCGCGACGAACCCGGCGAACCGGTGTGTGGGCGCGGTCGTAGTCGGGGATCGCGCGTCCGGCGACGGCCCAGGCCTGCACGACGAGCTCCCACATCATCGCCAACCGTTCGTCGGCCGTGAGTCCGTTCGAGTCGGCCGTTTCGTCCGTCAGTCGGGCCTCACGGATCGGCCAGTTCGCCCGTGCCGCTCGCCTCGCCGCTGCCTCGTCCTCCATACGCAGATGATACCCCACCGCCTCGTGTGCCGCGACCGCGCGCGTTCATTTGCGGCGCCGGCGCGCAGTCCGCAGCACGAACGGATACCAGATCGCTCCCGCCGCGAGCACGGCACCGCCGAGCACGAGGCCGAGCGTGCGGCCGAAGCGTTCGTAGCCGAACAGCAGCGCGCTGGCCGCCGCCAGCACGAGCACGATCGCGTAGAGCAGGTAGGTGCGTTCCTGCGGCCGCCACAGCATCGCCGTCGCGTCGACTTCGCCGCGCAGTTCGGCGAGCCGCCGCGAGTGCGTGCCGAACGCGAGGCGCAGCCGCACGAGGATGCGGCACGACAGCAGCTGCGAGGCGAGCAGGAAGGCCGCGAGCACCGGCATGCCGAACGTCTTCAACACCGCGGGCGCGGGCGTGAGCGCGAGGTCCGCGGGGATGCCGCCGAGGTTCGTCAGCGCGTTGAAGACGCCCGCGAACAGCGCGACCGCCATCACGACGACGACCGAGATGTCGGCCGCGGTCGCGTCGAGCGACTTGCGCGCGTGGCGTTCGCGCAGTTCGACGGGCGGCAGGCCGTGCTGCCAGTGCGCGTCGAGCGAACGGCAGCGGCGGTTCGCGCGCCAGTGGCAGACGGGCAGCCACAGCATCAGGCCGGCGGCGACCACCGCGGCGGCGGGCCAGGCCCACGCGCGGCCGCCGCAGCTCGCGGCGAGGCAGACGGCTCCGAGCGCGGCGGACAGCGCCGTCAGCGCGACGAAGTTCGTGGTCACGCCGAGCCAGTTCAGCGACTGCAGCTCGAGCCGGCCGGTCTCGACCTTGCGCATCTTCGTGCCGTTGAGCACGAGGCCGAAGTGGCAGCGGCCCAACACGCCGGCGACGAGGAACCCACAGCCGAGCAGCAGCGCGCCCGACAGCGGCAGCACGACGGGCGGCAGCCACGCCAGCGCCGGCGGGTAGTCGCTGCCGCTCAGGCAGTCGCTGATCGCCATCACGCACGCCGGTGTCAGCACGTTCGTGATCACGAGCATCAGGCGGCGGACCTCGAGGTTCGTCTCGACCTCGTGCATCGCCGCCTCGAAGTCGGCTGACGCGGCGTTGGGCGTGGAGTCGGTCACGAGGGTCGGCGGGGCCGCTTGGCGGCGGTCGTGGGGAGCGCCGCGCGGCGCACCGCGTCGGCGACCGCGGGGCTGCGGGCGCCGAACAGCAGCGACGCGAACGTGGTGCGGTCGCGCGCGATCTCGGCGAGCCGGAGGCGCGCATCGCGCAGGATCCGCTTGTGGTCGAACGCGAGCGGCGGCGGCCGCAGCGCTGCGAACCAGTCGCACGCGGCGGCGTCGTCGCCCGCGGTCCCGTTCGTCGCGGCGCGATCGCAACCGGCCAGGAACACGACCGAGATCGTGCGGCCGCGCGGATCGCGACCCGGCTTGCCGTAGGCGCCGAGCTGCACGAGCCGGCCGACCCGCACGCCGGTCTCCTCGAGCACCTCGCGCCGCGCGGCGACATCGAGGTCCTCGTCGGGGTCGACGAAGCCGCCGGGCAGGGCCCAACGGCCGGCGAACGGTTCCGACCCGCGGCGGATCAACAGCAGCTGCAGTTCGCCTCGTGCACCGGCGGCGAACAGCGCGACGTCGACGGTGACCGCGGGCCGCGCGTGTTCGTACGTGAAGGGCACGCGCGCAGTGTGCGCCGCGCGCGTCGCGCCCGCAATGCCGCGGCGACGCGAAGCCGCGCCCAGCGTCGTGCCGGGTCGCCGTGCGGCCGACGCTTCCGCCGGCTCGACAGCCAGTGGACGGCCCCGGTTGGTTGCGCCACAATCGCCGCCCGCATGGCGATAGTGGCGCGATGGTCGGGACCGGCCAGCGGGCTCCGTTGGCCGACCGCGTGATGACCGCCCCATGACCGCACGCCCTTCGCTGCTGCTGCTCGTGCTCGCCAGCACCGGTGCGCTCGTCGCGCAGGACTACCCGATGTCGATCCCCGTGAACGTCACGGCCGAGGTCGACACGACCCAGCTGGCGACCGCGGGCCGCGCGCTGCTGAAGCTGCGCTTCGTGAGCGAGGCGACGCCCGACCGCGCGTTCGCCGTGCGCATCGAACTGCGCCGCGGCGGCCGCCTGCTGCTGCGCCGCGACCACGCGCCGCCGGTGCCGACGCTGCAGTGGGTCAAGGACAAGGTCGTCGCCTACGAGCTGCCGCTGACGTTCGTGCTGCCCGACGACACGAACCTGAGCCCGGGCAACGTCGAGGTCCACCTGGGTCTGCTCGACCCGGCGACGGACAAGGTCGCGCCGCCGCTGTCGCGCAGCATCGGCGCCGACGGCCTCGCGCGGCTCTGCGCCTTCGAGCTGCCGGCGATCGAAGGCAGCATCGACGCGGCCGCGGTCGACGCCGTGATCGCCGCGGCCAACGCCGAGAAGCAGCCGCAGGACGCCTGGGACCGCCTCGAGTTCGCGTTCCGTCGCCTCGAGGACTACCCGCTCAAGGCCCGGTTGCAGAAGGCGCTGCTCGCCGTCGGCCGCACGCCGCCGCGGCCGCTGACGTTCGAGGAGTCGGACATCGTGCAGGGCCGCATCCGCGACGAACGCGCGCGCTACCTGCGCCAGGTCGCGGGCCGCATGTTCGACCGCGGCAAGTCGTACGGCGCGATCCTGCTGCTCGACGAGGTCGGCGGCGCGCTGCAGGAAGACGCCGACCGCGCCGTGCTCGGTGCGCTCGGCGACGCGCGGCGCGTCACGCAGGACCGCGACAACATCGCCGCCAGGATCTTCGCACTCAGCAAGGAGCAGGAGGCCGAGGTCGCACAGCTCGTCGAGCGCTACCCGAACGGCAAGGAACGACTCGAGGCCGGCGTCAAGCTCGCCAAGAACCCGGCCCAGCGTGCCGTCGGCCGCGAACTCGTGCGCACGCTCGAGTTCCTGCTCGAGACGCGCGGGCAGGGCGAGAAGGCGCGCGCGGCGATCGAGGCGGCGTGGCTCGCCGACGTGCCGGCGGACGAACGTGCCGAGGCGAACGCCGCGCTTTCGCACCCGTGCTGGGCGCGCACCGCGACGCGCAGTAGCCATCGCTTCGTGTTCATCGGCCCCAAGCAGCTCGTGTCCGGCATCCCCGACGACAGCCTGCTGCACTTCGACCTCGCCTACCTGTACCTGACCGACCTGTTCGGCCGCGTGCCCAACCCCGACGGCGACCGCGTGACGGTCTACTTCAAGGAGCTGTGGGAGTTCGGCGGCGGGGTCGGCGGCGGCAAGATCATCGACGTCGGCAACGCCGATCCGGAGGCGAAGGCGCTGCGCGTCGACAACGGCCTGCTCTACCACGAGCTCACGCACTGCATCGACGACACGGCGCCGATCTACGGCGGCATGCACGAGGGCCTCGCCGACTTCGGCGCGACGTTCGCGCAGCAGGAACTCGGCCAGGTCGCCGGCGCGCGCGCGGCGTTCGGCCTCGCCGCGCGCGCGTTCCTCGAGGACTACCTCGAACGCGACCTCGAGTACTGGCGCATCCCCAACTACGGGCCCAGCGCGGGCTTCTTCCTGCACTTCATCTCGACCTACGGCAAGGACGGCAACGGCTACCGCTGGCAGCTCTACCGCAAGTTCTTCCGCGACTACCGCGCCTGCAACGTCAAGGACGCACGCACGCCGGACGTCGCGCGCGCGTTCGCGTTCCACCTCGTGCAGGCGTTCGGCAAGGACGCGTTCGCGGACCTCGTGCGCTTCCGCTGGCCGCTGCTCGAGCAGGACCTCGAGGCCGTGCGCCTCGAGCAGATCGCCGCGAGCGGCCGGCAGCTCGGACCGACGCTCGAGGACCAGCCCGGTTCGCCGGTGCCGCGCGACCGCGCCGCCAAACGCCTGTACGACCGCAGCAAGCAACCGGACGCGTACCACGAGGACCTCGGCGTCGTCACCGACTGGTGGGTCATCGGCCCGTTCCGCAAGCAGGGTGTCGACCCCGCCGACTACCGCTTCCCGCCCGAACTCGAGATCGACCTGCAGGCGCGCTACGAGAGCATCAACAACAACCCGACCTGGCGCCGGCCCGGACCCAAGCCCGTCACGGTCGACGCGACGGGCTGGCTGCACTTCGATTTCTCGTACATGGACGACAGCGCGATCTACGCGCTGACCCACGTGCGGGTCGAGACCGAGACCGAAGCCTGGTTGCACGTGCGCGCCGACGACGACCTGATCCTGTTCGTCAACGACGAGCTGGTCGGTGCGCACGACTTCGGCAACGGACCGTTCGGGCCGTGGCGACCGAACTGGCGCGCGCTGCTGCCCGACGCGATCCGCTTCGCCGTGACGCTGCACAAGGGCCGCAACAAGGTGCTGCTCAAGATCCGGAACCGCGCCGGCGCGTCGGGTTGTTCGCTCGCGATCGCGCAGCGCAACGGCACGCCGCTGCCGGGCTGGACGACCGACGCCGACCCGCCCGCGAAGAAGCTCGCGGCGATCGACGTGCCCGATGCGAAGCGCTGGGCGTCGCTGCTGCACCTGCGCTTCGACGGCGGCGGCGGCGTGCGCAAGCTCGACGACACGGTCGGCAAGTGGCGCTCGCGCAACGGTGCGCTCGAGGGTTTCGCCACCGACCGCCAGGTCGAGTGGCGCAAGTACACGGTGCGACCCGGCTTTCCCAAGGACTCGCCGAGCAACCTCGCATGGCTGCCCGAACGCGCGACCGAGCAGCTCGACGCGTTCCAGCTCGCGCTCGATCTCGAGCCGGGCCAGGGCCCGCCGAAGCTGTGTGTGATCCTGCAGGGCGAGGGCCGCCGCGATGCACTGAGCGGCTGGACGCTGATCCTCGAACCCGTCGGCGGCGACGCCGTGCGCGCGCACCTCGAACGCTACGACCGGCGCTGCTACATGTCGGACCAGGTGCCGTGGCAGAGCGACGCCAAGAAGGCGGCCAAGAACGGCGGCCGACTCGAACTGCTGTATTGGGCGCAGCGGCTCACGGTGCGGCTCGGCGGCGCGGTGCTGTTCGACCAGGCGCCGCTGCAGCCGATCCCGGGCAAGAACCGCATCGGGCTAGCGACCTGGGGCGAGGCGCTGCGCATCGAAGGGCTCGAGCTGCGGGCGCCGGCGCGCACACGCTGAGGGCCGGCGCGGGACCGCGCGTCCGCTCTGACGCTACTGCGATCGAGTGGGTTGCATCGTGGTTGGCCAAATTGAAGATCCGATTCTCAATTTGGCTGGTGATCCCCTCGGCCCCTACCGCCGATCGAGATCGCCGAGCGCTTGCTTGACGGCCGCATCACCGGGCCGCAGCGAGTCCGCGCGCTGCAGCGCTGCGCGCGCGTCAGCCAACCTCCCCATCTGCGCCAGCACGCGCCCGAGGTTGAACTGCGCGTTGAAGTAGCCCGGCTCGAGCTCGAGCGCGCGCCGGTAGTGCGTCTCGGCCTCCTTGAGCCGATCCAGCACGAAGTACGCGGTCGCGAGGTTGTTGTGCAGCGTCGGCATGTTGGGCAGCGTCACGAGCGCCTGCTCGAGCTCCCGCACCGCCGCCTCGGTGTGACCCGCGCGCGCGAGCAGACCGCCGAGCTGCCCGTGCGCGAGGCCCTGACCAGGGTCGCGCGCGAGCGCCTGCCGGTAGTCGCGTTCGGCCTCGTCGAGCCGGCCCGCGGCCTCCTGGCACATGCCGAGTTCGACCCAGGGATCGGCGAGATCCGGCTGCATGCGCCCCGCGCGCTGCGCCGCGTCGAGCGCCTCCGGCAGGTTGCCGGCCTCGCGTTCGAGGTGCGCGAGGCGCAGCCAGACGTTCCAGGCGTCCGGGTTCTTCTCGAGGTCGCGGCGCGCGGCGGCGCGCAGCAACAGACTGCGTTGCTCGCGACCGGCGACGGTCACCATGAGCGTCAGCGTGCCCATCTCGTCGGTCGACTGCTGGCCGAACTGCACGCGGCGCGGCGGCCTTTTCGGGTTGTTCGGGTTGGCCGCGCTGTTGTCGTAGACGTACTCGATCGCGAGACGCGAACCGGCGGGCAGCTCGATCGGCGTGCGGAAGCGGTAGTCGTCCTGCCAGTCGAAGTCCCAGGCCGGGATCTCGAACAGCACGCATTCGCTGTGGTCGGGCAACGTCGCCGTGCCGCGCATGCTGCGGCAGATGAAGTGCGCGTGCGGGTAGATCGAGTGCACCTCGACCGCCACGGGCAGGTCGAGGTGGTCCTTCAGCACGAACGTCGCGCCGGGCGCGATGTCGATGCGGTCCCAGAACAGCACGATGCCGACGGGTTCGATCGTCGTCGGCACGTCCGTGAAGTAGAGCCCGATCTGCGGCTGCACCGTCTCCGGCTTGCCGCGCGGAGTCAGGTGCAGCTGCAGCACGAAGTCGTGGCCGGGCCACAGCCGCCACGCCATGCCGGGCGGGTTCCTGTGCACGCGCTTGCCCGGCGTCCAGCCGAGGAAGTGCCCGTCGGGCGGCGCGGCGCCACCGAGCGTCATGCCCGGGAAGCCCGGTTCGGCATCGAGCGCGTCGAGCCGGCGCGACTCGCGCGTCGGGTCCATGCCGAGCACCGCGTGGTGCACGGCGCGGCTGTCGGGGCGGATCTCGACGGCCTCGACGAAGCGCACGCGGTCGACGTCGACCGGGATGACGAGGTTGCGGAACAGGTCGGGCCCCTCGGCCGGCACGACGACGGCTTCGGGTGCGCGCACGATCAGGTCCGGCTCGCGCAGCTGCCAGCCCTCGTGGAACCGCGGTGCCGGCGGTTCGACGGCCACGTCGCCGCGCGGCGCTCCGCCTTCGACCCAGGCCCGCAGCGTCTCGATCGCCTCGGGCGCGAGCCGCCGATCGTCCTCGAAGTCGCCGTGCGTGGGCAGCCACGGCGGCATCAGGCGCTTGCCGGTGACCTCGACGATCTGTTTGCGCTTCTTCCAGACGTCGTCGAAGCCCAGCAACGGGAACGGCGCCGACTCGCCGGGGCGATGGCACGGCGTGCACGAGCCGTAGACGATCGGTGCGACGTCGCGCGCGAAGGTCGGCGTGCCCGCCGCCGGTTGTTCGCCGCAGGCCGCCGCCAGCAGCAGGCAGGCCACGTGCAGTCGTCGGGTTCGACGCGTCATCGCGCGACGCATGCTACCGAAGGCGCAGCACACCGACAGACGCCGAGGTCCTCACTTCTTGCGCCGCAGCGTCGCGTGCGCCGCCGCGAGCCGCGCGACCGGCACGCGGAACGGCGAACACGACACGTAGTCGAGCCCGATCTCGTCGCAGAACGCGATCGAACCCGGATCCCCGCCGTGCTCGCCGCAGATGCCGGCGTCGAGCTCGGGCCGCGTCTTCTTGCCGCGCTCGAGCGCCATGCGCATCAGCACGCCGACACCGTCCTGGTCGATCTTCGCGAACGGATTGTCGACCAGGATGCCGCGCTGCAGGTACTCGGCCAGGAAGCCGGTCTCGGCGTCGTCGCGTGAGATGCCGAACGTCGTCTGCGTCAGGTCGTTGGTGCCGAACGAGAAGAACTCCGCGTGCTCCGCGAGCCGGTCGGCCACGAGCGCCGCGCGCGGCACCTCGATCATCGTGCCGAACTGGTACTCCACCTCGACGCCCTGCTCCTTCATCACGACCCTGGCCTCCTGCTCGAGCACCTCGCGTTCGATCTGCAGCTCGGCGCTCGTCGTCGCCAGCGGGATCATGATGCGCGGCTGCACGTCGATGCCCTGCCGGACGCAGGCACAGGCCGCCTCGAAGATGGCGCGCACCTGCATGCGCACGAGCTCGGGCATGTGGATGCCGAGTCGCACGCCGCGCAGGCCGAGCATCGGGTTCTGCTCGCGCAGCTCGTCGATCTTGCCGAGCATGCGCGTGCGGTCGGCGAGATCGCGCGCCATCGCCGGTTCGTCGCCGGCGTGCAACGACAACCTCGTCTCGAGCGCCGTCGTCTCGCGCACGAGGTCGTCGTGGTCGGGCAGGAACTCGTGCAGCGGCGGATCGATGAGCCGGATCGTGACCGGCAGACCGCGCATCGCGCGGAACAGGCCGTCGAAGTCGCCGCGCTGCAGCGGCAGCAGCTGCGCCAGGAACGGCGCGCGTTCCTCGGCGGTCCTGGCGAGGATCATCGCCTGCACGATCGGCAGACGCTCGGCCTCGAAGAACATGTGCTCGGTGCGGCACAGGCCGATGCCCTCGGCGCCGAACCTGCGCGCGCGCTCGGCGTCGCGCGGGTAGTCGGCGTTGGCGCGCACGCCGAGGCGCCGTTCGGCGTCGGCCCAGGCGAGCAGCTGGAGGAAGTGTTCGTCGGCGACGTCGGGCACGACGGTCGGCAGCTGGCCGAGGAAGACCTCGCCGCTGGTGCCGTCGATCGACAGCCAGTCGCCGGCCGCGACGACGACGCCGCCGGGGCCCGTCATGCGACCGTGTTCGGCATCGATGTCGAGCTGCACGGCGCCGACCACGGCCGGCTTGCCGAACTGCCGTGCGACGAGCGCCGCGTGGCTCGTACGCCCGCCGTGGCTCGTCACGACGCCCTGCGCCGCGAGCAGACCGTGCACGTCGTCGGGTTTGGTCTCCGGCCGCACGAGCATCACCTGCTTGCCGTCCTTCCTGGCCCACTGTTCGGCGGTGTTGGCATCGAACGCCGCCTGGCCGATCGCCGCGCCCGGCGAGACGTTGAGGCCCGTCGCCAGCAACCTGCCCTCGGCCTTCGCGGCGACGCGCGCCTTCGGGTCGAACTGCGGATGCAGGAAGTGGTCGACGTGTTCGGGCAACACGCGCAGCACGGCCTCCTGCCGCGTGATGCGCTTCTCGCGCGCGAGTTCGACGGCGATGCGGATCGCCGCCTGCGCCGTGCGCTTGGCGGTGCGCGTCTGCAGCATCCAGAGCTTGCCGGCCTCGACCGTGAACTCGACGTCCTGCACGTCGTGGTAGTGCTTCTCGAGCAGCACGCAGTAGCGCTGGAACTCCTTCCAGAGCTTGGGCTGCCACGTGCCCATCTCGGCGATCGGCAGCGTGGCGCGCGTGCCCGACACGACGTCTTCGCCCTGCGCGTTGACGAGGAAATCGCCTTCGATCGCGCGTTCGCCGGTCGTCACGTTGCGCGTCGTCGCGACGCCGGTCGCCGAGTGCTGGCCCATGTTGCCGAACACCATCGCGACGATGTTGACCGCGGTGCCGAGGTCGTGCGGGATGCCGGCCGCCTTGCGGTAGTCGAACGCACGCTTGCCGTTCCACGAGCGGAACACGGCCTCGACGGCGAGGCGCAGCTGCTGGCGCGGTTCGCGCGGGAACGGCTTGCCGGTGTGCTGCTCGACGACGGCGCGGAAGTCGAGCACGAGCTGGCGCAGGTCGGCGGCCGGCAGCTCCGCGTCGTTGGCGACGTGACGCTCGTTGCGGGCTGCCTCGAGCAGCCGCTCGAACGGCTCGTCGGGCACGCCGAGCACGACGCGCCCGAACATCTGCACGAGGCGGCGGTAGGCGTCGTAGGCGAAGCGCTCGTCGCCGGTCTGCTCGGCGAGGCTCTCGGCGACCGCGTCGGTCATGCCGAGGTTGAGCACCGTGTCCATCATGCCCGGCATCGAGAAGCGCGCCCCCGAGCGGCACGACACGAGCAGCGGCCGCCTCGCCTCGCCGAGGCGCTTGCCGGTCGCGCGTTCGAGCCTCGCCAGCGCGATCTCGACCTGCTCCCACATGCCGGCCGGGAAGCCGCCGCGACCGGCCAGGAACGCCTTGCATGCCTCGGTCGTGATCACGAAGCCGGGCGGCACGGGCAGGCCCAACGACGTCATCTCGGCGAGGTTGGCGCCCTTGCCGCCGAGCAGCGACGACAAACCGTCGCGCGAGCCGGCGACGCGCAGCGCCTTCGTGTAGTCCGCGAGGTCGAAGACCTGCTGGACCGCGGCGGCGCGCTTCGGTGCTGAGGTGACGGATGGCGAGAACGACCGGCGACGGACGGCGGTTGGCATGCGACGGTTCCTCATGGAGAAGGCACCATCGGACCCCGCATCGGTTTCGTCGTGCATGGGCCGAAGGGCGAGGCGGGCCACTTCCTTCGCCGAAGCCCGGCCTCGCAGCGGCGGTGCCACCGCCATGCGGCTATCCTGCCCACCCTCCCGAACCAACCAGCCCTTGACCGACCTGCACAGCCACCTGCGCTACCGCCTGCTCTCGGCCCTCGCCGATCTCGGCGTCGCCGTCGCCGCCGCCGAACCGTTGGTCCGCCTCGACCCGCCCAAGAACCGCGACCACGGCGACGTCGCGCTCGGCGCGTTCCAACTCGCGAGGCTCGCGGGCAAGGCGCCGCCGGCGCTGGCCGCCGAACTGGCGGCGAAGATCACGCCCGACACGATGATCGAGTCGGTGACGGCGGCGGGCCCGTTCGTGAACTTCCGCTTCCACCGCGCCGCGCTGGCGCGCGAGGTGCTCGGTGCGATCCAGGCCGGCGACGCACCCTACGGCGCGACCCGCGGCACGGGCCAGACGGTCTGCGTCGACTTCAGCTCGCCGAACATCGCCAAGCCGTTCCACATCGGCCACATGCGCAGCACGGTGCTCGGCAACGCCCTGTGCCGCATCCACCGCCACCTCGGCGCCACCGTGCACGGCATCAACCACCTCGGCGACTGGGGCATGCCGTTCGCCAAGATGATGACCGCGTACATGCGTTGGGGCGACGAGCAGCAGCTGCACCGCTCGCCGATGCGCTACATGTTCGACCTCTACAAGCGCTACGCGGTCGAGCAGAAGCTGCACCCCGAGCTCGACGAGGAGGCCGCGGCGCACTTCCGCGCGCTCGAGAGCGGCGCCGACAACCAGGAGCGTCGCATGTGGCAGCTGCTGCGCGACGAGTCGCTGAAGGCGTTCGAGGGGCCGTACCGTCGCCTCGGCATCACGTTCGACCACGTCACGGGCGAGTCGTTCTTCGAGGACAAGATGGAGGCGGCGATGCAGCGCGTGCGTGCCGCCGGCGTGCTCGAGAACAGCGACGGCGCGGAGGTCGTCTGGCTCAAGGAACTCGGCATCAAGGAGCCGTGCCTGCTGCGCAAGAGCGACGGTGCCACGCTCTACCACACGCGCGACCTCGCCGCTGTGTTCTACCGCGAAGCGACGTTCCATCCCGACCGCATCCTCTACGTCGTCGGCGCCGAGCAGAAGCTGCACTTCGACCAGCTCAAGGGTGTGCTGACGAAGATGAAGGAGCCGATCGCCAAGGCCGTCGAGCACGTGCCGTTCGGCCTCGTGCTCAGCAAGAGCGAGGACGGCAAGTGGGAGAAGTTCGCCTCGCGCGCCGGCAATGCGGTGTTCCTCGACGAGATCCTCGACGAGGCGGTCGCCAAGGTGCGCGAGATCATCCGCGAGAAGAACCCCGACCTTCCCGACGCCGAACAGGTCGCCGAACAGGTAGGCGTGTCGGCGATCGTCTTCAACGACCTCAAGAACTCGCGCATCAAGGACGTCAAGTTCGACTGGGACGCGATGCTGAACTTCGACGGCGAGACGGGGCCGTACGTGCAGTTCGCGTGCGCGCGGCTCGCGTCGATCCTGCGCAAGGTCGAGGTGCCGGTGCCCGCGACCGATCAGGTCGACTTCTCACTGCTCGCCGACGCCGAACGCGTGCTGCTCGTGATGATGGACTTCGGCTCGGCCGTGCAGCGCGCCGCGGAACAGAGCGAACCGAGCATCGTGACTGGCCACACGATCGCGCTCGCGGGCGAGATCCACAGCTACCTGCGCGACCACTACGTCGTCGGCGCCGAGCCGGCGGTGCGCGACGCGCGGTTGGTGCTGGTGGACGCGGCGCGGCGGCTGTTGACGACGGGGCTCGGGCTGCTCGGGATCGCGGCGCCGGAGCGCATGTAGGCGAGTCAACTTCGTGCAGAAGTCAGGCTTACGTGCACACCGTTGGCTACCTGAATCGTTCTATGTAGCCTGTGCGGATGAGCTCGGGATTCTACGGCCGCCAGTCGGAAGCAACCGACCTCACCGGTCACGTCGCGGTGCAGAAGTGCAGCAGGTCGAGCGACCGCTCAGTCGACAGGAGGCGGGCCTTCATCGCGACGGAGGCCGCTCGACGGAGTCGTCCCGATCTTCGTGCAACAGCTGCGATGCGCTCGCTGGCAACGGATTGGTGAGGACCGACCGCAGATCGGCATTGCCGACACGAGACCCCGCCCATACACGGCCGTAGTCTGCAGCCGACAGCCTGGCCCATGGCCGCCGGTGCTTGGTGACGACGATGGGCTCGCCGCGCACCGCCTCTTCGAGGTAGCCGGACAGATTGCGCTTCAGCTCGTTGATCGAGACCTCTTTCATGGCCAGATCATCGGCAGTCATGGCCCGTTCACAAGCCAGCACGAACGACGCCGCGCTGTGGAAAGGGCCACCCAACTCGGCCCCTGCAGCAGCAGGATCTCACCGCGGCGGATCGGGCAGCACGACCGTGACCTCGGCCTCGGCACGATCGTTCGGCATCGCGACCGCAGCACTCCATGACTCGCCCGCATTCCACCCCCGGAACTCGATCGGCAGCATCGGCGCCGGATCGAGCACGACCTTCTCGTCGACGACCGGAGTGAGCATCACGACCGCGGGCCACGTCGCACCGGCACAGCGCGTGACCACGCGTTCGCTGCGCACGATGCCGCCGTCCGGGCGGCGCAGGTTGACGACGAGGCGCCGCGGCGAGTAGCGCAACGGCAGGCGCTCCTCTTCGCCGCCGACGAACACGAACGTCTCGCCCTGCCATCCGGGCACGCTCGTCTGCATCGACTGGCTCGTGCGGTAGCCGACGCGGTACGTGCCCGGCAGCAGGTCCGCGACCACGAACGTTCCGTCCACGGCGACCACGGCGAAGCCCAGCACCTGCCTCGGCAGGTCGTCGTGCTCGCGCAGGAAGTCGACGGCGAGCCCGTTCGGCAGCGCGACGTCGCTCGTGACCGTGCCGCGCACCCGGGCCAACGGGTAGTCGCCCAGATCGAACGCGACCTGCGTCGGCTCGCCGGCGGCGACTTCGACTTCGCGCGAGCTGCCGACGATCGCGCCGATGCCGCCGCTGCCGACCATCGACAGCGTCATCCCGTACGTGCCCGCCTGCAGCTCCGGCACCGCGAACGAGCCGTCGGGGCTCAGTCCGATCGCTCGCCCACCCGAACGCTGCGCCGACGGGATCTCGATGCGCAGCGTGCTGGGGTCGCGACCGCGCAGTTCGACGCGACCGACGATGCTGCCGTGCCCCGGCAACTCGACGCGCAATGGGCTGCCATCGCGCGGCGCAATCAGATCGCGAACGATGGCGGCCGGTTGCCCGGCAACCTGCAGGCGCAGGATGCAGCCTGTGAGGTCGACGTCGCGCCGCAGCGACACGAGGCCCGACTCGCTCGTGGTTGCCGCCGCCAGCAGCTCTGCGCCGTTGCCGTACATCCACACGCGTTCCGAGCTGGTCGTGTCCGTGACGCGCGGATCGAAGGCCAGCGGCGTCACGCCGCGTTCGCGAACGAGCTCCACAAGGACCGCAGCCACCGGCACACCGTGCACGTGCACGAGCACCGCGAACGGAACGCGCCGCGCCAACACGACGCGCAACGGCTCGACCTCGCCGACGGCGATCGGCTCGCTCGGCGCAAGCCACGGATCCATCGGCAGCACGCGCAAGAAGGTCTTGCCCTGCACGACCTGTTGGATGCCCACCTTGCCTCCCGCGTGCTGGCCGCGCTGGTGCACGTTGCCGATGCCGAAGGCCGGCAGCCCCGGGCGATTCAGCGCGATGCCGAACGCTTCCACCGGTGCGCCGTCGGCATCGGCGACCTCGACGCGGAACGGCCGCGTTCGCCGCAGCACGATGCGCAGATCCTCGGTGCCCCACGCGACGTCGGCGATCGGCGCGTGCGGCTCACAGCCTGGGGTCTCGGCCACGAACACCGTCGTCGACGCGGCGTTTCCCGGCCGCATGCGCAGCATCACGAACCTGCCGTCGGCACCGGTCCGCACCGGGCCCACCGGCGTCGGCTGATCGGCCAGACCGACGTCGACCACCGGCTGTCCTGCTTCATCGACCACGATGCCGCGGATGCGTGCACGTTGGCGCGCGACGAGCACGACTTCCTCGGGCTGCGTTTCGCCGACGTCGATCTGCACGGGCGCGGTCAGCTCGAACGGTCCGAGCGGCAGCTTCCACGTCGTGGTACCGAGCGCGACCGGCTCCCCGACCACGAAGGTGCCGGCCGCGTCGGTGTGCGCATCGCCGCAGCGCTCACGCAGCAACCTCGAGAACAACGCCTCGAACGCGATCGTCACCAGGATCTCCGCCGGAACGACCCCACCCGCCTCGTCGACGACACGGCCGCGCAAGACCCGCCCGCGCCGCATCGGCACGTCGCCGATGTCCTCGTTGTTCCCCGCCGCGACTTCGCCGCCCCACTCGACCGTGACACGATCGTCGCGGCGCAGGAAGAACCACGTCTTGCGGCCCACGCGAGCGCTGAGCTCGAAGCGCCCGTCGGCTCCCGTCGCGACCACCGGCACGACCTCGTCCGCGGGGGTCCGGTTGAGCCGCACCTGCACGGCGGCGAGCGGTTCCTTCGTCACCGCATCGATGGCGCGACCACTGACGATGCCGGGCTCGGGGGCAGGCGTCGGGCCCGAGACCGCCAGCGGGATGGCTGCTGGCAACTGCTGCACGGTCTCGCGCTGCTGCGGTTGCTGCGTGCCCGGTGACACAGCGCCCGCGGCGGCAACCGTTCGGAGCTCGCCGGCCGCTTGCTCGGCCGGTGGCAACGTCGCCGTCGCCGGCCACCACAACACCGCGGCGATCACGGCCGCAACACCCACGGCCATCACCTTGAGTCCCGTCGTCATGAGCAATCCTCCGACTCCTGCGGTTCCGGCCGCGGCGACCGTCGCCCCGCCTTCGCCGGCGCCGAACGCCGCCGCCAGCGCACCGCGCCAGTCCGAGCCTTCGTCCCCGAGCTGCTCGCGCAGCATGCCGAGCCCGCGCTGCAACCGGCTCTTGACGGTCGCGAGCGGGGCACCGCTCGCCGCCGCGATCTCGCGCGGGGCCTTGCCTTCGAAGTAGCGCGCCCAGACCGCATCGCGATACGGCTGCTGCAGCGCCGTCACCGCGGCCAGCAACCGCGTCGCCATCTCCTCGCGGGCGAGCACGACCACGTGGTCTTCGACGAGGTCCGGCCGCGCGACGACCGTTTCGCGATGCAGGCGCCGAGCCTCGCCGCGGCGCGTGCGGCGGCCGACGTTGCGCAGGATCGCCGCGAACCACGCGCCGAGTCCGGCCTGCTCGCGCGGCGGCGAACGCATCGCCCGGAGCCACGTCTCCTGCAGCGCATCTTCGACCGCCGAACGATCGCGCAGCAGTTCCCGGGCAAGGCTCCGCAGCGCCTCGCCGTGGCGGCGCACGTGCAGCTCGATGTCGAAGGGACGCGGTGTCATGGCACGGTCGGTACGGTAACCATCCCGCAGGCACCGGATCGGATGCACGCGCGCACACCCCGGGCGGCTGCCGGTAGACTCGCCGCGTGCAGAAACCCGGCTTGGTCCTCTGTCTCGTCGCTGCCGCGCTCGCGTTCGCGGTCTGGCTCGCGCTGCCGTCCGGCGACACGGTCCCCAGCGACGTCGCGCCCACCGTGCCCGCCAGCTCGAGACGCGACGCCGCCGAGCCGGTCGATGCGACCGCGTCGCGTCCCGACGACAGCGCGCGTTCGGCGGTGGAGACTGCGCCGACCCCGCCGCCGGCCACGCCGCCCGCCGGCGGCACCATCGCTCTGCATGGCACGTTCGTCGTGGTCGACGAAGACGGCGTGGAACACGCCCACGAAGACGGCGAGTTCACGCTCGTGCTCTGGCACGGCGACACCGGGTCCCATCGACGAGCCGTCACGAAGGCCGGTGCCTGGCAGGCCGACGTCGACGAGCTCCCCGACCGGGTCTCCGTCGACGATGCACACCTCGGCGGCCGGCTCGTTCGCTGCGACGACGACCTCCCGATCGCCGAGCCCAAGACGGCGATCGTGCTGCGGGGCCGCTGGCTGCCGCTGCTGCTGCTGCGGGTCCTCGGCGACGACACCGGTGCCGACCTCGCCGACGTGCACGTAGTGACCAAGAACGACTGGCGCACCCCGTACCCGCACCCCGGCAGCCGCGCCGAAGTCGTCGTCGAACGCGCCACGTCGCCGCTGCGGTTCGCGCCGACGAGCACGGCCGACACGCAGTCGATCTGGGCGCGCGCACCGGGCTACGCATGGGACACGATCCAGCTCGACACGGCGAGCCGGGCCGAACGCGTGATGCGTCTCGTTCCCGGTGGCGACGTCGACGTCACGATCGTCGGAACCCCACCCGACGAGACGTGGCTGCGGGTCCGCGAGTACCAGGAGATGACGCGGCCGCCCGACATCACCGACGAAGCCTGGCAGACGATGCAGCGCGCGTCGCGCGGCATACCGCAGGCCGAGGTCGCGCCCAACCGATCCGGAGCGACGCGCATCGACGGCCTGCGCACGGGCACGTGGGCGATCGACCTCGAGAAGGGCGACTGGTTTCGCAATCCGATCTCGCTCGGCAGCACGACGGTCGAGATCGCGGCCGGCACGATCGCCGCGGCGACGATCACGTTGCGCGGCGACACCAGGCCCCCTGCGCTCGCGCACACCGCGGGCACGCTCGTCGTGCCCGCGGCGTGGGGTGAAGACGTGACGCTGTCGATCGAGGCGAGGGGCCCGACGAAGGCATGGTTCGACGAGACCCGGCGCATCGACGCCGACGAGATGGAACACCGGGCGAACGGCGAGTACGCGTGGGACGCGCGGTTGCTGCCGGTCGGCGACTACCAGGTGCTCGTCGACGGCACCGAGTACCGCACGCGCTTCGCGCTGCCGCCCCAGGGTGACGAGCACGTGCGCATCGTGGTGCCCGATCCATGCGACGTGCGCGTGCGGGTGCTCGACGCCGAGACGGGCCGCGCGATCGCCGGCGACTGGACGCCGGGCTGGTTCTCGACCCCGCCGGACTGGGAAGGCGGGTGGACCCATGCGAAGTCGACCGCGGCGCCCGACGGCACGTTCCAGTTCCGCGCCCCGCCCGGGCCGATCTCGATCAACGCGCACCCCGACGGCTACCTTTGGTCGCACGAGACCTACGAAGTGCACCCGGGTGCCAACGAGTTCGTGCTGCAGATCCGCCGCGCGAGCGGCATCGACGTCGTGCTGAAGGACGCCGACACCACGCTGCCCTGGCCCGACTTCCTGAGCGTGGAGCTCGAGGACGAGAGCGGCAACTCCGTCGTGGCCTACTGGTCCGGCAACCGGGTCGCCGCGAAGCAGCTCGGCGAGTTCACGCTCAAGGTGGGCACCGTGCAAGGCTACGAACCGATCCCGCCGCGCAAGGTCATGGTGGTCGCGCAGGAGTGGACGAAGGTCGAGATCGCGCTGCGTCGCAAGCAGTAGCCGCTCGGCGTTCGCAACAGCTCAGCGCGGCGCATCGGGCAACACGACCGTGACCTCGGCTTCGGCGCGGTCGTTGGGCATCACGACCGGCGCGGTCCAGACGACGGGGCCCTGCAAGCCGCGGAACTCGACCGGCAGCATCGGCGCCGGGTCGAGCACGAGCACTTCGTCGACGGGGACGGCGGACATGGCGAACGCCGGCCACTGCGCACCGCCGCACCGCGCGACGACACACTCGCCGCGCACCGCCGACCCGTCGGGCCGACGAAGGTGGACGATGAGCCGACGCGGCGGCAGCGGCACCTGCAAGGAGAGCTGTTCGCCGCCAGCGAGCACGAACGTCTCCGCGCACAGCCCCGGCACGAGTGCCGGCTGCGCGGCGCTCGCGCGAACGGCCATGCGATAGGTGCCAGGCAACAACCCATCGGCCTCGAACACACCCTCACCCGACAATTCGGCCGTGCCGAGCAGCTCGGGCGCATCGGCAACCCCCTCGCGCACGAAGTCGACCAGGAGGCCAGCCGGCAGTGTGCCTTCGCGACGCAGCTGGCCGCGCACGCTCGCGAGCGCAAAGTCGCCCAGGTCGAAGCGAACCGTCGCAGGCTCGTCACCGCGCACCCGCACTTCGCGGCGACTGCCCTGCAGCACGCCCAGGTGGCGATTCGAACTCAGCGCGAGCCACACCTCGCAGCGCCCCGCCGGCAGCGCCGGCGAGCGGAACGAGCCGTCCGGCTGCGGTGTCGCCCATTCCTGCACGGCTCCGGCACGGAAGCGCAGCCTCACATCCTCTCGCTTGCGCCCGCGCAGTTCGATGGATCCGCTGACCTCGCCGAACTCTGGCAGCACCACCCGCAGCGGGCTGCCATCGGCAGGGAACACGGGGTCGGACACGACGTGCACGGCGCGGCCAGGCACGTGCACGAGCAGCGTGCGGCCGGCGACAACCGGGTCGCGCAGCAGGTGCACCGTGCCATCCGCCGCAGTGCGACCGTTGGCGATGCGCTCCGCTTGCCGGCCCGGCAGCCCGACACGTTCGCCGCGATGGGCGTCGACCAATGCCGGTGCGTTCGTCGGCGCGGGTTGGCTGCGTGCGATCCTGCCCTGATCGAGCGCCAGTTCGACGAGCGCATCCGCCACGGGGTGCGCGTTCGCCACGACCTCGACGCAGCACGGCAGCCGCCTGGCCAGCACGAAGCGCAGGCGTTCGAGGTTGGCGATCGGCAACAGCTCGCTCGGCATCAGCGTCGGATCCGCGGGCAGCACGCGCAGCGACGTCTGGCCAGGGGCGATGCGTTCCACGAGCAGACGACCGCCGTCGTGTCGGCCGCGCTGCACGACCTTGCTCTGCTCGTCGGGGAGGATCCCGCCCCGTTGCATCACGATGCCGAACTCCGTCACTGCGGCGCCATCGGCATCGACGACCTCGATCGGCAGCGTCGTCGCGAGCGGCAGCACGATGCGCACGTTCGTCGTGCCCCACGGCACCTCGCCAGGCGGCGGCGGCGCGAACGCGGGCGCATCGCCGACGAACACGGTCACCGACTGCGCACCGTCCTGGAACGACTTCATGAGTCGGAAACTGCCGTCGGCGGCAGTCCTCACGCGCACGTCGCCCGGCTGCGTGGAGAGGCCGATGCCCGCCAGCGGTTGTCCGTCGGGGCCGACGACCACGCCGCAGACCTGCTGCCGCGGTCTGACCACGAGCACGACCTGCTCCGGATCGCGCGGGCCGACGACGATGTGTGCGGCACTCGAGAGTTCGAACTCGCTGTCGTGGATGTCGAGGTCGATAGCGCCCAACACGACCGGCGGTTCGAGCACGAAGGTTCCGTTCGTCTGCGTGCGCGCGCGACTCCCGCCGACCTGCCACAGCGGGCCGGTGAGCGCGACGGAATACGTGGCGCTGATCGAGATGCCGGCCGGCATCGCCTGGCCCTGCTCGTCGACGACGCGCCCCGACAAGGTGCGCCCGCAAGGCAGCGGGATGTCGCAGAAGTCTTCCTCCTGACCGGCGGCAAGACCCGGCGGCTGCAGATAGACCTCGAGACGTTCGCCGTGCGAGAACCAGATGCGCGGCGAGCGAGCACCATCGCATGCGACGTCGAAGCGCCCATTCTCGGCGGTGACGAACCGGACTCCCGTCGCTTCGGGCCGCAGGCTCATCGAGTAGCCGAGGGTCACGGTCACGCCCGACAGCGGCGCCTGCGTCAGGGCGTCGACGACGCGGCCGCGGCAGCGCGCAGGCCGTGTGTCCACCGGCGGTGTCGAGGTCGCGCTCGTCGCTGCAGTCACCACGTCCCGCGTCAGTGGCGCAGCAGCCTGGTCGAGTGACGGCGCGAGCGGCGCAGTGGCCGCGAGCGGCGTTCCCGAGCCGCTCGCGGACGGCTCGGCCAGCGGCACCTCCGCCGCTCGGGGCCAGAACATCGCCGCGATCGCCACGGCGACGACCACCGCCGCCACCTTCGTCCACGTCGCCATGAGTACACCTCCCGTCATTGCGGCACCCGCTGCCGCAGCGCCTGCCGCAGGTTCACCGAACCCGAACGCACAGGCGAACACCTCGCGCCAGTCGCTGCCGTCGCCATCGCCGAGCCGTTCGCGGAGCATGGCGAGACCACGCTGCAGCCGGCTCTTCACCGTCGCCAGCGGGACCGCGTTCGCCCGTGCGATGTCGCGCGGCGCCTTGCCTTCGAAGTAGCGCTGCCAGATCGCATCGCGGTAGGGCGCCTCGAGCGAAGCGACGGCGGCCACGAGCCGGTGCAGCAGCTCCTCGCGCGCAACGACGAGTGCATGGTCTTCGACCACACGAGGCCGCATCACCACGGCTTCGTGCCGCGCGCGCCGCAGCTCACCGCGGCGCAACCGCCGCGCGGTGTTGCGCAGGGCAGTCGCGAGCCAACCGCCCGGCCTCGTCTGGTGCCGCGGCGGCCGGCACAGCGCGCCGAGCCACACCTCAGCCACCGCATCGTCGGCCGAAGCCGGATCACGCAGCAGCTCGCCGGCAAGTTGCCGCAGCGCGGCACCGTGTTGGCGCAGGTGCAGTTCGATGTCGAACGGGTGGGGGCTCATCGGCGGTTCCAGCCTACCAGTCCCGCCCGACGCCGATCGCATGCGGGAAGTTCGCGTCGGCCGCGGCCGCGCTGCCGTGGACGATCGGCGCGCTTTGACCGCGAGTTCGGCCAGCATCCGCCCAACATGGGCCCAACATGGGCGCCGGCGGCGACGTAGATTCCACCTCGCATGCACGCCCTCCCCGCCCAACCTCCGGCCGATGCGGCGCCGACGGTGCCGTCGTTGGATCTCGCTGCCCTCACCGCCCCAGAGGCCCCCGCCGTACCCGCGCCGGCGCCGGCCTGGCCATGGTGGCAGCGCATCGGCTTCCGCTACCTGCTCGTGTTCTTCGCCCTCTACGCGTTCCCGCATCCGCTCACAGCGCTGCTCGGCACGATCGCGGGCGCATTGGGCAACGCCGCCGAGCGCCTCGATCAGGCCTGGTTGACGGCGGGCCCGTTCGGCTGGCCTGGCCTGTGCGCGGCGGGGCTCGGCGAGGTCGACAGTGGCTGGCGGCTTCTCACCACCTGGCTCGACCATCAGGGCCTCGCTCCGTACGAAGTGATCCACCAAAGGACCGGCAGCGGCGACACGGGTCACGCGATCGCGAGGCTGCTCGTCGTCACCGCGCTGTCGGCCCTTGCGACGATCATCTGGTCGCTGTGGCAGCGTCGAGCCGTCGGCTACCCGCGCCTTGGCCGCTGGCTCCACCTCGTCGTGCGCTTCCACCTCGCCTTCGTGATGCTCAGCTACGGCCTGAGCAAGTTCTACGGCGGCCAGTTCGGCGAACTGAGCCTCACGCGGCTCACGCAGGAGATCGGCGACACCTGGCCGATGAGCATGGTCGGCACGTTCATGCAGGCTTCGAAGCCGTACGAGTTGTTCGCCGGCGCCGGTGAAGTGATCGGCGCACTGCTGCTGTTCCATCGCCGCACCGCGCTGCTCGGCGCGTGCGTGACGATGGGCGTGATGACGAACGTCTGCGCGTTGAACTGGCTCTGCGGCGTGCCCGTGAAACTGAGCTCGGCGTTCCTGCTGGCGTGTACGGTGTTCCTGATGGCGCCGTACGGCAACCGCCTGTGGACGCTGTTCGTCAGCAACCGCCCCTCGCAACCAGTCGACCTCACGGTGCCGACGTCGCGGTGGCTGCGGTGGCCGCTGCTCGTCGTCGCCTACGGCTGGGTCATTGGCACGTTGTTCGTCTCGCACGTGCAGAGGTCGGCGCCGCGGCCGTGGATGCAGGGGCAGGAGAAGTCGGCGCTGTACGGGGTGTGGATGGTCGACAAGATGCTGCTCGACGGCCAGGAGGTGCCGGTCACCGACGCGACGCGTTGGCGCTTCTTCGCGATCGACCGCGGCACGCTCGCCTGGGTGCGCGAGGCCGCGGGCACCCATCGCTACTTCGACTTCGCCTGGGATGCCGCGACCGGCACAGCACAGGTGAAGCCGCGCACCGGCGCCGCCGACACCGTGCCCGTGCCGTGGACGTGCAAGCAGGGCAGCAAGATCGTGCCCGTCGACCCACCGCTGCTGCTGCGCGGCGAGGACCGCGGCAAGAAGATCGACGGGGAACGGCGCACGCTGGTCCTCGAAGGCCAGTGGGGCGGCAAGCAGCTCGAGCTGCACACCGTCGAGAAGGTGTTCCGCCTGCAGACCGGATTCCGCCTGCGCCAGGAGCTGCCCGACTTCTGGTGAGTCCGCGGCCGCGCGCGTCACCAGCTCTTGCGCGTGACCTTCAGCTGCGGGAGGTTCGCTTCCCCGGCTTGACCCGGGCGAACGCCACAACCACGATGGCGCCTCGCTCGCAACGAGCGGGAGAAGTCCGCCATGAATGCCCGCACCCTGGTGCTTGCCGCCATCCTGCTCGCCGGTCTCGCGTTGGGCCTCGCATGGCTGTTCGGCGAGGGGGCGACCGAGCCCAACGCAGCGAACTCGCCGCACACGCCCGCAGCCCCGCCGGCCGAAGCAGCCGCTGACGTGACGATCGACGTCGCGGCGGTTCCCGCCGCGAGCACAGCACAACCAGACACCACGACGCGCACCGAAGTCGCCGTCCCCACACCGCCGGCGGCCAACCGCGACGCGACGCTGCGCGGTCGCTGCGTCGATGCGGACGGCGTACCGATCGCCGGTTGCTCGGTGACGCTGAACGGCTGGGGCGCCAACTCCGAACGCACCGACGCCTGGCTGCGCGACCACGCAACGCCGCCCGAATGGACGAATCCGCCGGCGCAGACGACCGGCGACGACGGCACGTTCTCGTTCACGTTCTGGCCGCCGCCGCCGTTCCAGTTCGCGCTGCGCCTCGGCAAGGAGGGTCGCGCGGCAAGGAACGGTCGTTGGTCGAAGATCGACGAAGGCAGCACCGTCGAGGTCGGCGACGTCGCCATGCAGCCCGGCGTGCGACTGACGGGCCGCGTCGTCGACGAAGTCGGCAAGCCGATGCCCGGGGTCCTCGTGAATGCCCGGGCGAAGGAACCCGGCGGCGGGGCGCGGTTCGAGATGGGCCGCGTCGGCGCCGAGACGACGAATCAGGCGCGCACGAAGGACGACGGGACCTTCGAGCTCCGCTACTGGCTGGCACCGGGCCGATACTCGCTCTACTCGCTCGCGAACTACAAGCAGACGGACCTCGGCGAGGTCGACCTCAGCGCCGACCGACCGCTCGAAGACGTCACGCTCGTGCTCGCGTCGAAGCCCGCGGTGCCGACGATCGCGGGCCGCGTCTTGGACGAGAACGGCCAGCCCGTGCGCGGCGCCTACATCCACTGCCTCGAGTCCGCCAGCTCCGCGTCGATGGGCTTCTCCCGCACGACTTCGGGCGGCAGCGGCGCCTTCACGATCGAGCGCGACGAAGGCGCGCCGGCCGAGGTCTTCGTGAAGGCCGAGCGCGATGGCTACGACAGCGCGAAGACCGCGAGTTCCGTGCCCTGGGGCACGGCCGACGTCGAGCTGCGGCTGCAGCGGGGCGGATCGCTGACCGTGCACGTGACCGACGAGGCGAACCAGCCGGTCGAGAACTACACGGTGCGCGTGATTCCACGCAACACCGGTCGCTTCAGCAGCGACGATCCGCGCGTGCGCGCCCACGGCCCGTACGTCGACGGCACGACGACGATCCCGGGCATCACGGTGGGCCAGTGGACCGTCATGGTCGAGTTCCCGTCGGCGACGGCGCTGCTGACGCGGATCGAGCAGATCGAGATCACGACGCGCAGCGGCGCGCGCATCGACCTTCGCGCCGAGACCGCGAAGACCCGCACGCTGCGCGTCATCGACGCTTCGGGCGAACCGGTCGCCGGCACCAAGGTGCAGCTCTGCCAGCCGCTCGCCGGGGCCTTCGACGCCGACACGATCGTGTGCGCCGCCGACCGGCTCTGGAACATCCACGGCCCCGAGACGGCCCTGCTCGTGTTCGAGGGCTCGACCGGCAGCGACGGCACGGTCGCGCTGAGCGGGCCCGGCACCATGGCGCTCGGCTTGCTGGTGCTCGGACCCGGCCACGTGCCGAAGTGCGAAGCCGACGTCTACCTGTCCCGCCCCGAGCCGCTCGTCGTCACGGTCAGCCAGGGCGCGCGGCTCACGGGCACGGCCGGTCCACCCGATGCCCTGGCCGAACTGCGGCGGCTCGCGGGCCTCGGTGCTGGCGAGCCGTTCGGCGCCGCACACCGGCCACACATGCAACTGCGGCAAGGCAGCGGTCGCGGCGCGACGTCGCTGCCGCGCAGAGGCGACGCCGAGGCGACCTTCGGCATCGGCGACGACGGGTCCTTCGACATCGCGGGGCTGCCACCCGGCTCCTGGCTCGCCAGCGTTTCGTACACGCGTGCACTCGGCGCCAACACGTGGACTTCGGCCGCACAGATGGTCGCCCAGGTCACGCTCACCGACGGCGCCACCACGCACCTCGACGTCGACCTGCAATCGATGCTGCCGGGCACGCTCGAGGCAACCGTGACCTTGAACGGCGCGCCGCAGGCGAACGCGCAGGTTTCGCTGCAGTCGACGCACGGCCTGGGTCCCGACGGCCAGGTGGACCAGGGTTGGAGCAACGTCACGACCGATGCGAACGGCCGGTTCACGTTCCTGGGCCGCCCCGGAACCTACGCTGCGACGCTCTACCGGAACGTCGCGGGCGCCACGGGCGGCCGGCTGTTCGCCGCGGCGATCGCGACCGTCGCGCGAGCAACGACGACACGGCAGGACTTCGCGTTCTGGTCCGGCACGCTCGAGATCACGCTGCTCGATGGGGTTGGCAAACCCGTGCCCGACGTGCCGATCCTCGTCTCCTATGCCCGGTCCGAGTTCTCCTCCCAACTGCCCAAGACCGCTGGCGACGGCACCTGCAAGGCGGAGCTGACGGCCGACACCGCGACGTTGAAGGTCCTGCCCAAGCGGCTGCAGTCGCAGGACGCCCAGCGCAAGCTCTGGCAGGAGGCAGTGGCCAACGGCGCCCAGGACCCGATCGGCCCACATTGGATCGCGCTCGGCACGACCACCATCGAAGGTGGCCAGACGCGCAAGCTCGAACTGCGCCTGCCGGCGGACTGGGACAGGTAGCGGCGGGGCGAGTGGCCGGCGCGGCGCCCCACGCGCTTCACCAGCTCCTGCGATCGACCTGCAGCTGCGGTCGCTGCTGCGCCAGCTCCCGCGCCAGTTCGTCCGTGAGACACGGGCAGTTCGTGGCGTGCAGTCGTCGAAGTGCACGGGCGCCGAGCAGCGCGGCGAACACCGCGGGCGTCGCGCGCTCGCAGAAGCTCACGTTGAGCCGTTCGAGCACGGGCGCCTGCAGGATCGCGGTGAGGGCGGCGTCGTCGACCCAGTCGTCGAAGGCGACGTCGAGCACCGCGAGCGAGGGGAAGCGATCGCGCAGCAGCGGTCCCGCCGTGGCATCCATGCCGGCACATCCGAACAGCTGCAGCTCGCACACACCGGGCGGGATCGCGAGCAGCGACGGCGCCGTGAGCCGCGGGTTCTCGCCGAGGTTCAGCGAGCGCAGCTGGCGCATGCCCGCCAGGGCCCGCATGCCCGCGGCCGTGAACGCGCCCTTGCGCAGGTTGAGGCGCCGCAGATTCGTCAGCGGCCGCAGCCCGAGCAACGCCGCGTCGTCGAGACCCGGCAGCTCGGCCAGTCCGAGCGTCTCGAGGCCGGTCAACGCGCCAAGGCCGGCGATGGCCGGCGAACTGAGGCTCGTGCTCGACAGTTCGAGCCGCACGAGTCCCTTGCAGGCCGCGATCGACCTCGCGCCGTCGTCGCCGAACGAGGTGGACCAGCTCAGCGCGAGTTCGGTCAGTGCGGGCAGCCGCGGCAGGATCGCGAGCGCACGGTCGTCGGCCGGCAGCGTGCGCCACTCGAGCACACGCAGCGCCCGGCACGCAGCGAGCTGCGCCAGACCTTCGCCGGTCACGTGCGGCAAGCTGCTCAGTTCGAGCTGCTCGAGCTTCGACAAGCGGGCCAACGACGCGAGCGCTGCGTCGGTGAACGGCTCGACGTCGTCGCCTCGGCACCGCAGGCCGACGAGCTTGCCGAGCCTGCCGAGCGACGCGGCGGCGCGGTCGCCGAGACCGCGCAGTTCGACGTGCGTGACGTCGGCGGGCAGCGCGTCGAGTTCCTGCTGCGAACGCACCTGCTCGAACCGGGGCTCGTCGAGCGCGGCCGCGTACTTGGCCTGCAGCGCCGCGAAGCTGCGGTTGAAGGCGCCGTCCAGGGGTTTGAAGCAGGTCACGCGCTTGCCGCCGGCCAACAGCTGTTCGGCCTGTTCGAGCGTGACCCAGTACTCGCCGCTGAGGTCGACCTCGCGCAGCTGCTGCGCGGCTGCGAGCAGCGGCACGCAGAGCCTGCTGACCTTGTCACAGTAGCCGACGTTGAGGCGGCGCAGCGAACGCAGGCCCAGCAGCGAAGCAACCGTCGTGTCGTCGACGAGCGGGCAGTGCGACAGGTCGACCTCGCGCAGGTTCGGGCAGTTCTCGCGCAGGTGCTCGCCGACCGCGGCCGGC
>DASUFY010000050.1:0-30006 GCA_036274315.1 Planctomycetota bacterium | reverse complement strand
GCGGTCTGGTTCTTCTGCAGGAAGCCGCCGAGTTCGGGGTCGAGCAGCAGGTTCGGCAGCGAACTCTGCTTGCCGTAGGCGGCCTGGATGCTGCGCAGGAAGCGCGCGCGGATGATGCAGCCGCCCTTCCAGATGCGGGCGATCTCGCCGAAGTCCAGGCCCCACTTCTTCTCGGCGTTGGCGGCCGCGAGCAGATCGAGGCCCTGCGCGTAGGAGCAGATCTTGCTGCAGTAGAGCGCGTCGCGCACCGCGTCGACGAGGTTGGCCGGGGCCTTGCTGGCGGCGGGGCCGCGCAGGACCTTGCTCGCCGCGACCCGCTGGTCCTTCATCGCGCTGAGGCAGCGCGCTTCGACCGCCGCGTGCATCGTCGGCACCGGGATGCCGAAGCGCAGCGCCATCTCGCTCGTCCACTTGCCGGTGCCCTTCTGGCCGGCGCGGTCGAGGATCACGTCGACCATCGGCTTCCTGGTCTCCGGGTCGGTCGCACGCAGGATGCGGGCCGTGATCTCGATCAGGAAGGACTCGAGGAAACCCTGGTTCCACTGCGTGAACGCAAGGGCCATCTGCGCGTGCGACATGCCGAGCACGTTCTGCATCAGGTCGAAGCACTCGGCGATCAGCTGCATGTCGCCGTACTCGATGCCGTTGTGCACCATCTTGACGAAGTGCCCGGCCGCGCCCGTGCCGACGTGCGTGACGCACGGGCCGTCGTCGACCTGGGCGGCGATCTTCTTGAGGATGGGGGCGAGCTCGTCGTAGGCGCTGCGTTCGCCGCCCGGCATGAGGCTCGGACCGTTGAGCGCGCCCTCCTCGCCGCCCGACACGCCCATGCCGACGAAGCGGAAGCCCTTCTGCTGCAGTTCGACTGCGCGCCGTTCGGTGTCGTCGGGATGCGAGTTGCCGGTGTCGATGATCAGGTCGCCGGGCTGCAGCACGGGCAGGAACTTGGCGATCGTCTCGTCGACGGGCTTGCCGGCCTTGACGAGCAGCAGCAGCTTGCGCGGGCGCACGAGCGAAGCCGCCACCTCCTGCGGTGTGCGCGCCCCGATCATGCGGTACTCTGGCCCGCAGCGCGCGAGCGTGGCCTCGGTCTTGTCCCAGGAGCGGTTGTAGACCGTGACCGGGAAGCCGTTGCGGGCGATGTTCAGAGCGAGGTTCTGGCCCATGACGGCCAGACCGGCGACGCAGATCTGGGAGGTGGCTTGCATGCGATTGTCCGCGCCGATGGTAGCGCCTGGGTCGCTGCGCCCCGACTGCTTTGTCGCCGCCGGCCCGATCCCATCGGGCCGCGCCGCACCTCAGCTCACCGCTTGTCCGTCGTCGCTGCCTGGCCGCTGGGCAGGCTCGCGAGCCAGTTCGACCAGGTGCCCGCGTTGCCGCCCGGGTCCGAGTTCGTCAGCTTCTTGAGGGCCTGCCGGTAGTAGTGCACGATCGTGCGCACCTGCTCGACACCGATCACCGTGACGTCGAGCACCGAGCCGCTCTGCAGCACGTCGACCTTGGGGTCGGCGATGAACGCGGCCTGGGCGACCTCGACGTCGAAGTCGCGGATGTAGGCCTGCTGCTGCAGGAACGCGACGTTGGCGCGCACCCCGTGGTCGGCGGCCGCGAGCGCGACGCCGGCGTTCGGGCCCGCCAGCACGAGCAGCTTGACGGCATCGGGGTGGCCGAGTCCGGCGAAGGCCTCGGCGGTGCGCATGCGGATCCTGGCGTTGCTGTGCATGAGGCCGGGCGCGAGGTAGGCGACGGCACCCGCGTCGTCGATGCCGCGGCTCAGGTCGATGGCGGCCTGTCGCACCTCCGGGCTCTTGTCGAGGATCGCCGTGCGCAGCACGAAGTGGTCGTTGCCCGCGATCTCGCGGCGCTGCAGCGCGGCCAGCGCGGCGGTGCGCCGCCGCTCGGTGCTGTTGCGGCGCGCTTCCGTGCGCAGGTCCTGGTCGGCATTCGGTTCACGCACGAGCAGTTCGACGACGGCGGCGGTCCTGCCCGGACCCGACTCGACGCGCAGGCAGTCGAGCAGCTGGTGCACGCGCACGCGCGTCGACGCCGTGCGGTACTTGCGCGCCAGCAGTTCGGGCTCGAGCTGGGCCAGGAAGTCGTCGATGCGGCGCTGCAGCGGGCTGCGCGCGCTGGCGCGGCTCGTGAGGCCGGCGGTCGTCTGGTTCGGCGCGGCATCGGTCGCCGTCGGCGCGTCGGGCGCCGTCGACTGCGGCAGCGTGACCGCCAGGTCGAGGTGCTTCCACAGCTCGGGCTCGAGGCCGTAGCTGCGCGCATCCATCGCGAGGTGCAGGTGCGCGAACGCGGTCTTCGCCTCGCCGCGGGCCTTTTCGGCCAGGGCTCGCCGCAGGTCGTCTTCGTCGCGCGTGCCGCGCACCTGGTTCGCGGGCACCAGCACGACCCCGTCGCGCGTCGTGATCTCGAGCGTGTCGCCCTTGGTGACGAACTTGCCGACCAGGACCCGCCCGTCGTCGAGCCGCACCTCCTGCGCAGTGACTCCCTGCACGGTGGCGGTGCCGAGCAGCAGGGCGGTCGCGGCGATTCCCAGGCGGCTGCCGAGGGCTCGGTGGGCGTTCGGGCGGCGGGACGACGTCGGGGTCGGGACTTCGGACATGTTCGGTCGGTTTGCAGAAGCTGCGGCTGCGAAGTGGGGCGCGCTTCGCTGGCCGGTATGATGGGCCCCGCGCAAAGCATGAATCGTACCACCATCGCCGTCTCGTTCGTCATGGCCGCGGCAGCCGTCCAGGTACCGGGCCAGGTGCCCGGAACGCCCGCCACGGCCGCGCCACAAGGCGATCCCATCGCGGAGATTGTGGCGAGCATGCGGGCTGCCGAGCAGAAGGCGAAGACCCTGCGCATCGAGCTCGAGACCGAGGGCCGCCTGCCCGACGGCAGCGAGGTGACGACGCACGGCACGTTGCGTGTCCTGCGAGGAGCACAACCGAAGCTGTACTCGAGCGTCGAGTTCTCGTTTGGAGACGGCCTGTCGGGCCGCATGGAGTCGGCCCAGACCGAGCGCGGCATCTACCTCTACGAGGACAACCCGTCGTTCGGGGAACTGCACCTGCACTTCCCGGCCGCGGTCGTCACCGACCTCGAGTGGGCCGGCGAGGTGCTCGAACGCGCCGACCTGCCCGGCATGGCGGATCGCCGCGCCACGTCCCCGCTCGGCAGCGCGATGCTCGCCGACCTCCAGCGGCACTTCGACCTCGCGCCGACCGCGCGTACGACGCGCGGCGCCGACGCGGGGCAGTGGCTCGCGGGCGCCCGGCGCGCGGGCCTCGACGACCAGGATCCCGAACTGCCGCTGGCCGACCGCGTCGAGCTGTTCGTGCGCGAGCGCGACCACGCGCTGCTCGAGGTCAAGCACCTGCAGGCCGACAAGGTGATCCAGCACCTCGAGGTCGTGCGGCTCGAGGTCGACGTCGACCTGCCGGCGTCGTCGTTCGAGGTCGACGGTCGCGGTCAGCGCCTGCGTGAACTGCAGCAGTACCAGCCCATGGCCGACGAGGTCGAACGCGTGCTGCGCCAGGCCGAGGCCAAGAGCCCGGAAGGCACCGTGCGCCCGAGCCGGCGCTGACGCGCGCGCTCAGCCGAGGTCTTCTTCGGCCGGCGGGGTCTCGAGCAGTTCGAGTCCCTTGTAGCGCGACTTCGCGTACTCGATCTCGAAGTCCGAGTGGAACAGCGCGACGAAGCGGCCCGCGTCGTCCTTGACGACCATCGGCAGGATCTCGAGCAGTTCGTCGGTGACGTGCGCGATCCAGCGCGCGCGCGTCCAGCCCTTGCGGTCGATGCGCAGTTGCACGTTGTACTCGGCCTCGAGCCGCCACTGGAACACCTCGATCTGCAGCTCGCCGACGGCGCCGAGGATCGCCTCGCGCGCGCCCTGGCGCGGCCAGAACACCTGCACGACGCCCTCTTCGGTCAGCTGCTCGAGGCCCTTGCCGAAGCTCTTGGCCATCGACGGCTCGCGCGGCGTGACCTGGGCGTAGATCTCGGGCGCGAAGCGCGGGAAGTTGCGCACCTCGAACGTCGGGCCCGAGCTGAGCACGTCGCCGACCTTGAACATGCCCGGGTTGATCAACCCGATCACGTCGCCGGGCCAGGCCTCCTCGATCGACACACGTTCCTGGCCGAAGAAGCGGTGCGGGTGCGACAGGCGCACGTCGCGCCCCAGGCGCAGGTGCTTGGCCGACATGCCGCGTTCGAAGTGGCCCGAGCACACGCGTACGAACGCGATGCGGTCGCGGTGCATCTTGTCCATGTTCGCCGCGACCTTGTAGACGAAGCCGGAGAAGAACGGCGCGTTGGGCGGCACGGAGCCGTCGAGCGTCGGCAGCGGGCCCGGCGGCGGCGCGATCTCGAGGAAGCGCTGCAGGATGTTCTCGACGCCGAAGTTGACGAGCGCGCTGCAGAAGAACATCGGCGAGATCTTCTGCTGCAGGAACGCGTCGAGCTCGAACGGCTGCACGCACGTCTCGACCATGGCCAGGTCCTCGAGCAGCTGCTCGTGCGCCTTCTCCCCGAGCGCCTCGCGCAGCGCGGGATCCATCGGGCCGGTCGTCTGCACCATGGCCCGCGTCGCGTTGTGCGCGGTGCGCTCGAACAGCGACACCTGCTGGTCGCGCAGCGAATAGACGCCGCGGAAACCGTCGCCGGAGCCTATCGGCCAGGTCGCGGGCACGATGGTGATGCCGAGCACCTTCTCGACCTCGTCCATGAGGTCGAGCGGGGCGCGCGCGGGGCGGTCCATCTTGTTGACGACGGTGAGGATCGGGATGCCGCGGTCGCGACAGACCTTGAACAGCTTGATGGTCTGCGGCTCGACGCCCTTGGCGCCGTCGATGAGCATCAGCGCGGCGTCGGCCGCGACCAGCGTGCGGTAGGTGTCCTCGCTGAAGTCCTGGTGGCCCGGCGTGTCGAGCAGGTTGATGCAGTGCCCTTCGTACTCGAACTGCAGCGCCGAGCTCGTGATCGAGATGCCGCGCTTCTTCTCGAGCTCCATCCAGTCCGAGGTGGCGTGCGCGCCGCCGCGGCGGGCCTTGACGGAGCCGGCCTCGCGGATCGCGCCGCCGTAGAGCAGCAGCTTCTCGGTCAGCGTCGTCTTGCCGGCGTCGGGGTGCGAGATGATCGCGAAGGTGCGGCGGCGTCGGATCTCGGTGTCGAGGTCGGCCATGGGGGGCGAACAGCGTAGCGAGCGGGTGCGCGATTGCGAGGCCGGCGCGCGCAACGCACGGGGCTACTGCACGACCGTCGCCGCGAGTGAGTACGAGAACCGGTCGTAGTAGACGTTGTGCGCCGGCTCGCCCCACTCGACCTCGCCGCGCTGGAAGTCGACGTCGTCGCTGCGCGGCGAGCGCTTCGCCGGCACGAGCGGCCGCCCGTGGTCGCGGTTGACGACGAGGCGGTAGCTGTCGAGGTTGCCGAACGCGAAGTCGAGGATCGCCTGGCGCTCGGGGCCGGGCAGGTCGTCGGCGTGGTTCGTCTCGACCGCGGTGTTGACGTCGACCGGGATCCAGCCCCACGGTTCGATGCGGATCTCGCACCAGTCGTGCAGGTTCTCGTGGCCCGGCTGCACGACCCAGCCCGACTGCCAGCGCGCCGGGATGCCCTCGAGCCGGCACAGCGTCACGAACAGCAGCGTCACCTGGCCGCAGTCGCCGCGGCGTGTGTGCAGCACCTCTTCCGGGATGCAGGCGATCGTCGAGTACTCGCGCGCGTACGAGTAGCCGAGGTGGTCGGCGCACCACTCGTAGATGCGCTTCGCGATGCGCAGCGGGTTCGTCTCGTCGCCGGCGAGCTGCGCGGCGAGCGCGCGCAGCTCGGGCGAGGCGACGACGTGCGGCGGCCGCAGTTCGGTGAAGGCCGGTGACGCCGGCAGCCGCGCCTGCGTGGCGTCGAACGTCGGTGCCGTGACGCCGCGGCGTTCGACGCGGTACTTCGTGCGGAAGACGACCGGCTGGCCGGCCACGGCCGTCTGCTCGAGGAAGACCGCGCGCATCGGCGCCGCCGCGGCTTCGTGTTCGGCCTGCAGCACACGCTGCTGTTCGTAGTCGTGCGGGTACGGCAGCCACGCGCGCACGGTCTCGCCGGCGGGCACCGCGTCGGCGTCGACCGTCAGCGTGAACTCGACGTCGAAGACGATGGTGTCGGTCGTCGTCGGCGGCCGCTGCCACGTCTTGCCGCCGATGCGGCGCGCACGCACCTCGGCGTCGCGGAAGAACAGGTTGCTGACCGCCGTGCGCGCGAAGCCCGCGTCGGGCCGCACGTCGATCAGGCCGCGCGAGAGCCAGTCGTCGAGCTCTTCGGGCCGGAAGTCGCGCACACGGCGCGCGAGCTGCGCGGCGATCTGCTCGCGCGAGCGGTCGAAGTCGCGCGCCGTGCGGCGCGCGCGTTCGCCGTCGTCGAGGCGCGGTTCGGTCGCCGCCGGCTGCGCGAAGACGAGCAGCGCGTCGCTGACGGACCGTTCGCCGTCGCGGTCGAAGACGTGGTTGTCGCACGGGTGGTTGACGATGCCGTTGCCCGGCTCGCCGGACAGCCACAACGTCGTCGAACCGCCGCCGTCGAGGCCCATCGCGTCGCGGCAACCGAACGCGCGCAGCGTCAGCGCGAGTTCCTCGAAGGTCATGCCGGCGGCGTTCTCCGTGCGCCCGTCGACGGCCACCAGCAGCAACGTGCCCGCGCCGTCGATGCCGGCGGCGCTGCGCGGGTGGCGCGCATCGGTCCATTGGCGTTCGGGGGGCAGCTCGCCATGCGCGAGCAGCAGCGGCCCGGCGGCGCGCACGGTGCCGGCTCCGGCGAACGTGCCGTCCGCATCGCGGCGGATCGAGGGTGAGCCGCCGTCGAGCACGAGGCCGGCGGTGCGCGTCGGGACGCCCGGTGCGAACTCGACACCGGCGATGCGCAGCGCCCCCTCGGCGCGACCGTCCTTGGTGAAGAAGCCGCCGTTGAGCGCGGCGACGGCGCCGCCGCGCTGCGCCAAGAGGCTCGTCGGTTCGAGCGCCGGCTGGCTCGCGTCGGGCGCGCGCGCCGCGGCGAGCTCGAGGCGCACGCCGTCGACGCCCGGCTCGACCTCGAGCACGGCCACCCACAGCTTCCGTCCGCCGGCGTCGACGGCCGCGCCGCAGCGCAGCGCGACGCCGCGCGCGACGGCCCTGGCGGCACCGAGTGCTGTGGGGGCGATCTGCGCCGCGAGCGTGGTGCACGGGAGCGCGGCGAGCAGCGCGCAGAGTCGGTAGAGGCGGTTCGTCCGGAGCATGGCGGCGTCGTGACGGGTCTGCCGAGACTACCGCGCGAGCCCGGTCCCGTCGTGCCGGGAGCCGGCGCCTGCGAGAATGGTGGTGCGGCGCGCGACGATCGGTTCCCATGAGCCGGCATGAAGACCAGATCGAAACCAGGGCGCCGCGCGAAGGCCGCGAAGAAGGCACCGCGCGGCAAGGCGTCGCGGGCCGCCGCGAAGCGGACCGCGGCCGAGCCGGCGCGCGCCAGGAAGCTGGCCAACGGGCCGAGGAAGATGAAGGCCTACGCGACCTTCGACCTCTACCTCGCGGACCAGCCCGCGCTGCACCAGCGCCTGATCTCTGTGCTGCGGCGGTTCGTGCGCCGGGTCGCCCCGGAGCTCGCTGAGAGCGTCAAGTGGGGCAACGGCTGCTGGCTCGCGGGCAAGGCGCCCGTTGCGTACGTGTATGCCGCGCCCGACCACGTGCACTTCGGCTTCCTGCGCGGCGCCGCGTTCGCGGATCCGCAGGGACTGCTCCACGGGCAGGGGCAGTACGTGCGCCACGTCAAGGTGCACCGCCTCGCCGACATCGACGAACCGGCCTTCACCGCGCTGCTGCGGCAGGCGACCCGCTGAACGGTCAGCGCACGAGCCCGCCGGCGATGGCGCTGGCCTGCAGCGGGAAGAGCGGCCCGGCGAACGCCTGGAACCACAGCGGTACGTCCACGAACATCGCGCCGGACGGCACCGACCACGTGCCGATCGCGAGCCCCGTGTTGTCGGCGATCAGGTTGCCGACGTTGAACGCGTGCGTCGGCGTCAGCAGCAGCGCCTGTTCGACGCCGGGCAGCGGCGACGGCGCGATCGTGTGATCGGCCCACACGCCGACCATCGAGTTCGGCTGGGCGCGGAACTCGAGCACGAACGGCATGCCGTTCTGCGGCGGCTGCGGCGCATGCACGCCGAGCACGAAGCCGGCCGGCAGCGTGCTGCAGTTCGGCGAGAGCGTGCAGCGGTCGTAGTGGCCCTGCGCGGCGAGGATCGTGGCACTGACCGGCAGGATGCAGGTCGCGGGGTCGGCGACGACCGTCGAGTCGCTGAGCCAGATGCGGCTCGCCGCGTCGCCCTGCAGCGCCGGTCCCGGACCCGGGCCCGTCTGCACGGTCAGGTGGCTGCCGCGGAACCTCGAGTTGACGAGTTCGATCGCGCGCGTCGACAGGGTGCCGCCCGGCAGGCCGAGGCCGTGGATCGTGCTGTCGATCACGGTGACCTCGGAGTCCTCGCACTTCAGCGTCGACGGGATGAACAGCGCCGGCACGGGCAACACCGGCGTGAGGCGGCACGACGTCACGACCACGGTCGCGTTGTCGATGGCGACGAACGTGCGCGGGCCGTCGATCACGCAGTCGTCGAGCGTGGTCGTGCCCCAGAGGTACGTGGGGCCGAGCCGCATGCCGGCGATGTGCACCGTGGCGCCGGCCGGCGGCGCGACGATGTTGCTGGCGCCGAGGCCCGGCCCGGCCAACACCGCTTCGGCGCCGGGCGCGGTGGCGCGGATGGTCAGCGCCTTGTTCAGGAAGAACATCTCGTAGACGCCGGGTTGCACCAGCACGATGTCGCCGCTGGCCGCCGCCGCGATCGCGCCATTGATCTGCGCGTACCCGCCGGGACCGACGAGGTGGACCGTCTGCGCCGGGAGCAGCGCGGCGAGCGTGGCCAGAGCGGGGAACGCAGCGACATGGGGCATGGCGAAGTCCGTCGAATGGGTGAACGCGATGTTACCTTCTCGCATGCATCGAGTGGTGTGCCCTGCCCGGGCCCTTGGTCCACCAGGTGCTCGCGGTGGCCTTCGTCGTCGAGGCCGTCGCGCGGGGGTTGCGGCAGACAACCGTTACGCACCACGATGCCCGGAGCCGAATGGACATCACGCCCGGATGCCGAGCGGCGTCGGTGCGCTACGATCCGGTGTATGGAACGTGAAGCGAACAAGGCGCATTCCTTCGCGGAAGCCGAACGATGGGATCGTGAGCAGATGTGGGCCATGACGCCCGAAGAGCGCCTCGAGGCTGCCCGCGTCCTGCGCGAGCGCGCCTATGGCCAGGACGCGCCCGATGTTCGTGAGGCGGAGCGGGCGAAGTGAACGATCGGGTCTTCTACCCCCGCCTGACCGGCGACGTCGTCGTGCAGTTCGGGCGGCCGCCGAACCGCATCGACCTCATCGCCAGCCTGCGCACGGTGCCGTTCGACCGCGCGTGGGCATCGCGCGTCGAGTCGTTCCTCACCGTCGACGGCGACCGGGTGCCGTTCCACGTGCTGGGTCTCGAGGAGTTGCGTCGGGCCAAGCAGGAGGCGGGACGACCGAAGGACCTCGACGACTTGCAGCACTTGCCGAAGGCCTGAGCGCCACATCGTCGACGCTGCCGCGGCGCGGCACCGGATCGCCTCGTCACTGCTTGTCGGGCGGCACCTGGGCGCCGGCCGGCGCGAGCGCGTCGAACGCCGCGTCCGCGCGCAGCGGTGCGAACTGCTCGTCGCCGAGCCGGGCCGGTGCGAGCCCGGCCGCGAGCGCCGCGCGCAAGAGCGCGATCGATCGCGCGCGCACCTGCGCCGCCACGTCGGGCGCGCTGCTCTGCCCCGAGATCGCCGCGCCGACGCCGGCGAGGTGCGCGAGGACCTGCGTGTTGCCGGCGAAGAGCCGTTCGATCTGATCGAAGGCCGCAGTCGCATCGCCGGCTCTCGCGGCGAGCTGGAGCCACGCCGCCGCGTGGTCGCGCACGCGGTTCTCGTTGCGCGGACCCGGCGCAGCCTGCCAGACCTCGGCGAACGCCTGCACGACCTGTTCGGCGCGCTGTGCGGCGGCCGGCAGGGCGTGACCTGCCGCCTCGAGCTCGCGCGCGAGCACGAGCGTGTTGCCGGTCATGACGGCGATCGTGCCGTGGCCCGTGCCGTTGTCGCGGTGCTTCTCCGCGAAGGCGAGGCCGCCCTCGATGAGTTCGCGGCCGCGCGCGAGCACGCGGGAACGGCCCGGATCCGCCTCCGGCAGGCTCGCCAGCAGCTCGACCAGCGCCCGCGCCGCGTTCTGGCGACCGATCCAATCGAGCTCGTCGCCGAGCGCGAGCTGTTCGTCGAGCGCCGCGAACGCGCCGTCGAGGTCGCCCGTGGCGCCGCGGGCGCGCATCTGCAGCAGCAGCAGCTCGCGCCGCCGTTCCTGCCAGCGGCGCTGCGCTTCGGTGCCGTTCTGCAGGTCCTTGTTCATCGCCAGGGCCCGGTCGATGCGGCCCAGCGCTTCGCCGGCGCGGCCGTCGTCGAGCAGCAGGCCGGCGAGGCGCCGCAGCATCTCGGTGAGGCGCGTGCGATAGGCGACGGTCTGCGGCGCTTCGGCCGCGAGTTCCTCGGCCAGTGCGACCGCCACCGTCGTGTCGGTGATGGCGCCCTTGCGATCGCCCTGGGCCTGTCGCCACAGGCCCCAGAGCCCGTGCACCTCGAGGCGCTGCAGGCGCGCCTTGCGCCGCGGTTCGCCGGCCGGCATCGCGTCGAGCACCGCGGTGGCGCGTCGCAGTGCGGCCTCGACCTCCGCGGTGCCGCCGTCGCCGCCGAAGTTGCGCCACTGGTTGTGCAGCACGGCGATGTTGGTGCAGCCGATGACGAGCTGCTGCTGCAGCACGAGGTCGTTCGGCGTGAGCGCGAGCGCGGCCTCACATTGCGCGATCACGGTGCGCAGGGCTTCGAGTCCCGTGGCGAAGTTGCGCCGCAGCAGCTCCGCGTCGCCGCGCGCGTTCTGCAGCCGGATCAGCGCCGACCGGTACGCGACCACGGATGGATGGTCCGCCACCTGCTTCTCGACGAACGGCAGCGTGTCGTCGATCACGGCGATCGCTTCGTCGGGCTGTTCGCTGCCGTGCAGGATGTCGACGATGTCGAGCATCGGCTGGGCGAGTGCCCAGGCTTCCCGCTGCGGCATCGTGCGACGCAGCTTGCGCACGGCCTCGACCGCGGCGAGGCACTCGTCGCGGCGGCCGGTCCTCATGAGCAGGTTGGCCCGATCGGCGCCGATGCCCATGGCATTGGCGAGCGTGGGCAGCTCGTCGGGGTGCTGCTCCTGCGCGCGATCGGCGATGGCCTCGGCTTCGTCGATGCAGGCCATGGCCGCCGCGGGGTCGCGGTCCGCCTGCAGATTGGCGGTGAAGGCCAGCATGTCGGCGAGGCGCGCTTCCGCGCGCTGGTCGCCGGGCTTCAGCAGCTCGCGCGCGATCGGCGTCGCCTTCTGCAGCGCGGTGAGTGCCGCCTCGGGCTTGGCCGTGCGGTCGAGCACGTGCGCGCGGCACACCAGGGCATCGACCTCCACTTCGCGCCGCACGGCGGTTGGCAGCGTCGCGGCAGCGGGTGTTGCGAGCAGCGTTTCGACCTCGAGCGTGTGCTGCATGGCTTCGTCGTACTGACCGAGTTGCCGCTGCATGTTGCCGAGGCGCACGAGCGCCTCGAGCGTGCCCGGCAGCAGGCGCGGGTCGGTCGCGGTGTTGCGGGCGAGGAAGCGGCGATAGAACTCGACCGAGCGCCGCAGCAGGTCGGCGCGCACGCCTTCGAGGTGGGGGACCGTGACGAGGTCGGAGTCACCGACCTGGACCAGCTCACCGACGGCCTGCAGCGCCGTGTCGAGGCTCTCGGCCGACGCCAGCGAGCTGGCCGCGGCGTCGCGATAGAACGCGAGGCTCGAGACGAGACCGGCGCACAGCGTGCCGAGCACGAGGGTCGCCGCGACCACCTGGAGCCGGTTGCGCGCGCAGAACTTGCTCAGGCGGTGCCAGGCGCCGGGCGCGCCCGCGGTGATCGGCTCGCTGCGCAGGTGCCGTTCGATGTCGGCCGCCAGCTCGCCCGGCATGCCGTAGCGCCGGTTGCGATCCCGATCGAGCGCCTTCATGACGATCCAGTCGAGGTCGCCGCGCAGCGCCCGGCGCAGCGAACCGATGCTCGTGCGCCGCTGCGCGGCGACGATCGCAGCGGCATCGCCGAGCGAGGTGATGCGCGTGCTCGGCGTGGGCGGTTCGGTGTTGCGCAGCACGCGGGCGATGTCCTGCAGGCGCAGGGCACGCGGGTCGAACGGCAGCGTGCTCGTCAGCATCTCGTAGAGGATCACGCCGAGGCTGTACACGTCGGTGCGCGTGTCGACGTCGCTCTCGTTCGTCGCCTGCTCCGGGCTCATGTACTCGGGTGTGCCGATCAGGCGGCCCGGCAGCGTCAGCTGCGCCGCCAGCGCCGCGGTGCCGCCGACGGACTTGGCGACGCCGAAGTCGATCACGACGGGCAGCGGCCGTGCCTCGCGATCCGCGACGAGGATGTTGGAGGGCTTGAGGTCGCGGTGCAGCAGGCCCTTGTGGTGCGCGTGCTGCACGGCGTCGCAGACCTGCACGAACAGCCGCAGGCGCTGGCTCGTGTCGAGCTGGCGTTCGTCGCAATAGCGCAGGATCGGCAGCCCCGCGACGTAGTCCATCACGAGGTAGGGGCGACCGTCCTCCGTGCTGCCCGCATCGAGGATGCGCGCGATGCTCTGGTGGTCGAGCAGGGCGAGCGCCCGGCGCTCGATCGCGAAGCGCGCGAGCACTTCGTGCGAGTCCATGCCGCGGCGGATCACCTTGATGGCGGCGCGGCGGGCGATCGGTTCGCTCTGTTCGCCGAGGTAGACGGTGCCCATGCCGCCGCTGCCGAGTCGCTTGAGCACGCGCCAGCCGCCGATGCGTTCGGGCATCTCCGGTGCCTGCAGCAGGCCGCTCGCGCGCAGCACCGCGATGTGCTCGCGAGCCGCCGGCGCCAGTTCACCGGCGCCCGCGAGCGCCTGCTCGAAGCCGGCGTCCCCGTCGCGTTCGAACGCGAGGATGCCGCGCTCGACGAGGTCCAGCAGGTTGGGGTCGGGGTGGGGATGCATGCAGCGCGGCGACACCGGCACCACGGGGGCGCTCGGCGACACACGCGGCAACGATACCTGATGGCCGGCGGACCCGGTCGTACCGATCGGACGCGGCGTCTCGGCCCCGCGCGAACGGCGCGGTGAGACCGCCGCCGCGGGCCGGGCTAGACCTTCTCCGGGTCCTGGCCGCGCAGCACCGAGTTGCCCTCGAACGTCTCGCGCAGGTTGGCGCGCGCCGGCTTCTGCAGCATGGCCTCGTCGAGGCGGCCGCTCTGGGCGAAGAACGCGATCGGGTTGCGCCAGACGAGCTGCTCGATGCGGTCGCGCGGCACGCCGGCCTGCTCGAGCTTGACGACCGTGCGCGGCACCATCATCGGGTCGCTGACCCCCCAGTCGGCCGCGCTGTTGATGACCATGTGGTCGACGCCGTACTCGAGCACGATCGAAACCATGCGCCCGGGATCCATCTTCGTGTTCGGGTAGATCGAGAAGCCCGACCAGCAGCCGAGGTCGCGCGTGATCTTGATCGTCTCCTCGTTGCCGTGGTCGAGCAGCACGCGCTGCATCGGGAAGCCGCTCTCGCGCACGATCGCGATGCAGCGCTCGAAGCCCTTCTTCTTGTCGCGGTGCGGCGTGTGCACGAGCACGGGCAGCTGGTGGCGCTGCGCGAGTTCGAGCTGGGCCGCCATGAACTTCTCCTCGGTCGGCGTCTGGTCGTCGAGGCCGATCTCGCCGACGCCGACGCACGAGTCCTTCTCGCAGTAGCGCGGCAGGATCGCCATGACGTCCTTGTTGACGCGGTCGTCGTTGGCCTCGCGCGGATTGAGCCCCATCGTGCAGAAGTGGTGGATGCCGAACTGCTGCGCGCGATGGCGTTCCCAACCGATCAGCGTCTCGTAGTAGTCGACGAACGTGCCCACCGAGGTGCGGTTCTGGCCGAGCCAGAACGCGGGTTCGAGCACGGCGCGCACGCCGGCGAGGCTCAGCCGCTCGTAGTCGTCCGTGATGCGGCTGAACATGTGGATGTGTGGTTCGAAGATGAGCATCAGCGGATGGGGGTCGGTGGCGGGAGGAGGGTTCGACGCCGGCGTCGGGACGGCGCGGCGTGGCTCGTCAGACGGCGGCGATGCGCTGCAGGATCGTGCGCACCGGTTCGCGGGGTTCGCGCGGCAGGCGCTCCGCAGCGAACGCGCGCAGTTCGCCAGGTTCGTCGCCGACGAGGGCGAGCAGGCCCTCGGCGGCGGCCAGGCGCACGCCGTCGTCGCCGTGCTCGAGTCCGCCGACGAGCCGCGCCGTCGAGCCCGGGCACGGGGCACGGCCGATCAGGCGCCACGTGTCGCGCCAGACCGCGCGCCCGGCCGCCTCGCGTTCGGTCGCCAGGTCCTGCAGCATGCGCGACAGCTCGGCGTTGGCGTGGCGTTCGGCGCCGAACGCGCGCTGCAGCGGCAGGTCGAGGAAGGCGAGCTTGAGCAGCAGCTTGTTGGCCGCGCTCAGGTCGAAGCCCGCGTGGCCCGTGGTGCGCGCGAACAGGTCGCCGTCGCAGACCGCGGCCTCGAGGTGCAGCACCATGTTGGTGCGCTGCACCTCGCCGAGCAGCCGCACCGTGGCGGCGCCGACGGGCAGCAGATGCAGTGCGCGCAGCAGCATGGCGCGCTCCTCGATGTCGCCGTGCGCGTACAGGTCCCACAGTTCCGCGTCGCTGGCGCCGCTGGCCAGCAGCAGCCAGGCGGCCGCGAGGTCGCACTGGCGGAACGCGTCGAGATCGACGGTGCCGGGGCCGAGCTGCGTGCGGCCGCCGCGCACGGGGTCGCGGCCGATGCGGCGCGGCAGGCCCGGGAACACGACGGAGAGGCGGCTGCGGTCGCGCTGCACATCGGCCAGCATGCCCTCGATTGCGCCGCGGGCGGCCGGATCGAGGCGGGCGGCGAGGTCGGCGAGCGTTGCGGTCGTCGGTCGGGACATGATCGGACCGGGCACGATACCGGAAGCCGCGGGCGCGATCGAGCGACGGCCGTCGGCGCCGCGTGCTTTCCGGTCCGCGCGGGGCTAGCCTGCCCTCGATGGAATTCCCTGCGTGGGACCCCGTGCTGTTCGACATTCCGGGGTTGCCGATCGACATCCGTTGGTACGGCCTCATGTACGTCGTCGGGTTCGTCATCGGCCAGTGGATCCTCGTGCGCCTGGCCCGCACGGGCTTCTTCCCCGTCAAGCCCGAGATCGCACCCGACCTCGTCTTCTACCTGGTCTTCGGCGTGATGCTCGGCGGCCGCACCGGCTACGCGCTGTTCTACGACCACGCGCTGCTCAACCCGCTGCAGTTCGTACAGGTGTGGAAGGGTGGCCTCGCGTTCCACGGCGGGCTGGCGGGCGTCGGCGTCGCCTGCTGGCTGTTCTGCCGCCGGCACAACGTCGGCTGGGGTCGCACGGCCGATGCGTGCGCGTTCGCGGTCACGCCGGGCATCTTCGCGGTGCGCATGGCGAACTTCATCAACGGCGAGCTCTACGGCCGCGAGACGACGAAGGGCGACGGCTGGGCCATGCAGTTCCCGACCGATCCCGAGGCGCTGCATCTGCTCGGCATCTCCGAGAACCTGCCGATGCGCGACCGCGAACTGGCGATCCAGGTCGCCTACGGCAAACGCAGCTTCGACGACGTGCAGGGGCTGCTGCACACGGCGGACGAACACGGGCACCCGATCGACTGGCCCTCGATCGTGCCCAAGCTCGACTGGGCCAAGGTGAGCCACATGACGGACGGCCACGGCCAGGTGCTCGTGCCGTACCGGCATCCGTCGCAGATCTACGAAGGTGCCGGCGAGGGGCTCGTGCTGGGCCTCGTGCTGCTCGCGATCTACCGGCTGACGCGCCGCCGGCCCTGGCGCCCGGGTTCGTACGCGGCGACGTTCCTGCTCGGCTACGCGACGATCCGCGGCTGCCTCGAGTTCGTGCGACAGCCCGACCCGCAGTTCTTCCAAGGCGGCAACAACGGCACGGTGCTGTTCGGTATGACCATGGGGCAGACGCTCAGTGCGGGGCTCGTGGTCGGCGCGCTGTTGATCCTGTTCTGGCCGCGCCGGCGCAGCACGGGCGATGGCGGCTGACAGCCCCGGTTCGGGACGTCCGCCGTGCGCAGGCTGGCCGCGGGCGGCTGCGCGGAGGATAATGCGTGTTACGTCGGAGCTGCCCGGCATAGGGAATACCAGACGAGACGCTGGCGTCCTCCGGTGTCTCGTTCGGCCCCCCGCCGCCCGGCGCTGCATTCCCATGCCCAGAATCCTGACCGCACTGGTGTTGCTCCTCCCGCTTGCCGCTGGCTGCGACAACGTGGGCCGCGCGTTCAACCCGGGCTTCGACCCCAACAACACGCCGACGACGGGCAACGGTCCTTCGCCGATCCAGGTCGTGCCCACGGGCGGGGACACGAAGGACGGCCGGCCCAAGGTGCGCGCCACCTTCCCCTCGGGCAGCGGTTGGCCGACGACGGTGCCGATCGTCGTCGAGTTCACCGAGAGCATCAACGAGGAGTCGATCCTGCCGACGGCGACCGCGGGCAACGATGCGAAGGTCATCCTGCGCGTGAAGGGCACGACGCAGGCGCTGCCGTGCCAGTACGACTTCCTGGGCGAGGGGCGCCTGCTCGTGCTGCGCCCCGTGACGGCGTTGTCCAATCAGGGGACCCCGTTCTACGAGATCGTGCTGCTGCCGGACGGCCGCGACACCGATGGCGTGCGCTTCCAGGTGCCCACCGGGGGCACAGTGCTGGCCGAGTTCCAGGTCAACCAGGACGAGTCGATGCACGACGGTCGCGTGCTCATGACGTTTCCGCGCGACAATGCGACGGACGTGGCGCGCGAAGCGACCTACTACGTCGTCTTCGACCGACCCGCGAACGCGGCCACGATCACCGAGTCGAGCTTCAAGGTGCAGCCGCGCGGTGGCTCGCCGCTGCCTGGCACCTACGAGTACCCGCTGTCCGTCGTCGGCATCGACGACCCGCGCCTGGTGCGGTTCCGGCCCATGGATCTGCTCGCGGGCACGGTCGACCACGAGCTCGTCGTCGACTCGACGATCACGTTCGGCGCCGACGGGCAGCTGGACTTCCGCGGCCGGACGCCGTTCGCGGTGTTCCGGACGGTGGGCCCCGCACCGCCGACCGGCGTGACGCTCGGCAACCCGGCGCCGGGCTTCGACGACAAGATCAACCGCAGCAACGCGGCCAACCCCGTGCTGCACGTGACGACGCCGCTCGACACCTTGCCCGGCGATCGGGTGCGGGCGCGCATCTACGGTGGGGACGCGAAGACGGCGGCGACCAACGACCTGGCCTTCGTCGAGCGGTTCGCCGACGCCACCATGGCGGGGGCGCAGACGGTCGTCGTCGACTTCTCGGGTGTGCTGGGCACGCTCAACAGCCCCAAGTTCGACGACGGGGCGATCCACTACGCCGTGCAGATGCGGCGCGGCTCACAGAGCTCGGGCTTCGTGATCAACGACGCGAGCCAGAACCCCATCTTCGACATCACGCCGCCGACGCTGATGCACGCCGGACCGCCGGTCGCCGCCGATGGCACGACGCTGCTCGTCGACCAGGAGGCCGTCGCGTTCTACGGCACCGCGAGCGAGCGCATCGGCGCCGCCACGTTGACGGCGGGCTCGGGCACGGTGGAGCTGTTCGCGAGCTCGGCCGACGGCCAGTTCCTCATGGGGAGGTTGCCGCTGGGCCGGCTCTCGGCACCGCTCCCGTACATGTTGGTGCTCACCGATCGCGCCGGCAACGTCGCGGCGGGCCAGGCCCTGGGCAACATCGTGCAGCGCGGCTACTGCACGGGACTCGTCACGATGGGCCAGCAGCTCACGGTCGAGGCGTACGACCGCACGACGTTGTTGCCGGTCGCGGGCGCCACCGTGCTCGTGGACCCGGGCGCGCCCGCGCTCCCGGCCAGCGGCCAGCAGGTCGGCACGACCGATGCGAACGGTCGCGTGACGTTCGCGAGTCTGACCGGCAGTGACTACACGGTCACCATCGTGCGCATGGGCTTCGACCTCGTGACGCTGTACCGCACGCGGTCCGCGTTCGTCTCGCTGCCGCTGCGGCCCGTCACGGGCTCGACGGCGACGCTGCAGGGCACGGTCTCGTTCCTGCAGACGGCGGGCACGACCGCGCTCGTCAGCAGCAGTGCCGTCGCCGACCACTCGGTGCTCGGCGTGCGCACGGCGAACGCGTCGCCGATGATGATCCCCGACACGTTGGTCGCGCCGAATCGCCCGCAGGTGCTGACGGCGTTCGCGGGCACGTTCGAGCCGACCGACCTGCCGGCCTTCACGTTCCAGGGCTTCCAGATGCTCGGCCGCACCGGCCTCGCGCCGGCGCCGCCGCCGGCACCTGCGGCGCCGGGTCAGGCGTCGAGCGTCACCATCGAGATGGCGCCGGCGGTGGGCTCGACGCCGCTGCTCGGCGCGCTCACCGAGGACTTCGCGCTGGCGGTGGGGCTCGATCTCGGCAACCTGGTCGGCGGCAAGCCGCGCGTGCGCGTCGTGATGGGGCTGGACGGCTTCGAGAACCAGGTGCTGGCCGGCGTCGGTGTGGCCAGTGCCCAGATGGCCGGAGCCTTCAGCTTGACCGCGACGTTCCATCCGGCGGCATTCGTCGGCCTCGCGGCGTTCTTCCCGCGCGCGTGGACGCTCGCCGAGGCGGAGGACACGGCCGGCAGGGTGAGCCGGTCGCGAGCGCTGCTCGATCCGACGACCTCCGGGGTCGTGCCGGGGACCAGGCCCGGACCGCTGCCGATTCCGACGATCATGGCGCCGGCTGGTCCCGCGACGGGCTCGCCCGCGGTCACGTTCCAGGATGGGCTCGATCCGCTGCTGCTGCCGGGCCTGCTCGTGGGCTCGTTCGACCTCACCGCCGAGGCCGCGGGTGGCCGTCGCTGGCTGGTGCTCGGGGCGGATCGCGATGGGGCAGGCGGCACCGACACCGTGCAGTTTCCGGATCTGGCCACGGCCAACGTGGCGGGGCTGCCGCCCGGAACCTGGACCCTGAAGGTCGAGGCGCGCATCGCGTTCGCGGTCCAGTCCGACGGCAGCTCCGATTCCGCGGACGACTTCGTCTGGGCCGAACGGTTCCACAACGAAGCCAGCTACTCTCGGTCGGCGCCCGTGCAGTTCACGGTCCAGTGAGGCCGGTGAGCGGCGGTACCGTGAAGCACCCGACGCGCGTCTCGGCAGGTGGAGCGGCATGGCCCGCGGCGTAGCGCTGCTGTCGGGCGGCCTCGACTCCGGCGTCGCGGCCGCGTCGTTCGTGCGCGAGCCCGGCAACTCGCTGGCCCTGTGCCTGTTCTTCGACTACGGCCAGCGCGCGCGCGGGCGCGAGGCCGCGGCGTCGAGAGCGCTCGCCGCGCGGTGGGCGGCGCCGTGGCGGGCGCTGGACCTGCCGTGGTTGGCCGAGCTGGCGGTGGCGAGCGGAGCGCGGCTGCTGCCGGGCACCGGCGACCTGCCGCAGGGCACCGTCGAACGACCGGGCGACGAGCACAGCGCACGCGCCGTCTGGGTGCCGGCCCGCAACGCGGTGTTCGTCGCGGCCGCGGCCGCCCACGCCGAGGTGCTCGGCGCCGACGTCGTCGTCGCGGGGTTCAACCGGGAAGAGGCCGCGACGTTCGCCGACAACTCGGCGGCGTTCGTGCAGGCGGCCGCCGCGTTCCTGGCGCTCGGCACGCGCACGGGCGTCGGCGTCGTCAGTCCGACGCTCGCGTGGGACAAGGGCCAGATCGTCGCCGCCGCGCGCGCCCTCGGCTTCGGTGCCGGCGACTTCTGGTCCTGCTACGAAGGCGGCGATGCGCCGTGCGGCCGCTGCGAATCCTGTCTGCGCAGCCGCTGGCAGCGCTGAGCCATCTCGCCCGCGAGGCGGCGCGACGTCGCCTCGCCAGCGGTCACTGCGGCGTGTTCCAGACGTTGCCGTCCGCGCCCGTGGTGTTCGCTGCCAACGCGCCGCCGACGATCGCGGTCGCGGGCACGCCGACGAGGCCGGCGCCCGGGGGCGGCACGCTGATCGTGCCGTCGTAGAGCGCCGCCTTCGCGACGAGGATCTCGCCGGTCTGGTTGAGGAAGTAGCTCGCGTTGCCGGTGCGGCCGCGCGTCAACGGCCAGGCCACGCACGACCACGAGACCTCGGCCTGGTCGGGGTCGATGGACGCGGCGTTGCTCGGCACCGCGAGAACGCCGTTGCCCGCCGCATCGGGCAGGTAGAGTGCGATGAGGTAGCCCTTGCTGCGCCCGTAGCCGGCGGAGTCGAGCGTGCCGACCGACGGCGCGAGGCACGCGGGTGCGAGCACACCCGTACCCGAGCGAAGCGGCTGCGTGCCGGCCATCTCGCCGAGCCCGAGCGCCTCGCCTTGGCCATCGCGGTCGATGTCGACCGCGTTCTGCGAGCGGCACAGGGTCTGTGCCGTCGCCACGCTGCGCAGCGTCGCGAGCACCGCGCGTTCGTTCGTCACCGCGCGGCTGGCGATGAGGTTCGGCACGGCGACTCCGGCGAGGATGCCGACGATCGCCGTCACGATCATGAGTTCGATCAACGTGAATCCGGATGTCTGGTTCGGCACGGTTGCTCCTGGTCTCGCTGCTGTGCTGCGGATCTCTTCCGGCCGCTCCTATCGGCCGCACACGCCGGTGCGATCCTGCACGGTGCGCGGCACGGGCCCTTGCCATCGCCGCCTGGGGCTGCCGGTTTTTGCTACAGTCCACCGCGGCGCGGCGCGCCGATCCGAGGTCCCGGCATTGCGCCTCGTGACGAACCGTGCCTACGCTGTCCGCGATGGTCTCAGTGTTCGGCATCGTCAACATCACGCGGGACTCGTTCTCGGACGGTGGTCGCTTCGTCGAACCCGACGCCGCGCTCGCGCACGCTGGCCGCTTGCTCGCGCACGGCGCGAACGTGATCGATCTCGGCGCGGAGTCGACTCACCCCGACGCCGAGGACGTGCCCGAGGCCGAGGAGATCCGCCGGCTGCAGCCGGTCGTCGAGGCGCTGCTGCAGCGCGGCGTCGAGGTCAGCATCGACACCTGCAAGGCAAGGGTCATGCGCGCGATGACGGCGCTCGGCGTGCACTGGCTCAACGACGTGCACGGCTTTCGCGACGGGGCGTCGTTGGCAGCCGCGGCCGAGGCCCGAGACCTCGTGCGCTTCGTGTTCATGTTCTCGCGCAGCCGTCGGGCGCGCGCGGACCGACCGGACCTCGGCGAGCAGGGCCTCGTCGACGAGCTGCGCGCGTTCCTCGACGAACGGCTGGCCGCCTTCGCCGCGGCCGGCATCGCCAGGGAACGCCTGGTGTTCGATCCGGGCATGGGCTTCTTCCTCGGCCGGACGCCGTCGCCGAGCCTGACCGTGCTGAAGCACCTGCGCGAGCTCGCCGGCTTCGGCGTGCCGCTGCTGGTGTCCGCGTCGCGCAAGTCGTTCCTCGGCGAGCTCACGGGTCTGCCGGTCGGTGAACGCGGCCCCGCCACGCTCGCGGCGGAACTCTGGGCCGTGCGCAACGGCGCCGCCTACGTGCGCACGCACGACGTCGCGGCCTTGCGTGCGGCCCTCGCGGTCGAGAGCGCGATCGAGGCAGCCCGATGATCCCGCTGCGCGACGACGTGCCGGCGAGCCGCCCGCCGGTCGTCACCTACGCCATCGTGCTCGCGTGCAGCGTCGTGTTCCTCTGGCAGCTCGGGGATCCCGAGGGTCGCCTGCTCGAGCAGCTCGGCATGGTGCCGGCGCGCGTGCTCGGCCCCGACCGCGCGCTGGTCTGGCGCGAGGTGACCTCGGGTCGCGTGGCCGCCCACCGCGTGTTGCCGGCCATGGTGCCCGACTGGCTGACGTTGCTCACCTGCACGTTCCTGCACGGCGGGTGGCTGCACTTCCTCGGCAACATGTGGTTCCTGTGGATCTTCGGCGACAACGTCGAGGACCGCTTCGGCCGCGTGCCGTTCCTGCTGTTCTACCTGGGCTGCGGGGTCGCGGCCTCGGCCTCGCACCTGCTGTCGGCGCCCGGCTCGGCGATGCCGACGATCGGGGCCAGCGGCGCGATCGCCGGCGTGATGGGCGCCTACATGTTCCTGTACCCGAAGGCGCGCGTCGAGATGTTGTTCATCTGGGGCTTCTTCGTCGACGTCATCGTGCTGCCGGCGCCGTTCTTCCTCGGCTATTGGTTCCTGCTGCAGCTCGTGCAGGGTTCCATCGACGCCGGGCGCGGCGCCGGCGTCGCCTGGTGGGCCCACATCGGTGGCTTCGCCGTCGGCGCGGCCGTCGCCGCCCTGCTGCGTGTCACCGAGCACCTGCGCCCGGCGCCGTCGTCGATCCAACTGCGGCGGCGGCGCGTCGGGCAGTCGCCCTGGCGGTCGGGCAACCCGCGCATGTGATGCCGCTACGAGGTCGCGCCGCGCTGATCGGGTTGCGCCGACCCGAGCTCTGGTTGTGGCCACCGCCGCACCGCGAATGGGGCCGTTGGCATGGCCCGGACGCCGGTCGCGACCGGCCGCCGGCCCGCGTCCCGCATTGGTGCGCCGGCATCACCCGGGCTGGCTCAAGTTGCAGCGCGGGAAGGCCGAAATGCCCCTGGTCGTGGCTTCGCTCGCGCGGACCCACACGAGGTGCATGGAATCCGTCAACGAGATCAAGGAAGCCCTCTCGGCGCGTTCGCGTACGGCGACTCTCGACGAGTTGCGCGACGAGGGCCGTCGCCGCGTGCGGCTGATTCGTGCCGAACACATCGCCTCGATGATCAGCGAGGCCGTGCACACCGCGATCGAGCAGTCCGGGCTGATCGCACCCGAAGAGGCGAACCGCCTCGTCGAGAAGAGCCGCCAGGAGTTCAAGACGATCCTCAAGGAGCGCGAGCAGGAGGTGCAGCGCTCGCACGAGGTCGAGGAGATGCTGGCCGAGCGCGAGCAGGAGCTGGCGGAGCTCAAGAGCACGCTCGACGCGACGTCGCGTGCCCTGGCCGAGACCAAGGCGGCGCTCGAGGAGATGCGCGCCGAGGGTGGCGCCCAGCCCGGCATGCGAGCCGCCGCGGTGGGGTCCAACGACCTGCTCATGTCGATGATGCAGGAGATGGCCACGCTCAAGGCGAACCTCATGCACCAGCAGAGTCAGGCGGCGCCCGCACCGGTGCAGCCTGCTGCTGCCGCGGCCGCGGCGCCGGACTTCTCGGCGGCGTTCGAGAAGCTCGCGGGCACGCTCAACGACCGGCTCGAGAAGCTGGGCAAGAAGATGGGCGTCAGTTCGGCCGTGGAGTCGGACGCACCACTCGACTTCGGCGGCCTGTTCCGGGACTCGGACAAGTCGCTCGAGTCGAACATGGACAACATTCAAGTCAAGCAGAAGGCAGGCGGCGGCATCGCCGCCAACCTGGCGCGCTTGAAGAAGCTGAAGGGCGGCGGCGGCTAGTCGTTCGACAACTACATATCTGGGAAACGAAGGCGGAAGACAAATGACCGAGCATCAGAACAAGTTCGACAGTGTGGACCATGGCGGCGAGACGGCCGTGGCCTTGGGCAAGGGCCTCGACGTCGGCACCGCGAACCTCGCGGCGGCCGTGCAGAACGAGGACGGTGGCATCACCGTGACCGTGGAACGCAACGCGTTCCTCGACATCCCGAGCGACGTCTACAGCAAGAACATGCTGACGAAGCTCAAGGTGCCCTACGTCGTGCACAACACCAAGCTCGTCGTGATCGGCGAGGCGGCGTTCGAGCTCGCCAACGTGTTCGGACGCGAGACGCGCCGGCCGATGGCCGACGGTCTCATCAGCCCGAACGAGCAGGATGCGCTGCCGATGATGAAGATGATCATCGGCAAGATCCTCGGCGAGCCGCGCGTGGCCGGCGAGAACTGCTACTTCTGCGTGCCGGCCCCTTCGCTCGACGTCGACAACAACGTCGTGTACCACCAGGGCCTGTTCGAGACGATGATCAACAAGATGGGCTACACGGCCCACGCCATCAACGAGGCGCACGCGGTCGTCTTCGCCGAGCTCGCCGAGGCGGACTTCACGGGCATCGGCCTCTCGTTCGGCGGCGGCATGGCCAACGCCTGCATCACCTACAAGTCGATCCCGTGCCTGGCGTTCTCGGTGGCGCGCGGCGGCGATTGGATCGACAAGAACGTGGCCAGCGTGCTCGGCTGCCCGCGCAGCAAGGCGGCGCACATCAAGGAGCGCGGCATCGACATCCGCGACCCGAAGAGCCGCGAGGAAGAGGCGGTCGCGATCTACTACCGCAGCCTGATCAGCTACGTGCTGCAGAACATCAAGACGCGCTTCGAGTCGGGCCAGAACATGCCGAGCTTCAACTCGCCGATCGACATCGCGTGCGCGGGCGGCACGTCGATGGTAGGCGGCTTCATCGAGGTCTTCCGCGAGGAGTTCGCGAAGATCGACTTCCCGATCCCGGTCGGCCGCATCTTCCGCAGCGAAGAGGCCCTGACGGCGGTCGCCAAGGGCTGCCTCGTCGCGGCCGCGATCGGCGAGAGCTGAGCCGAGCAGTCAGGTGAGTGCGAGCGGGCTGGCGGGGCCGGGCGGTCCCGGCCAGCCCGTTCGCCGTACCGCTACAGCGTCAGCGTGAGCCGCACCCAGTTGGTCACCCGCCGCTCGAGCGGTGCCATCGGCGACAGCGTGAAGCCGCAGAACCAGACCGGCAGCCCGGCGAGCAACGGCAGGTAGGGCGCGTTCAGCACGGGCGCCGCCGTGCCGCCGGCACTCAGCGTGCCGAGGAAGTCGACGAAGAACGGGCTGCCGGGCGTGATGCTCGCCGCGAGCAGCACGTCGTAGTCGAGCGGCAGCAGGCTGCCGAGCGGCAGCACGAGGCCCGGTTGGTAACCGAGGCTCGCACAGAGCCAGTACTCGAGTCCGGCCTCCGTCGGCAGCGACAGCAGGAACGGCGTCGCCTGCCCCAACGTCGCCGTCGCGGGCCCGCGCAGCGGCAGGTCGTCGAGCAGGAACGCGACGCTCTGGCGCACGAACTGGGCGCGCGCGCTCGCACTCGTGATCGTGTCGAGCGGCAGCCCGAACGTGACGACGCGCGCACCGGTGCCCGGATCGATCTTCTGCACGCCGGCGACGAGGCCGTTGCCGTAGCGCAGGCAGACGGTGCTGCTCGCGTCGGTCGGCGCCAGCACGTCGGGGTAGTCGACGTCGTAGGTGCCGAACGAACCGTTGTCGAAGCCCGCCGCGGGCACGCCCGCACTGACCGTGCCGGCGATGCCGCCCTGCAGCGTGTAGACCGCCGCGTCGTCGGCGACGTAGCTCGCGCCGAGCACGTTGCGATAGAAGCTGCGGTCGCTGGCCGAGCCGTGCGCGTCGAGGTCCCAGCCGACCTCGGCACCGCTGACGAGCAGGCCGCCGCCGCCGTTCAGGTACGTGGTCACGAGCGACTGTTCGATGCCAGAGAACGTCTCGTCGGCGGTGCTCTCCTCGCCGAGCGACCAGATCACGGCGCTGTAGTTCGGCAGCGCGACGCGCACGAGCTGCACCGCCTCGTTGCTGGCCGCGTCGAAGCCGAGCGAGTAGCTGGCGTCGCGCCGCAGCGCGTCGCCGAACAGGCGCAGGTAGTCGCGCGTGTTCTCGGGCCCCTTGACGTAGCGGTCGAACCGATCGAAGCCCTGCACGAGCAACGCCTGGGCCGCGCCGAGGTGGTCCGTGCCGGCGGTCAGCACCTCGGTCGGGAACGAGCGCCCGGTGCTGTTCCAGGCGCGCACGCGGAACGACCGCAGCGTGTGGTGGGGCAGCGGGCCCGTCGACCAGCTCGTGCTGGTCACCGAGCCGGCCTCGACGAAGCCCTTGCCGTCGTCGGACTGTTCGACGGTGTAGCTCGTCGCCCCGGCGGCCGGATCCCACGCGACGCGCAGGCCGTGCGCGCCGTCCTGCGTCACGCGCAGCGCGGTCGGCGGTTCGGGCGGGAACGGCGCCAGCGGCGCGAAGTAGCGCAGCACGCCGCGCGCAAAGGCGCGCGCCGCGAGGTAGCGGAACTCGGGCTCGTGCAGCGAAGTGTGGTCGAGCGAACCCGGCGTGTCGTGGAACGCGAGTTCGACGAGGATGCCGGGCATCGTGCTCAGCAGGCGCACCTCGCCGAAGTTGGCCTGCTGCTGGCCGCGATCGACCCAGGCGGGGTTCCAGTAGGCGCGGATGTCGGTGATCAACTGCGTGTGCACGCTCTGGCTCAGCGCCGCCGAACCCGCCGTCGCCCCGCCGCTGTAGATGAACGTGTCGGTGCCGGCGCCGCCGCCGGCGTTGGTGTGCAGCGAGACGAACGCGTCGGCGGTGCGCCACTCGGCGAAGCGCGGGCGCGCGGTGACGTCGTCGTCGTTGTCCTCGCCGCCGCTGATCGAATCCCAGACGCTGCTCGGCGCGCCCGAGAACTGCGCCCAGTAGCGCGCGCACTCCTTCCAGCGCAGCTGGTTGCTCGGACCGCTGCCGCGCACGATGGAGCCGAGCCCGCCGCCGAGCCGCACGGTGTCGGCGATGCACACGCCGGGGCTCGCCGACTGGTTGCCGAGCACGATGCGCGCGCCCTGCGCGGCCGAGAACCAGAAGTCGCCGAGGTGCGCCCAGGTCAGGTTGTCGCGCGTCTGGTCGACGATGGCGGTGTCGATGCCGCCCGTGTGTTCGATGCGGTAGTGCGCTTCGGTCGTGCGGTTGCTGCTGGCGCGGAACCACGCGTAGACGGGATAGAGCCCGTCCTTGGCGACGGGGATGGTCCACACAGCAGTCGCGGTCTCGGTGGGGCCGGTGCTCGCGTAGCGGTAGCCGCCGCCGTTGTAGCCCGACGACGCCGACGTGAACCATGCGCCGGTCTCGACGTAGCCCGGCGCGCCGGAGTCGTTGTCGACGAGTGAGTCGACGTTCACCTCGCCGTGCTCGCGGCACAGGATCACGTCGGCGCCGAGGTTCTGCAGGAACGGGATCAGGTACTGGTTGCAGATCTCGGCGGTGTGGATGTCTTCGATGAGCCCGTCGATGAGGCCGCGCTGCGTGGTCCAGCCGAGCGTGCTGTGCCAGTAGTAGCCGTGGCCCGGCGAGACGGCGATGCGCTTGCCGGCCAGCGAACCGAACGGGCTCTGCAGGCCGGCTGCGAGCGGCTGCACGGCATCGGCAGGTGTTGGCGCGGGGCCGTCGACGAGTGCTGCGAGCGGTTGTTCGCTGCCGTCGGCGAGGCGGATCGCGAGGTGCACGGCGTGCATGCCGGGTGCAGCGAGCGCGGTCTTGTCGATCTGCTCGATGGCGTCTTCGAGGTGGCCGGCGGTCGTCGCGCGGAGCAACGTCGCGTCGAAGACGAGGCGCACGGCGCTGCCTTGCTGCTGCATCGCGACGAGTCGCGTGCCGGCGGGGATGTGGCTCGCGTAGCCCGCCGCGAGTTCGGTCGCGGTGGGACCAGCACACAGGTGCGCGATCGCGGCGCCGACGTTCGTGTACAGCGGCGGCACGGCGGCGAGGTCGTGGTTGCGGAAGAACAGGGCCTGCTGCGCCGGCGCCGCCGCGGCGACGAGCGCGCAGGTGATCGCGGGGAGGGCGGGGCGCATGGTCGACAGCATGGTAGTCGTGTTGGGCGGCCTGTCACCTGCTCTGCGCGTCGGGGCGTGTGGTCGCAGCCTTGGTGCGTTGTGGTCATGCGCCCGGCGCGCGGTGGGCATCCTGGCTCGATCGGCGCGATCGCTCATCGGGGGTTGCGTGCCGAGGGCCACTGCAGGTACAAGGTGGGGTGCGGGGCACACCACTTCGGCGGCGTCTCGCGCCCTTTGTGGAGATGGTGAGCGCGGCGGTTTCGACCAAGGAACGCACCTTCAGTACGCCGGACCAGCGCGTGTTACCGCACGGGTATTACATGCTGTTCGCCGTGAGCAGCGGTGGCATTCCGTCGGAAGCGATCTGGGTGAGGGTGACGTGAGAACCATCGCTCTTCTCCTGGCCCTGGATCTCGTCACGTCGACGGTCGGGTGTCAGCAGTTGTTGTGGCAGGTTCACTCGCAGAGCGGCTTCCGCTACACGAACTGCGCTCGGTGGTTTGGCGACCTCGACCAGGACGGTTGCGACGACCTGTTGGTCTCAGGGCTGGACTACAACATTCCCTGGTTGCCAAGGAGCGTGCGCGTGCTGTCCGGCGCCGATGGGACGCTCTTGGCCGAAGTCCCCGTCATGCCTACCTTGGGTCAGATGATCGGGGTCGGGGACTTCGATGGCGATGGTCGCCCGGACTTCGCCTACAACTATGGAACCGTGGTTGGCGCCTACACGGAGGTGTGGTCCTTGTCGCCAGCGCGGCAACTGCTGCAAATCCCCGGGAATACTCCAGGTCCCGTCGGACCGCGCTTGGCGGGTGACCTCGATTGCACCGGCGACGGGTTGCCCGACCTGATCGTGATGCATGGGAACGGCACGATCTACGTGCACGACCACTTCGGCGTGCTCGAGTACACGATCCCCACCTATGCCCTTGGCTTCTTCGTCGGCGGCATCGCCGCCGTCGGTGACCTCGACGGCGACGGTGCGGACGACTTCATCGTCGGCGCCAACGAAACGTACACCGGCGAGCAGCGCGGGGCGGTGGTCCTGGTGTCCGGGCGCACCGGCGCCGTGCGCCGCGTCCACTGGGGCCCGCAGCCGTACGATATCCTCAACCAAGACGTGATGCGGGCCGGGGATGTGGATGGCGATGGTGTCGTCGACTACGCCGCGGGCAATGTGGGTGGGTTCAGCGGGCTCGTCATGGTCTGGTCGGGTGCCACGGGTGCTTTGCTTCGCGAGTGGCGGGAGCCGGTCGGTTACCTCGCCGGGCTCTTTCTCGCCGGGCGGGACATCGACCTCGACGGGCGACCGGACATCTTCGACATGGCAGCCGCGTACCCGATCGTGCCCGGACAGACGCCGTCATCGGGACGCATCCGCACGCTCTCGTCGCGCGATGGACAGGACCTCGTCAGCCTGGTGCCCCAAGTAACGACCATCAACTTCAACGTGGGCTTCGCTGACCTCGGTGTGCAACCGGGCAATCCGTACCCGGTGTTCGTGCACATGGACGATCCCTTCGTTGCCCCGTACAACGACTGGGCCCGCATCCGCGCCTTCCGCTGGTCGCCGGCCGGTACCCAGTTCGTGGGTCAGGGCTGCAGCAGCACGACCGCGATCCCGACCATCGGCCTACGCCGCGTCGACTCCACATCGCTGGGCTCGACCGACCGGAGTCGCATCGTGCTCGGTTCGGCCCCGCCCGATGCGCTCGCATTCTGCGTCGTCGCCCCGGCCGGTGCCACCAGCGCAGGTGGCGTCGTCGTGCCAACGCCACTCGATCCCTTGGGCCTACCCGGCTGCATGCTGCTCGTGCCGCCGGTGCTCGTCGCGCTGCGGGTCACCGGCAGCACCGGCATGGACCGCGGCTACGCCGATGTCGACCTGATGCCAGCGCTGGTGCCGACGGGCGGTACACCGTACGCCGCCCAGTGGGTCGTGCTCGATCCCATCACGCTCTCCTTCGCGACGACGGCACGGTACGAGTTCCGGGTGCAGTAGCGGTCGGCGATCGATGTAGGCGTCGGACCGTTCCGACTTCGACCCGGAACGGCACTGTGCGATCCACGCCCTGGTGGGTACCGTCAGCGCTTCGCATCGTCGCGCACCGCGACCATGCGAACCCTCGTGCACGGGCGTCGACGCGCCCGCGCAACGTCATGCCGACCCCACGCCGCCGCAGTGCCTGGTGCCGCGCGCTGCTCGCACTCGCAGCGGGTTTCACGCCGGCAGCCACCGCGCAGTGCGACCCGACCTGGGCCGCCGGCGAGGGCACGAACGGCACCAACGGCTTCGTCTTCGCGACGACCGTCTGGGACCCCGACGGTCCCGGACCCACAGCACCGCTGCTCGCC
>DASUFY010000049.1:0-5173 GCA_036274315.1 Planctomycetota bacterium | reverse complement strand
GAGCAGCTCCGCATCGGTGACGACGGCGACGCGGCGCGCGGTGCGCGAGACGCTCGCGAGCGAGATCGGCGCGCCGACGTCGAGCGCTGCCGTCGACCGCCAGGCGCCGTCGCACAGGTGCATGCGGTCGTCCTTGGTCGCGAGCAGTTCCCGCGCTCCGAGACTACCCCAGAGCTGCAGTTCCGACGCGAGGGACTCGGCGGGCAACGCCCCGCGCAGCATGCCGACGCTCTGCAATGGACAGCAGAAGGCATCGAGGTCGCCGTCGAGCGCCAGCAGTCGCCATCGGTTGGTGTAGTACGTGGCGAGCGACGTCGGGACGAAGCCGTCCGCCACGACCGTGTTCGGCCGACCGGCCGCGCGCTCGTCGGAGCCTCCATCCCACAGAGCCCTGCCGTCGCGATCGAAGGCCGCGAATCCACCCTCGCCGAAGCACGCGAGCCGCCGCCCGTCGGGTGACCAGGCGATCGCAGTCGCCTTCCTGTCGATGACCTTCGTGCGACCCGATTGCAGTTCGAGCAACCGGATGTCGTCCTGGGGAGTGCCGCGCGCCATCGCCAACTCGCTGCCGCCCGGCACCAACGCCGCCGCGACCACGTGCTCGCCCGGATGTGGCACCGTGCGCAGAGCGACGCCGGTGCTGGCGCGAACCACCTGCACACTGGCGGTGCCGACGACGAGCACCTCGTCGCCGTTGCTGCCACCGACGACCGCGCGCACGTCCTCACTGTGCACCGGGAGCAGCTTCGTCGAGCCATCGGCCGAGTTGACGACCACGAGCCGCGAGGGCAACCATACGAGCACGAAGCGCCCATCGGGCGTCCAGACGAGGTCGTGCACCAGCCGGTCGGTGATCGCGTGGGCCTTGCCCTGTTGCCACCAGCACAGCGTGCCCGCTTCGTCGAGGCACAGGCCCGTCGCGAGGCCCATCTTCTCGCGACCGCGGAAGCGCGCGCGCGCCGCGGGATCGTCGTCTTCGACGCGGCAGAGCACGGGCTCCCCCACCTCGACACCGTCGGACCGGCGCAGGCGATGCCAGTGCGACAGCGACAGGAACGCGTCGCTGTCGGGCAACCGCACCTCGACGTGCTGCGCGTCGCGGAAGCGCACGTCGACGGGCCGCTCGTGCAGCGGGAACCGGCCCAGCTCCGTGCGTTCGCGCGGGTCGTAGAGCACGAGTTCCCAGCCCGTGCGCGGGTCGTGCGTGCCGTACGCGGCGATCCTGCCGGACTCGTCGCACGAGCCACAGAGCACGTCGGGACTGCGCCAGTGCCAGCGCTGCAGTTCGACGAACGGGCTCTCCTGGGCAGGGACCGACACGCCGCACGCGAGCAGCCCGAGCAGCGTGCGTGCATACATTGCCGCGATCGCGAACCCGCCGTGCATGCCGCGATCCTCGTCGCCGGCCGCGCACCGTCAATCCCCGCCCGGCTCAACCGGCTCAACCCGCACGAACCTCAGCCCGGCTGCTCGAACACGATCGGAAAGTCGGCGCCTTCGACGAGCGCACCCTTCGGCAGGCGCGGCACGCCCTTCAGCAGCGGGGCGCTGCCGTCGGCGACCCGCGTCCCGGCGTCCATGTAGTTGAGCACGCACGCGCGCCGCCACCGTTCGCTGCGGTTCTGGTCGCTGCCGTGCAGCACGTGGCTGTGGTGGATCGTCGCCTGGCCCGCGCGGCACGGCACCGCCACCGGCTGCCACGCAGCGCCGGCCGGCACGTGCGCGCGGATCGCCTCGAGCGGCGCGTCGAACGGCAGCCTGGGCAGCAGCCCCCAGCGATGGCTGCCCGGCACGAACTGCAGGCAGCCGCTCTGTTCGTCGCTGTCGTCGAGCAGCAGGTTCAGCGTGATGTGGCGCGCCGGCGCCGTGCGCGTCCAGTAGGCGTAGTCCTGGTGCCACGGCACCACGCCCGGATGGTGCGGCGGCTTGGCGAAGACCTGGTCGTGCCAGAAGCGCAGGCGCCGCACCCCGAGCAGCTGCGCGCACGGCGCCGTGATGCGCGGTTCGAAGACGAGGTCGCGCAGCCCCGCATGCACGCGGAAACCGCCGAGGAAGTGGCAGACGACCTCGCCGGGCCGCTCGGTGAACGCCTGCTCCACTTCGTACAAGCGTTCGCGGTGGCGTTCGAGGTCGGCGATGACGCTGGCCACCGCCTCGCGCACGCGCACGACCTCGTCGGGCGTGAGCACGTCGATCGGACCGACGAAGCCGTCGCGGGCGAACGCCTGCTGCGCGTCGGATGGCAGGGGAGCCGGGGGCACGCGGCATTCCTACCGCAGAGGCCGGCGCGCGCGCAATCCATCGGCTCCTCCGGCCCGTCCGGACTGCGCACTTCGCCGCACCCCCGCGGCCGCCGGCGCGCAGATCCTTCAACCGGGGGCCCCCGATGCCTATACCATTCGCCCCGATCCGGGCCCCTCCCCGACGGGTCCTCCCGACATGGCCAGCACCCCCTCCGCGTTCCCCCGCCACGACACGTTCGAGAACCGCCACCTCGGCCCGCGGCAAGCCGAGCTGCAGGCGATCCTGCAGGCGCTCGGCTGCACCTCGCTCGACGACCTCTGCGACAAGGCGATCCCGGCCAGCATCCGCTGGCGCGGCGAACTCAGCACGCCGGCCGCCAAGAGCGAACGCGAGGCGCTGGCCGAGCTGACGGCGCTCGCGGCCCAGAACAAGGTGCTGCGCAGCTACCTCGGCATGGGCTACCACGGCACGCTGACGCCGGCCGTGATCCAGCGCAACATCCTCGAGAACCCGGGCTGGTACACGCAGTACACGCCCTACCAGGCCGAGATCTCGCAGGGCCGCATGGAGGCGCTGCTCAACTACCAGACCGTCGTGCTCGACCTGACCGGGCTGCAGGTCGCCAACAGCTCGCTGCTCGACGAAGCGACCGCGGCCGCCGAGGCGATGACCATGTGCCACCGCCTGCACGGCAAGGACGACGCGAACACGTTCTTCGTCGACGAGAACTGCCACCCGCAGACGCTCGCGGTCGTGCGCACGCGCGCCGAGCCGCTCGGCATCGAGATCGAGGTCGGGGACCACCGCACGGCCGCGTTCGGCAAGCGCCACTTCGGCGTGCTGATGCAGTATCCGGGCACCGACGGTCGCATCGACGACCTCGCGCCGACCATCGACAAGATCCACGCCGCGGGCGGCTACGCGACGGTCGCCGCCGACCTGCTCGCGCTCACCGTGTTGAAGCCACCCGGCGAGATGGGCGCCGACGTCGTCTGCGGCAACTCGCAGCGCTTCGGCGTGCCGCTCGGCTTCGGCGGCCCGCACGCGGCGTTCATGGCCGCGAAGAAGGAGTTCCAGCGCCAGCTGCCGGGTCGCATCGTCGGCGTCACGATCGACGCGACCGGCAAGCCCGCGCTGCGCCTCGCGCTCGGCACACGAGAACAGCACATCCGCCGCGAGAAGGCGACCTCGAACATCTGCACCGCGCAGGTGCTGCTCGCGGTCATGGCGAGCATGTACGCGGTCTACCACGGGCCCGACGGCCTGCGCGCGATCGCCGAACGCATCCGCGCGCAGACGTCGTGCATGGCGCACGGCCTCGCGGCCCTCGGCCACCGCGTGCAGGACGGCGCGCGCTTCGACACGCTGCGCGTGTGGCCCAAGGACGCCGGAAAGGTCGTGCAGACCGCGCTGCAGGAGGGCATCAACCTGCGCGACTTCGGCGACGGCAGCCTCGGCATCTCGCTCGACGAGACGGTCGAGACCCAGGATCTGCACGACCTCTTCGCCGCGTTCGGCGGCAGCCCGCTGCAACTGCGGCTCGACCACAAGGGCCCCGGCCTCGGCTCGCTGGCGCGCACGAGCCCGTACCTGCAGCACCCGACGTTCCACAGCTTCCGCAGCGAACACGAGCTGCTGCGCTACATCCACCGGCTGCAGCACAAGGACCTGTCGCTGACCACGTCGATGATCCCGCTCGGTTCGTGCACGATGAAGCTCAACGCGACGACCGAGATGTATCCCGTGTCGCTCGCCGGCTTCGGCAGCCTGCACCCGTTCGCGCCGGCCGACCAGACGAAGGGCTACGCCGCGATGTTCGACAACCTGTCGCGCTGGCTCTGCGACCTCACGGGCTTCGCGGGCTGCTCGCTGCAGCCGAACGCGGGTTCGCAGGGCGAGTACGCGGGCCTGCTCGTCATCCGCGCGTTCCATCGCAAGAACGGGCACGAGCAGCGCGACGTCTGCCTGATCCCGAGCAGCGCACACGGCACCAACCCGGCCAGCGCCTCGATGTGCGGCATGAAGGTCGTCGTCGTCGCCTGCGACGAGCAGGGCAACATCGACCTCGACGACCTGCAGAAGAAGTCGGCCGAGCACAGGGAACGGCTCGCCGCGCTCATGGTGACCTACCCGTCCACGCACGGCGTCTTCGAGGAGGGCATCCGCAGGATCTGCAAGGTCGTGCACGACCACGGCGGTCAGGTCTACATGGATGGCGCCAACATGAACGCCCAGGTCGGCCTGCTGCGGCCCGGTGACCTCGGCGCCGACGTCTGCCACCTGAACCTGCACAAGACGTTCTGCATCCCGCACGGCGGCGGCGGGCCCGGCATGGGGCCGATCTGCACCGCGGCGCACCTCGTGCCGTTCCTGCCGAGCCACCCGGTCGTGCCGTGCAATCCCGTCGACGGCGGGCGCCAGGCGATCGGCCCGGTCAGCGCGGCGCCGTGGGGCAGCGCCTCGATCCTGACGATCAGCTACGCCTACATCGCGATGATGGGCCCCGACGGGCTGCGCCGCGCGACGCAGGTCGCGATCGCCAACGCGAACTACATCGCCAAACGGCTCCACGGCCACTATCCCGTGCTCTACACGGGCCAGAACGACATGGTCGCGCACGAGTGCATCGTCGACGTGCGCCAGCTCAAGGCCACGAGCGGCGTCGAGGTCGGTGACATCGCGAAGCGGCTCATGGACTACGGCTTCCACGCGCCGACGATCAGCTTCCCGGTCGCGGGCACGATGATGATCGAGCCGACCGAGAGCGAGTCGAAGGCCGAACTCGACCGTTCTGCGACGCGCTGATCGCGATCCGCGAGGAGGTGCGCGAGATCGAGCAGGGCCAGCTCGACAAGCGCGACAACCCGCTCAAGAACGCGCCGCACACGGCCGAGGCCGTGACCGCCTCAGAGTGGACGCACGGCTACTC
>DASUFY010000048.1:0-7251 GCA_036274315.1 Planctomycetota bacterium | reverse complement strand
CAGGCGCATGCCGAGCAGGAACAGCCACACGAGCAGGATGCCGGTCTGGAAGTAGAGGAAGTTCAGCTGCAGCGGCGCCAGCAGCAGCAGCGACGCGAGGTACGGCGTCCACCGCGCCGCGTGCGGCTCCGGCGAGGTCTGCACGAGCTGCCGGCCGAGGCGCATGCTCGACAGCAGGGCCAGCGTCGTCACCAGGCCGAAGACCGCCGCCGTGAGGCCGATGCCGAACGGCGCGAACGGCTGCAGCAACAGCTCGAAGAACGGGGCCTGCTTGCCCGGTTGTTCGAGCGGGCCCGTGCCGTCGGTGAAGTACATCGGGCGCCCTTGCAACATGCGCAGCGCGCAGCGATAGAACGCCTCGAAGTCGGAGATCCGGAAGTCGAGGTCGAGGTTCTCGAGGTCGCCTGGCGCGCGCGTGCGCCCGCCCCGGACCTGCCGGATCGTGTAGATGGCGCCATAGACGCAGATCGCGGCCGAGACGAGCGCGTGGCCGTGCCGCGCCCAGAATGCCCTCGGTCCTTGCAAACGCACGGGCGAACTAGACCGACGCCGAGCCCGCGTTGCAACGGGGCGGCGCCGTGTACCGCGTCGCGCGCACGAGCCAGATCAGCATGGCGACGAGCGCGAAGTGCAGCAGCCCGCCACCGTCGAGCGTGCGCCACAGCGTCGCGCCGATCAGGTTCTTCTGCCGCAGGGTCATCGCGAACAACATGGCCGTGGCCACAGCCCACCACAGGCCGTCGCGCCGGTCGCGCGGGCCGCGGCAGAACAGGGCGAAGGGCAGCATCGCCGTGGCCAGGTGCAGCACGCGCACGAGCGGCGTGAAGAACAGCATGGCCAGCATCACGGCCGCCGACTGCAGCGCGAGGCGCTGCGGTTCGGGATGGCGACGGGCGAGCCAGAACCAGGCCAGCAGCAGGCCGCCGACGAACGCCGACCAGGCGAGCTTGACGAGCCGCAGCGAGGAGTCGCCGAGCGACAGCACGTTCACCGTGTGCCCATCGAGATCGAACGGGGTCGGCTGCAGCAGGTAGTCGAGCGTGCCGCTGATGCTCGGCCCCGCGTGCATGCTCATCTGGCCGGTGGGGCCGGCCGGGCTCAGCACGCCCGAGACCGTGCGCCAGAAGTCGCCGAGGTGCCGCAGGTGCTCGGCGAGGCCGCAGAACGGCAGCGGCACCAGCAGCACCGCCGCAGCGGTCGCGACGAGCATCGCCGCGGCCGCTCGCGGGCGCCGCATCAGGGGCAGCGCCGGCAGGAACAGCACCGGCGTGAGCTTCAGCGCCGCCGCGATGGCGAACCAGGCGCCGGCGCGCCGGTCGCGTTGCTGCTGCAGGTGCACGACGCCGCCGGCGACGAAGACACCGACCAAGAGGCTCAGCTGGCCGTGCGTGAGGTTCTGGGCCAGGCAGCGCTGGAACAGCACGCCGAACGCGAGCCACTGCCACCAGCGCAGGCCGCCGAACGCGCGCAGGGCCCTGGACGTGTCGCGCAGCAGCAGCGCGGTGCCGAGCCCGAGCAGCAGGCTCCAGACCCAGCGCGAACCCGCGTCGCCGAACACGGCGTCGAGCGCGACGAACGGCAGCACGGCAACGTGTGGATAGAGCCATGGCCCGACCTCGATGCGATCGCGGTAGATGTCGAAGCCGCCGGCCCGGAACTCGCGCGCGACGTCGAGGTAGATGCCGAAGTCGCAGTAGGCGCCGACGAGGCTCCGGGCGGCGATGGCCGCGGCAAGGAGCCCGCACAACCAGGGCACCCAGGCCGCACAGCGCCCGTCGCGCAGCACGTTCGGGATCCGCATGTGCACAGGTCTACCTCGGCCCCGGGCTGGTTACGATCGTGCGCGCATGTGGTTCGCTCCGTCCGCTCCGTCGGTGATCGCCTGCGCCGTGCTGCTCGGCGGCTGCGGCCGTGGCGGCGTGCACGAGTTCGGCGGGCCGACCATGGGGTCGTCCTACGAAGTGAAGTTCACGGGCGACGTGCCGCTCGCGACCGTGCGCGCGGCGGTCGAAGCCGAGCTCGCGGCGTTCGATCTCGCGTTCAGCAACTGGCGCAGCGACTCCGAGATCGCGCGGTGCAATCGACACCGCAGCACCGCACCGTTCCCGGCCAGCGACCGCTTCTGCAGCGTGCTGCAACAGGCGCTCGCCGTGTCGGCGGCAACCGGCGGCGCGTTCGATCCGACCGTGAAGCCGCTGTCGGACCTGTACCGCGCGGCGAAGCGGGACCCGGCACATCGTCTCGACCCGGCCGACGTCGCGGCGGTGCTGCCGCGCGTCGACTACCACCTGGTCGAGGTCCGGCAGGGTGCGGTCTGCAAGGCCCGTCCCGACGTCGAACTCGACCTCGACGGCATCGTCGCGGGCGCGTGCGCCGACGCGATCGCCGAACGGCTCGACGCGCTCGCGGTGCCGGCGTTCTACCTGCAGATCACCGGCGAGGTGTTCTGTCGCGGCGAGAAGGCGCCCGATGTGCCGTGGCGCATCGGCGTCGTCGATCCGGAATCGGACCGCCTCGGCGGCGACGTGCCTTTCACCGACGTCGCGTTGCGAGACCGGGCGCTGTGCACGAGCGGCGACTACCGCAACGCCATCGTCGTCGACGGGCGCGTCGTGCACCACGTCTTCGACCCGCGCACGGGTCGCAGCGCCGAGCACGGCGTCGTCAGCGTGTCCGTCATCGCGCGCTCTGCCGCGTTCGCCGATGCGCTCGGCACGGCGTTCATGGTGCTCGGTGACGCCGAAGCCGTGCAGCTGCTGCCCGCACTGCAGCGCCCCGACGCGGTGTCGGCGCTGTTCCTGCTCGCGGACGGCGAAGGCTCGCTGCGCAAGGTCGAGTACGCATGGCCGCAGTGAGGGTGTGTGGTGCACTGCTCGTGGCGCTCGTTGCCGGCGGCTGCCGCACGCTGCCCGAGGGGGCGTGCTGCTGGTCGGTCGACGGCCGGCCGCTGTTCGCCCCCGCGCCCGATGCGGCGGCGCGGGAACGCATGGAGGCGGACCTGGCGCGCGCGCAGGCGGCGCTCGCGGCCGCACCGCACGACCGCGACGCCGCCATCTGGGTGGGGCGCCGGCTCGGCTATCTCGGCCGCTACCGCGAGGCGATCGACGTCTACAGCGAGGCCCTGCTCGACCACCCCGGCGACCCGTTCCTGCTGCGGCACCGCGGCCATCGCTGGATCACGCTGCACGAGTTCGGCCGCGCGGCAGACGACCTCGAGCGCGCCGCCGAGGCGTGCCGCACGGTGCCCGACGAGACCGAGCCCGATGGGCAGCCGACGCCGGGGCGGCCGCCGCACAGCACGCTGCACTTCAACGTGTACTACCATCTCGGGCTCGCCCTGTTCCTGTGCGGCGATCTGGAGCTCGCCGAACGCGCGTGGCTGCGCTGCCTCGCGGTCGTGGCCAACGACGAGTCGCGCGTCGCGGTCAGCCACTGGTTGTGGTGCGTGCGCATGCGGGCCGGCGATCCGGCGGGGGCGGCGGCGGTGATCGCACCGATCGCCGCCGACATGGACGTGGTCGAGAACCGCAGCTACCACCAGCTGTGCCTGTTCTACGCCGGCAAGCTGCGCCGCGAGGCGATCGTGGCGCCGGCCGGCAGTGCCGGCGCCGCGTTGGCCTTCGGGCTCGCGCACCACGCGCTCGTGCTCGGCGACCGCATGCGCGCGCGGCGCGAACTCCAGGCGCTCGTGCCCAGTGCGGCATGGCCGGCGTTCGGGGTGCTCGCCGCCGAGGTGGAGCTGGCGCGGCTCGGGCACTAGCTCTGGGTCCGGGGGGCCGCGCCTCGATGCGTACAAAAAAGGGGCCTCGGCGAGGCACCACCCCACACCGAGGCCCATCCCTGCCACTGGGCAAACACCCAGGCGTTTCTTTCCACCGGCGACCCTGGATGCACGAGCCATGCCGCGCCGGACGAGCGCGCCGGGTTTTCGGCGCCGCCGCGATAAGTAAGGGGAGCACAAGGGATAGTGCGTTGCGGCCGCGCGGGGCGTCGGTCCGGATCGCAGGCCGTCGTCGGCCACGCCGCGTCGGTCCGCCGTTGGTCGTCGGTCCGCCGTCGCTTCACCGCGGTGGCTGCGGCTCGGCGCGCTTGGCCCGTTCCCAGGCCTCGTCCATCTCGGCCAGGCTGCGCCCGTGCAGCTCGAACGCGAAGTCGCGCTCGACCGCGCCGAAGCGGCGCTGGAACTTCTCGGTCGTCGAGGCCAGCGCGACCTCGGGGTTCACGGCGACGTGGCGGGCCAGGTTGCAGACGCTGAACAGCAGGTCGCCGAGTTCGGCCGCGATCGCGGCCGGGTCGCCGCTGGCGATGGCCGCGTCGAGTTCGGCCAGCTCTTCGTCGATCTTGGCGCGCGGGCCTTGGCGGTCGGGCCAATCGAAGCCGGCGCGCGCCGCCTTCTCGCCGATGCGGAACGCGCGCAGCAGCGCCGGCAGCGCGATCGGCACTCCGGCCAGCACGCTGCGCGGCTCGCCACGCTGCTCGGCCCGCTTCTGACGCTCCCAGTGGCGATAGGCCACCTCGGCCCCGTCGGCCTGGTGCTCGCCGAAGACGTGCGGGTGCCGGCGCACGAGCTTGTCCGCCGCCGCGGCGGCCACCGCGTCGGTGTCGAAGAGACCGCGCTCGTGCGCGATCTGGCCGATCATCGCGACGTTGACCAGCACGTCCCCGAGCTCCTCGCGAGCCCCGTCGCGGTCGTCGGCCCGCAGCGCGTCGGCGGCTTCGAACGCCTCCTCGACCAGATGCGGGGCCATGCTGGCCATGGTCTGCTCGCGGTCCCAGGGGCAGCCGTCGGGCGCGCGCAGGCGGGCCACGGTCGAGAGCAAGTGGTGCAGACCGTTCAGCTTGGGGGCAGGGCCGTCGGGCGTGGCACTGGTCATGTCGCCAAGGCTACTGCACGCGGCGCGCACCGGGCGCGCGAGAGGCGCGGTTTCGACGTGCGGCAGCGTGGCGGTTCCGTATCGTCGGTGGCCTTCTTCGGCGCGAGGTGCCTCGCACCGCCGCGCCACAACCCCAGGACGAACATGGCCATCGAACTTCCCCCGCTGCCCTACGCGCTCGACGCGTTGGCTCCCCACATCAACACGCAGACCCTGTCGATCCACCACGGCAAGCACCACCAGGCCTACGTCACGAACGGCAACAAGCTGATCGAAGGCACCGAGTTCGCGAACAAGCCGCTCGTCGACATCATCAAGGCCACGGCCGGCAAGGCCGACAAGGCCGGCATCTTCAACAACACCGCCCAGGTCTGGAACCACACGTTCTACTGGCAGTCGATGAAGCCCAAGGGCGGCGGCAAGCCCGGCGGCGCGATCGCGCAGAAGATCACGGCCGACTTCGGCAGCTACGAGAAGTTCGTCGAACTGTTCAGCCAGGCCGGCGCGACGCAGTTCGGCAGCGGCTGGGCCTGGCTGTCGCTGAAGGGCGGCAAGCTCGAGGTGACGAAGACACCCAACGCCGAGACGGCGCTGACGACGGGCGCCACGCCGCTGCTGACGATGGACGTCTGGGAGCACGCCTACTATCTGGACTACCAGAACCGGCGCCCCGACTACATCAAGACCTTCCTCGAGCACCTCGTCAACTGGGACTTCGCCAACGCGAACCTCGCCAAGGCCTGATGCTCGAGTCGCGGCGCGGTGACCGGGGGCTCGGGCCGCCGGGCCCGGCCGTCTCCGATGACCTCGCCGTGCCGTGACATCCAACCGCAAGCGCAAGCAGAAGGCCCAGTCGTTGGGCCTGACCGAGGCCGAACTGCAGCTCTGCGAACTGCTCGGTCAGGTGCTCGAACTGCTGCGCTGGAATCAGGTGCTCGGCTACAGCAACCAGTACCTGCTGCACGAGAAGCTCGGCGTGTCGCCCGACGAACGGCACCGCATCATGCGCGCCGCGGCCGGGGCCGTCGAACAGGACGGCCGCCTGCAGGACTGGGGTCAACGCCTGCTGCAGATCCAGGACGCGCTCCGGCAGATCCAGGCACGACTGGCTCCCCAGGGCGCGCCGCCGCTCGAACCGAAGTCTGCCGCCGCGGCGGACGAAGGTGCCGCGGAGGCAGCGGGTGGCACCTGACGGACACGCGACGCCGCTCAGCGCCTGCGTGATCTGCTTCCAGGAGGCGGATCGCATCGCCGACTGCGTGCGTTCCCTGGGCTTCTGTGACGAGGTCGTCGTGGTCGACAGCGGCAGCACCGACGGCACGCGCGGCATCGCCGCCGACCTCGGCGCCAGGGTGCTCACGAACGCGCCGTTCCCGGGCTTCGCCGCGCAGCGCCAGTTCGCCGTCGACCAGGCGCGGTACGACTGGGTGCTCTGCCTCGACGCCGACGAACGCGTCGACCCCGACCTCGCGCAGCGCATCGCCGCCATGGCCCGGTCCGGCACGCTCGCGGGCGGCTACCGGCTGTCGCGGCGCAGCCACTACCTGGGCCGCGTCATGCGCCACGGCCTGTTCTGGCCGGACCGCAAGCTGCGCCTGTTCGATCGCCGGCTCGGCCGCGTGGTCGCCAACGCGCCGCACGACCACGTCGAGATGCGGCCCGGCACGCCCATCGTCGATCTCGAGCAGTGCATCGAGCACCTCAACTACCGCACGTTCGGCGACCACCTGCGCACCATCGACTCCTACGCGCGGCAGGCGGCGCTGGCGATGCGCGCGGCGGGGCGGCGCATCACCGTGCTCGACCTGCTGGTCCGGCCGCCGAGCGTCTTCGTCAAGAGCCTGCTGCTCAAGCTGGGTCTGCTCGACGGCTGGCGCGGGTTCGTCTGCGCGGGCATGGCCGCCTACCACGATTGGCTCAAGTACTGGCGGTGCCTGCGGCTGCCCCGAGGCGCGCGCCCGTGAACGTCGCTCCGGTGCGCGTCCTGCATCTGTTCGCCAACCACAAGTGGACGGGGCCGGCGGATCCCGCCATCCGCGCGGCGGCGCGGTTGCGCGCGCTCGGGCGCGACGTCGTGTTCGCACAGGCGGGTTTCGTGCACCGCGGCGGGGAGCACTGGCTCGCGAAGGAGCTGTGGCAGTGGCGCGTGCCGGTCGTCGCGGGACTCGAATTGCGCAAGCACTTCCACGTGCCGTCGCTGCTGCGCGACGTAGCGACGCTGCGCACCCTGCTGGCGCGCGATGGCTACCGGATCCTGCACTGCCATCAGCCCGGCGACCACCTGCTCGCGGCGTTGGCCTGCCGGCGCCTCGTGCAGCCGCCGGCGATCGTGCGCACGCTCTACGAGCCGGAGGCGCCGCCGCGCGGCTGGCGCGAG
>DASUFY010000047.1:0-67509 GCA_036274315.1 Planctomycetota bacterium | reverse complement strand
TGCGAAGTTCCAGTTCCAGGGGAACCGATGCACACGTTACCGTGCTTCAACGTCACGGTGCACTGTTCCGTCCACGCAAGCCCGTACGACGCGGCCCTTGTGGATCACCCTGGATGTCACTCAATCGCAGCCTGCAGCATCCTGATCGCCTTCCGCATCGTCTCGCGCAGCCGCTCCGCCTCCGCGTTGCCTTGGTTCTGCAACTTCCCGACGACCTGCCTGATCAGCGCCTCGGCGTCCACGGCGCCCTCAGCGGGTCGGGTCCGGCGAGCCGGTCGTGAGCGTCCCGTCTTCTGGTCCGCCACCGTCGTGGGCACCGTGGGCGCCGTGGTGGCCGGCTCGCCATCCATGCGCGACAGCAACCGCTGCGCCCCGCTGACCGAGGCGGCGGTGATCTTGACGCCGTGCACCGCGGCCTGCGCCTTGGCGTCGTCGAGCGCGATGTTCGGGTCGTGCAGCAGGATGTTCAGCGCGACCAGGATCGGCTCGCGGACGTGCTTGTAGCGGGCGCGGAGCTGCTCGAGCTGCGTGGTCCAGGTGTCGGCGGCGGGAACGGACGTGGCGGTAGTCATCTGTCTTGCTCCAGAACGTGGGGAACGGAAAAGGACCGCATGAGTCCTCGCGGCGGCGAGCACATCAAGTGGATCTACAGGCACTTCCCGCGGTTCTGCGCCCACGCCGCGATGGCCGCGGACCAACCGGTCAGGACGCTCTTCGTAACGTACTCTGTGACGAAGAGCGTCCCGACTGCTCTACCAGTCGTGAAGTGACCAACGCCCCGGGGCCGAAAGCCCCGGGGCGTGTTGCTGTACCGAACGCACGCAACGTCGCGACAGGCGGTTGGATGCGGCGGGTGGGGTGCTGGGGCGGGTGCACGACCGTCGCGACCTGGTTGAGCACTCGGCGGCCGATCTTCGCAGCGAGACGTCGGCGTTGGCCATCGGTCAAGCGAACCCGATCGCCGAGTTGTTCTCGCAGCACGCGGCACTGCTCGTGCAGGAATGCGATCGTTCGCCTCTGCTCGCGGTTGACCAGAACGGCGAACGAGAGCAACAGGAAGCGCAGTGGCAGAAGGGGTCCGGCATGGGGCGCGGACGGTAGCGTCGCGTCGCTCCCTGCTGCTACGGCGTTGGCGCGGGTGTCACGGCGCTCCACGGACCACCCATCGGCCAATGGTCGGTGAACAGTTCGCCGCTGACCATGGCAGCGAGTGCTGGTCCCAGGAAAGCACGCAACGCACCGATCTGTTCCAGGAGTTCCTCCTTCGCGTCCGCTGCCCTGATCTTCCGCAGGAAGGCCGCCCACTGGACCTGCTTGCCGGGCTCCTTCGCGAACTCGTCCCGCAACCCGATTGGGTCTGGATCGAGAGCGGTGCCGCGCCTCGCGAACGTCACTTCGATGGCACGACGCAGCCGATCACCATCGAAGGCGAAGTGGCGCGCGAGCAGCCCGATGTCGAGGTAGTCCTTCATGCGACTGTTCAATCGCCCATGTTGGAACATCGCGTTCAGCTTCTCGGCGATGGCCGTTTCGCGGCTGTAGCCGGTGAGGCGCGGCGCCGGGAAGTCCAGGATCGTCGGCAGCTCGATGTCCTGTTCGGCGTCGAGCACCGCGTCGCCGAAACCGACGTCGATCTGCATGCGCACGCGCGCCGTACCGAGCGTGGCCAGGAAGCGCAGGCGCACACCGACGTATTCGGACTCGACCGTGATCTGTTCGCCAACGACGGATTCCGGGGCGAAGACGAGCCCGTCGGGTGGTGCCACATCCATCCGGCACAGCTCGCGCACGACCTCGACCAGTTCGGTGGTCTGGTTGCGCCCGCGCCCGAGCAGATCGATGTCCATCGTCGGCCGGATCACGGGCACACGCCACGCGACGAGCATCATCGCACCCTTGAGCACGAAGCGGTCGCGATGCGGAGACTGCGCGAGCCGGTACAGGAAGCGCTCCATCGCGAAGTACTGCAGCAACTCGGCAGTCGGACGATGCTGTTGCTTGGCGACGTTGTTCAGACGCTGGCGCAAGGAGGCTGCCAGGTCTCGGACCGGGCGGGTCACAAGATCGCCTCCAGGTATCGGCTGACAAGTCGCTCGACGCGACAGATGCGGGCGAAGCGCAGCAGTTCCTCGGGATCGAAGCCGCGCCTGCGACGCAACGCTTTGAGTGCTGACAGGGCCGTGTCGAGCCCCACTTGGGCTCGAAACTGGAAGCAGTCCGCCACCGTCTTGGCTGGCGAGAAGACGCGCAGGTCGAGGCCGTCGACACGGTGCACCTGGACGCCGGCTTCGATGGAAGCGGGTTTCAGGCGGACGACGCGCAGCGGCGGATGGTCGAAGCGCGGCTGCTCCGCTCCGCGCGGCAGCGCGATGTGCACCTCGTGTGGCACCTCTTCGGTCAGGTCATGGAACGCAAGTGCAGAGATCAGGCAGAGCACCGCCTGCGGCAGGCGCGCGGCGACGATCAGCAGGTCTGGGTTTGCTGGTGGCGGCAGGTCGGCGACGCGGTAGACGCCGCGGGCCAGTTGCTCGACGTGGCCGTTGTCCCGGAGCTGCCGCAGGGTACGTGAGTCGATGCCCAGGGTGCGCGCCTGGCTGGTGCGGAACGCACCCTTCAGCGTGCGTAGGCGGCGCAGGGGGTGCGTGGTAGAGCCGGTGTCGCGGGCAGGCATGGGATCCAAGATACCAATCGATCGGCGCAACGGTAGGTATACTGGAGGAGCAGAGCCAACCGGTCAGTACGCTCTTCGTACCGTACCCTGTGGCGAAGCGCGTACGGCTCCCTCTACCACGGCGTGAAGTGACCACGCCCCTCGCGCCGACGAGCTGCGCGGCGCCGCCCGATACGACTACCCCGCGCACCGGAACGTCAGGTTGATGCGGTACGGCCCGGCCGCCGCATGGTGACCCTCGCGCAGCGGCAGCACGCCGTGGAAACAAAGACGCGACGGACCGCCCCAGACGACGACATCACCGTGCTCGAGCGGCACGCGCTGCGTGCGATCCGTTCGCCGCAGGCCACCGAACAGGAACACGACCGGCAGCCCCAGCGACACCGACACGATCGGCTGGTTCGGGTCGCGCTCATTCCGATCCTGATGCAACGTCATGCGCGCGCCGGGTGCGTAGCGGTTGACCAGGCAGGCGTCGGGCGCGAAGCCGGGGTAGCCGGCCTCGGCGGCGCAGGCCGTCGCGAGTCGGAGCAGCGGCGCTGCCAACGCGGGCCACGGTCGGTCACTCGTCGGGTCGGTGCTCGCGTAGCGATAGCCGCGTGCATCCGTGATCCAGCCCCAGGTGCCACAGTTGCTCATCGCGACCGACATGCGATGGCCACCCGGAGTCTGCATGTGCCGGAACGGCGCCTCCTGCACGATCTGGTCCACTTCGACCAACAGCGCCGTGGCCGCTTGCCGAACGAAGCCACGCAGCAGCACGGCGCCGGGCGCCAACTGCTGCCGGGCCGGTTCCGCCATGAAGTCGAACTGCGGTGCATGCATCGACTCCGTCAGGGTAGCCGGACCCGCATCGGGCTGCGAGGCAGCGGCTGGACGCCGTTCGGCGACCGGTCTCCGACCGATTGCCGGGCCCCGGCCCGCGCGCGATTCCGTGTTCGATGTCGCATGCCGGGCCGCCCGGGACAATCCTGCAGCGTGTGGCACCCCGCTGAGGATCGGCTGTTCGCGAAGTACCGGCGGCGTCGGGACCCTCGCCTGCTGGCGTTGGTCTTCGATCGCACCGCGCCGGCGCCCTGCGACGCGCACGTCGATCAGCACGACCAGCGTCAGCAACGCGACGACGACAGCCAACACGCCGAGCAGGCGCACGACGCCGTCGCCGGACAGGTCGCCGAGGATCAGCGTAGAGCATCGCGGCGAGCGAGCCGATGGCCGCGACGGCGGCGACCTGGACCCAGCCGTGGCGCTCAGCGAGCCGCGGCAGCAGCAGCAGTTCGGCATGCGCGACCGCCACCGCCCAGATGATCAGCACCAGCGTGACCCTCACCGCCGCGGAGCCCGGGTCGCGCTGCCAGACGGTCGCCAGCACCGCGACCAGCGCCGCGCCGGCGAGCGCGATGCCGAACGAGCCGAGCTGCGGCACGCGGCCGCGTTCGCGGAACGCCGCGCAGGCCATCGCGCAGACTCTCGCGCCGGAGACCGCGCCGGTGGTGGCGAGTACCCGCACCTGCGTCTCGCCGAAGTCGCCGCTCAGGATCGCACCGATCGCGACCAGCGCGGTGAGACCGAGGCAACCGAGGAACGACCAGGGCAGCGCGCGGCGCAAGTCCCGTGGACTCATGCCGACATGCTGGCCGCGAGCGCCGCCGGCGCGCCGCTGCCAACGAGACGCCGTCAGGCGCCCGCCGGAGCGGTAGGAGGTCCTGAGCGGGTTTGCCCCGCGGCGCGAAGCACCGCAGGGCAACCACGCTCAGAAGGATCCCACGACGACGTCGAGGGCATTCGTGAGCAGGATCGAGACGCCGTCGGTCGAGGCGCCCTGCGCGCAGATGGGGAAACCGGCGAAGGCGCAGTTGGGGGGAAGCGCGAGCGGGAACGGCGCGCCGGCCGGGCCTGCGAGCAGCACGATCGGGTTGCACAATAGCGTGCCGAACGGCGACGGCACGTTCACGGCGGTGGTCGACAGCCCGAGCACGTCGATGAGCGCTCCCGGGAAGAACGACGAATGGTCGATGGCGGGATCCCAGGTGGCGCCGAGCAGCGGCCCGCTCGAGATGCCGGGCACCAGGGCCATGGGATTGGGTGGCGTGCCGAGGCGCACCGATTCGACCGCGGCGACTGCCAGGGGCTCGGGCACGATGCCGAGCAGGCCGCTGCCGAGGCCGCTGTTGCCGACGGGCGCGATCGCGCCCGTGGCCGGGTCGATCGAATACAGGCCGCCGCCGAAGTCCGTGACGAAGAGCCTGCCGTCGCTGCGCACCGTCGCGTCCTCGACGAGCGTGGGACCGCCGCCGCCGCCGACCAGCGTCTCCGTCGCGGTGAGCGGATCGATGCGGTAGAGGGTCCCATTGAGCGCGCAGCCGTAGAGCGTGCCGTCCGGCGCGAACGTCAGACCCGATCGCGCGGAGAGCATCGTGCCGATGGTCGTCGCGACGCCGGTGCCGAGGTCGATCGTGTAGAGCCGCAGCGGTGCGTTGCGCTCGCTGCCATAGAGCAGGCCGGAGACCGGATCGAAGGTGATGTCCGCGACGGTCGAGGTGCCGACCAGGGAAACCAGGAAGGTCAGCGTGCCCGTCGTGAGGTCGACCAGATAGATCTTGTCGGCCAGCGGATCGACGCCGAACACCGTGCCACCCGGCGCGGCGGCCAACGAGAACAACCGCTCGGCTCCGCCGACGGCGGTGCGCAGCGTCGACGTCCCGGCGGCACTGATGAAGTCGTAGAGCCCGCGCCCGCCGGTGGCACCGCCGTTCTCCTCGAAGTAGACGAGGTCGGCGCAGCCGGGACCGTCCACGCCCGCCGTCGCGACCGACGGCGTGCCGTTGCCCGGTGCATCGAGGATCGTCACGCCATCGGCGGCGAGTTGCCCCTGGGGTGGTGCCGCCAGTGCTGCGAGTCGTGGGCAGAGGCAGGCGATGCAAACGAGGACAGCGGCCCGCATGGGACCGCACGACGGGGGGTTCGTGCGAAGCATCTCGACAATGCTACCCGGGCTCCGGCGTCGTGCTCAGCCCTGAGCTCGGACCGCTCCGGGTCGCCGCAGCATGGTCGGCTCCAACCCGGCGGTCCAGCCCCGCAGCTTCGCCAGTTGCCTAGTAGTCGGACAGGAAGGCCCAGTAGCTCGACTCGTAGCCCGCGACGATTTCGCCTCGGCAGTGCTTCACGGCGGACGTGAGCAGCTTGAGCACCTCGGGCGTCTTCTCGTTGCGCTGCAGTTCCTCGAGCGCCTTCAGGCTCTCCGGCGTGCGTTGTCCGCCGAGCACCCACGTGGCGAGCCCGCGCGTGTTCTGGTTGCGGTTCTCGAGCAGCGGCAGCATGACGTCGACGATCTTCTTGTGCGTGTCGAGGTAGCCGAGCGCGACCATGACGCTGCCCTTGAGCTGCGACGAGGCACTCTTCAACGTGCGCAGGCAGAACTCACGCACCTCGACGTTGCTGCCCTGCGACCGCGCGGCCGCGCGCAGCAGCGCGCCGAGCACACGATCGCGGCGCTCCTTCTTGCACGCCGCGAACAGGTCGGGCACCGCCTCCGGCATCTGGATCGTCTCCAGGGACTTCGCGACCTGCATGAGGATCGGCGCCTTCGAGTCCTTGAGCAGTGCCGTGAGCGGCTTCACGGCCTGGTAGTGCCCCTTGCGGCCGAGCGCCCCGATCGCGGCGATGCGTGTGGCGTTGTCGTGCGACGCGTCGCACTGTTCCAGCACGGCCGGCAGCGCGCGCGCATCGTCGGCGTTGCCGAGGCTGCGCAGTGCGGTCTCGCGCACCTCGAGGTTGTTGCTGTCGAGGTCGGCGAGCCAGCCGTCGACCTTCTGCTTCTCCTCGTCGACGAGCGCGCCGGGGCGCAGGCCGGTCGTGTCGCCGCCCGTGGCCTGCAACGTCATCGCCAGACACTTGGCCAGCGTCTCCTTCGGGATCAGGTAGACGCGACGCAGCACGACCTCGCCGTTGCTGTCGCAGAACACGTGCTGCGGCGTGCAGACCAGATCGCCGACCAACCAGCGGGCACGCGCCTTCTTCTCGATCTCATTGTGCTGGGCACACGTGATGCCCGGGAACTTCGTGCACCCGTCCTCACCGATCCGGTGTTCGCCCATGCAGCAGGCGAGGCAGACGAAGCGCCGGGTCAGGTCGACGATCTCGGGGTCGGTGTAGTGCTCCTTGATCGTCTGATCGTTCGCCGGCTCGTCGTCCATGAGGAACGCGATGAACAGCGGCTTCTTCTCGGTCTTGGCGCGCTCGAGCGCGGCGTCGAAGTCGCGCTCCCAGACGATGCGCGCGGGTGGGGCCGTGGCCGGGGATGGGGCGGGTGGCGTCTGGGCTGCCGCGGGCCGCATCGTGGCGGCAGTGAGGCAGAGCAGCAGAGCGAAGACGCGGGTTCCTTCTTGGCGCACGGGACCTCCAGGGTGCGGGTAGGACGGGGACGCTACCGCATTGCTTCCGGTTCTCTGCCCATCGAGCCGGGATCATCGCGATCATCGTGCGATGGCCGCGCGCATGGAACGCGCGGCTTCGACGTCGACCGCGAGACGAGGTGCGACACTCGGTGCGTTCAAGTTACATGTGCGGCTGCGGAACGCCGGCCGCGCGCAGCGATCGACGCCGGTGCGGCGGCGCCGCGTGTACCCGGCCGCGGCAACACGCCCATGTTGTGGTATTGGTGTCCGTGACGCGCGGCCAGACCCAACGACTGGCAGCGCCGTGCAGGCCCCGCTCCTCCAATGTCACCATGCGCAACTCCACCGCCGTCCTCCTCCTCGCCGCCCTGGCTTCTCCGGGCACCGTCGCCGCCCAGGCCATCATCGCCCAGCTCTCCGGACTCACGAGCCCGGCCCAGGTCATCGACTTCGGCGCCAACGTGCTACCGAACTTCACGCCGGTGAGCAATCAGTTCCCCGGGATCACCATCACGCACGCCAGCTACTTCACGACCGGCGTGTCGAACAACCTCGTCGGCGGCTTCCTGACCAACGACTTCAGCGGTTCGCCCAACACGCTGCGGATCCAGTTCGCGGTCCCGATCACCGACCTCAGCTTCGTCTACCACCAGATCAGCACCGCCTCGCCGTCGAACGTGCGCGCGGTGCTGCAGGGAGTCACGGTCGATTCGTTCTCGGGCACCTGGAACCAGTACCAGCCGAACAACTACTTCGGCTTCACGAACACGGTCTTCGACGAACTGCAGATCGACTTCGTCTCCGACTTCAACGTCGACACGCTGGCCTTCAACCCGGCCGCGGGATCGGGGACCCTGGCCACGAACACCAACCTCGGCCAGGGCTGCATCAGCGCCTTTGCGTCGTTCTACGAGAACTTCGTGGCGGCGTCCGGATTCGACCTCGCCAACTCGAGCATCACGATGAACCCCGCCGCCGGCGGCTACGTCGTGACCAGCGGTGGCTCGCTCGCGCCGGTGGGCAGTCTGTCGGCGGCCACGAGCCTCGCCCTCTCGGACGACGACTCGGTCGCAGTTGGCACGCTGGGCCTCACGGTCCACTCGAACGGCTTCGTCTCGTTCGCGCCAGGCAACGGCAACGGCTTCACGCCCGTCGTCGCGACCTTGCTCAACGACCCGGCGCGGTCGGTGCGTTCCTGGCACGACCTGAATCCCTCGATCCCGGGCAGCGGCCAGGTCAAGTACGAAGAGCTCGGTCCGGTGGCCCACGTCACGTACGATGGCGTGTGGGACTTCGGCGGCTCCTCGAGCGCGGACGCGAACACGATCCAGTTCCAGATCGACACGGCCACGGGCGCCGTCGTGATCTGTTGGGGCGCCATGTCGGGTCTCGGCAACGGTTGGCTCGTCGGCTATTCGCCGGCCGGTGCCAGCTCGGATCCGGGCAACAGCAACCTGTCGGACGTGCGGCTCGGTGCGAGCGTGATCGTCACCGCTGCGAACGACGTGCTGCCGCTGAACCTGACCTCCTCGTCGCGGCCGGTGCTCAACACGAACTGGAACCTCGTGGTCGGCAACGTCCCGGCGACCGCCGTCTTCGGCGTCAACCTGTTCGGCCTGTCCGATCCGGGCATCGTGGACCTGTCCTTCCTCGGCCTGCCGGGCTGCCAGCTGCGCGCGAGCCTCGAAGTCATCCAGGGTCCGTGGCTGCCGGCCGGCAGCATCCACAACTACGGCCTCGCCATCCCGAACACGCCGACGCTCGTGAACTTCCATGTCTTCACGCAGGCCGCGGTGTGGCAGGTGCCCGCGGTCAACGCGTTCGGCGCGATCACGAGCAACGGCATCGACGGCAAGCTCGGCGATCTCTGATCCCCGCCGCGCGCGGCGCGCGTCGGTGCGCTCGCGTCGCTGCCGGTCAGCGTGCCCGCGCCGCGGGTGTCGGTGTGAGCAGCGCGCGCAGGTGGGCATGTTGCTCCGCAGTCGCCTGCGCCGACGGTTCGAGCACCCAGCGCTGTGCTCTCGGCGCGTCGTCGGCGGCGGGCCGGAAGCGCAACCCGAACCACTGCAGCACCTCGCTGTAGTCGAGTTCGTCGGTCGATCGCAGCGTGCGGTCGAAGAACGGCGCGAGGTCCGTGCCCGCGAGCTCGTTCGCCAGCGCCTCGAACTCCTCGGGCCGGAAGCCCCTGGCCCCCGACCAGCGCGCGTAGGCGCCACGCATCAGGTCGTCGAGTCCGTGCGCGCCGCTGCTCGCGGCCCGCAGCCTCGCGTCGAGCAACAAGCCGACCACGGGGCCCTTGACGTAGTAGCTCACCGTCTTGCGCGGATCGCCGCCCGTGCCCGACATCGAGCCGCTCCAGACCGACAGCGACGCGTCGGCCAGCGTCTGCACCTTGCGCCCCGCGCTGCCCTGCAGGCCGCGGATGCTGTCGGACATCATCTGCAGCCAGCGTTCCGGCGAGGCGACGCCGCAACGTGCGCAGGCGAGGTTGGCGAGGTACGTCGTCAACCCCTCCGAGATCCACAGGCTCGGCGTCGACGGTGGGTGTTCGTAGTCGAACGGGCCGAGTTCGATCGGGCGCAGGCGCTTCACGTTGAACGTGTGGCAGTACTCGTGCGCGACGAACGCGAGCCAGCCGGGGTCGTCGGCCGGCGTCCGGGCGCGGCTCGTGATCAACGTCGAGTTCAGGTGTTCGAGGCCGCCGTTGGCCGGCCGGAACCCGTCGAGGAACACGTAGCGGTCGAACGGCACGGCTCCGAACATGTGGCACAGCTCCGCGGCGATCGGCTGGAGCTTCCGCGCCGCGAGCGCGGCATCCCAGTCGCCGACGTCGCCGAAGCAGACGAGTTCGTGTCGCGCGCCGGCGACGTCGAAGGTCTCGGTGCGCAGCGTGCCGGCGACGATCGGCGAGTCGCAGAGCCAGTCGTAGTCGGGCGCGCGGAAGTGGTGGGGCGCGCCGTCCTCGCTCGCCTGCAGGCCCGTCGCCGCGTGTGGCCAGAGCGCTGGCAGTTCGAGGCGGACCTCGCAGGGGCGCGGCGCGGCACCCGCGACCGCGACGAACGTCGCCGGACCACAGAAGACGGCGAAGTCGTCGCTGATCTGGTTGGTCGTCACCGAGGCGCGCGTGCACTTCAAGGTGTAGGTTGCGACGACGCGTGCGGCACCACCGGCCGCGACGCGCCAGCGGTTCGGGGCGGGCCGTTCGACGGCGAGCGCCTTGCCCTCGGCGTCCGCCGCGGCGAAGTCCGTCACCTGCTCCGCGTGGTTCTCGACGCGATAGAAACCGGGCGACCACACGGGCAGGAAGACGTCCAGCTGCTGCTGGCCGTCGGTCGCAAACGTCGCGACGACCACCGCGGTGTGGGCAGTGCGGTCCAGATCACCGATCGTGTAGATGACCGGATCCTGTGCCGCGAGGCGCGCGACCAGGGCGAGGGTGAGCAGGACGCCGCCGCGGGCGCGCGGCTCGCACGGTGGGTGCGTGGGCATGCGCGAGATCGTAGTCCGAGCGGTCGCTGCGCTCACGCGTGCGTCTGACGCGGAGCGCGCCGACCGCTGCTCAACGCGCCGCGAGCGCTCGCAGCGCGAGCGCCGTCGCGAGCAACGGATCGTCCTCCTTCATCGCGGTCACCATGTCGCTGCGAAAGCTGCCGTCCGGACGCTGGCGCGCGGTGAGCATCGCGTGGAGGGCGCCGCGTGCACCGGGATGCGCCTCCGCGAGCACCATCGCGTGGTAGAAACGCAGCGCGTCGTGCCACGGCTCGCTCGGGTCGGCGCCGATGCCGCCGATCCGTTCGCCGCTGGCGTGCCGTTCGAGCCACGCTCGCGCCGCGACCAGCCGCGCGTCGTCCGGTGCGGCGCCGAGAGCGCGCAGCGCGAGCACGCCGTCGGCGGTCGCGGTCGCGTACGAGCGGAATCGTCCCTGCGCATCGCGGCCCGCCTTGTTGGCGGCGGCGACCACGGGCGAGAAGCTGAAGCCGCCGTCGCCGTTCTGCAGCCTGCCGAGCAGCACGAGCGCGCGCGCGGCGACGGCCTCGTCGAGACGACCTGCCGCTGCGAGCGCCTGCAGCGCGAAGCGTGTGTGGGTGAGGTCGACGTGCCCGGGCTCACCGGGTTGCAGCCCCAGTGCGCCGAAGCCGAACGCGCCGTAGGCGGGCGCTCCGTCGGCGAAGCCGCGCGCTTCGCCGCACTGCTGGCGCACGAGCCAGAACGCCATGCGGTCGATGCGCTCCCGGTCGGCCGGGTCTGCGACGCGCACGAGCACGAGGATCGCGAGCGACGTCGCGTAGACCGGATACTCGAGCAGTTCGGGGTCGGCATAGCCGATGGCGCCATCGTCGCCGATCGACTCGCGCAAGAAGGCGAGCGCGCGCTCGACGACCGTGTCCGGTGCGGCGCCGTTGCCGAGCAGCGCGTGCAGCACGAACGGCGTCATGGCCTGGCCCGAACGCAGCACCGCGTACTGCGCGCTGCGGAACGAGCCGTCCGGCCGCTGCTGCGCGCAGAGCCAGGCCACCGCCTGCTCGCGCGGCGCGGTCTCGCCGCAGTCGGCGAGCAGCAGCAGCGCGAGCGCGACGACCGGGCACCTCATTTGGCGGCCACCTGGACCGCCTTGCGCAGCCACTCGACGTCGGCCTCGGCGCAGAGGCAGCTGATCGCGGTCGCGGTGCAGAACGACGGGCTCGTGATGCAGTGGTGGCCGCTCCAGCTGCCGTCCTGGTTCTGCACCTTGGCCAGGCGTTCGCTGATCTTGCCGATCCAGCTGGCCCACTCGTCGCCGCCGTCGATGACCAGCGACTCGGCCTTCATCTGGTAGCTCAAGAACTCCTCGCCGCCGTTGTTGCCGAAGCCCTGCAGCACGTCCTCGTCGAACGCGCGCACCTTGGCTGCGACGTTCATCGTGTACGACTGCTCGAGCATCGCGGCCTGCGGTGGTTCGACGCCGATCTGCTCGAGCGTGCCGGCGTCGACCTTCGCGCCCTTGTCCAGGCGACCTTCCCGCTTCGCCGTCTCGACCATCTGCTCGGCGACCTTGGCATCGGCGACCACGCCGCGCATGTTGGCTGCAGATGCGTAGAGCGCGACCCCCGCCGCCGCATCGCGGCGCACGCCGGACACGGAGACACCGGCAACGGCCGGACCGCCGGCCGCCGCCGGGCTCGTGCCTGCGGCGTCCACCTGCCGGCGCTGGTAGGCCCGCGCCTGGGCGAGCTTCTGCCCGTCGATCGGCCGTCCCGCGAGCTGGGCCAGTTCGAGCGCGGTGCTACCCTGCGCGGATTGCAGGACCGGCGCCCAGCCGCCGGCCGCCTGACTGCCGTCCGCGCTCTGCGACGACTCGATCTTGCGCACGCACTTGTCGAGCGCCTTCGCCACGCGCGGCCGCAACGCGGACTCGTTCGGGAGCTCCTGCAGCAGGCGCGCGAGGTACTGCGCACAGAGCGCGGTGTCGACGTTCTGCCCCATCTTCGCTTGCGGCTGTGTGCCGGTCAGCTCGGTGATCTGTGGGCCCTCGACCTTCGCCGTCTCCACGGCGCGCAGCATGTAATCCGTCGCGCGCTGCAGCGACTGCGCGTAGTCGCCGCGCTCGAGCCCGTTGCCCGCGCGCAGCAGCGCGATCGCGGCGACGGCGGTCGTGGCCGGATCGGTCGGCACCGCGTGCGCATCGCGCACATCCTGGCGCGCACTGCTGCCCGCACCCCAACCGCCGTCCTCCTGTTGGGCGCCGGCGAGCCAGTCGAGGGCCTTGTGCACGTGCTCGGGCAGAGGCGCCTCGACGTGTCGGGCGATCTGCGTCGCCGCCGCGTCGTCGGGCCCACTGCTCTTCGCGGCGGTGGCCTCGATGGCCGGCCCGGCCCTCGGCGTCGTCCCGCTCGGCGCGGCGCCGGTCCGGCAGGAAAGGTAGATCGCTCCCAGCGCCGCGAGCGCGCCCCATGCAAACCGCGAGTATCTCATGTTCCGTGTCCTCTGTTGGAAGAGCCGGCGCCCAACGCAGACGAGCGGGGGAAGTTCTCGCCATGTGCCGGCCCGCGCTGCCCGTTGCCGGAAGCGCCGCAGCCTCAGACGCTCGACCCTGAGCGATGGATGGTGGAAAGCGAGGGAAGTCCGTGGCGTGAGCGCCCGGTCGCGCCGAGCGGTGAGCGCCCTCGCACGGCGATCGCACCCATGGTCGGCGGCTCCCACGACGGCCGCCGACGAACTGCGGGAACCGACGAATCAGCTCGCAGCGGCCCAGCCGCGGCCGGCAGAATGCCGCGTGCGATGGCACACGACAGCCGCTGGGAGGCCGTTCTCGATCCGGGCAAGGCGACGGACTTCTTCGCGGGTCGAGGCAGCCGGCCGGCGCTCGCGCCAGCCGTGGCCGAGTGGGATCCCGGACACGCGTGGTGGTGCAGCGAGATCTCGCGCACGATCTACCGGCGAGACGGCCGCGCGGCGTTCTTCGCGCGCGCAGGGCTCGGCGAGGTGCGGTTCTTCGACAAGGGCAGCACGCAGGGCGCACTCGTGGTCGGCGACGGGGTCGGCGTGCTCGTGTTCCGGGGCACCACGGACCTGCGCGACTGGTTGACGAACCTGCGCGTGGCCCCCGCCGAGTGGCCACACGGGGGCCGCGTGCACGACGGCTTCGCGCGCGGCCTGGCGAGCGTCTGGGACGAGGTGGAGGAAGAGCTCCGACGACTCGGCCTGCCCACCTACGTCACGGGCCACAGCCTCGGCGGTGCCCTGGCCACGCTGGCCGCCGCGTTGGGTGCGTTCGTCGCGGCCTACACGTTCGGCGCGCCCCGCGTCGGCGATGCAGCGTTCTGGCGCACGCTGCGGTGTCCATTGCACCGGGTCGTGAACAACCGCGACATCGTGCCCACCGTGCCGCCGCGCCGCATGGGCTACACCCACGGCGGGGTGCTGCACCACATCGCCGCCGACGGCAGCGTGCACGAGGACCCGTCGCCCGGAGAACTCGCCGCGGTGGAGCGTTCGCTGCGCGAGCGCCGGTGGTTCGATCCGCACGAGGCGCTCGCCGACCACGCACCCGTCAACTATTCGGCGCACCTCGCACGGTGAGCGGGCCGGGTGCGCCGGGCGCCGTCGGGGCCAGCGCGGCCGGCCAGGAAGTCGTAGACTTCCCCCCTGCACTTGCTACATTCCCGCGCCCCACTACCCCGTGGTGTAATCGGTAGCACAGCAGTTTTTGGTACTGTTGGTTCCTGGTTCGAGTCCAGGCGGGGTAACCAAGGACGCTTCCGAACGGGGCCGTGCGCGGCGGTTCGGCCGCGTCATGATCTTTCCTGCCAACGGTTTGTGATGCCCCGTGGTGTAACGGTAGCACAACAGGTTCTGGTCCTGTTTGTCAAGGTTCAAATCCTTGCGGGGTAACCACCTGTGCGCGGGTCCGGGCAACCGGACCCGCGTGCGTCTTCGCGGCGTTGCCAGCACTCAACTGGCCGTCATGCGGTGCAGGAAGCGATCGGTCATGCCCGCGATGTAGTCGCAGACCGTGCGCTCGCGACCGTCGTGCACCATGCGCCGCTGCGCGCCTTCGGGCAACTGGCTCGGGTCGGCGAGCAGGCTCTCGAACAGGCGTCGGATGCGCGCCGCACCGTCGTTCATGACCGCCAACACGCTCGGAGACCGGTAGAAGCGCTGCCGCAGGAAGTCGAGCAGTTCCTGGGCCGCCACCGTCATGCTCGAGCTGTGCTGCGGGCGCGGCGGCGGGCCGCCCGACGGTGCGGGCGCGATCGCGGCGTCGGCCGTCTCGACCAGGTCGTGGATGAGCAGCGACACGATCTCGCTGACGACCCGCTGCCGGTTGGCACTCGAAGCGGACTGGCGGGCCTGCTGCCACAGGCGCAGTTCGCCGGCGTCGGTCTCCGTGAACAGGCCCGCGCGCAAGCCGTCGTCGAGGTCGTGGCTCAGATAGGCGATCTTGTCGCAGAGGTCGACCAGGTGCGCTTCGAGCGGCACCGGGCGTTTGGGCAGCAGGTCGGCGCTCAGCGGGAAGCCGTCGGGGATGCGCCCCTTGAGCAGGCTGCGTCGCAGGGCCGCGGTCAGGTTCAGACCGTGGCCGTGGCCGTAGCGGTCTTCGAGGTAGTCGACGATGCGGGCGCCCTGGGCGTTGTGCCGGAACCCGCCGTTCCCCTGCATCGCTTCGTCGAGCGCTTCTTCGCCGACGTGACCGAACGGTGGGTGGCCCAGGTCGTGCGCCAGCGCGATCGCCTCGGCGAGGTCGTCGTTGCAGCGCAGCGCGCGGGCGACGCTGCGCGCCATCTGTGCGACCTCGAGCGTGTGCGTCATGCGGCTGCGGAAGTGGTCCCCCTCGAAAGCCGCGAGCACCTGCGTCTTGTGCTGCAGCCGGCGGAACGCGGTCGCGTGCAGGATGCGGTCGCGGTCGCGCTGGAACGCCGTGCGCAGCGGGTCCTCGGGTTCCGGAAGCCGACGGCCGCCGGCGCTGCGGCTCGGCGTCGCCCAGGGGCTGAGCCAGTGCAGTTCGCGGTCTTCGTGGTCTTCGCGGCGCAACCAGACCATGATCAGCTCAGCTCATTCCGCTCAACCCATTCCGTTGCCAAGGCGACGCCGCGTTGCGGCGTCGGGGATTCAGGCGGCTCCGGCTGCGCCTCGAGCGGGAAAGACCGCCCGGCAGGACGCGCCTGCCGGGCGACTGGTACCCCCTAGGGGATTTGAACCCCTGTCGCATGACTGAGAATCACGAATCCTAGGCCGCTAGACGAAGGGGGCCGATGCAGGGCAAAGGTTGTAGGGAACGCGTTTTGACCGGTCAAGTGCGGCCTCCCGGTTTGGCGATCCCGGAATGTTGGGATGTTCGCTACGTTGCGCGGCAGCTCGATCGTAGGCACTTCTGTGCCGCGGTCGGGGTGGCCCACCGTCGACGTTCCGCACTTGGCAAGGAGTTCCTCATGCATGCACTTCCGGTATCGCTGTTCTCTCTGCTGCTGCTGGCACCGCCGGCCGATGGTTGGCTCGGCGTCTTTCTCGACGGGGAACGCGACGAGGCCGTCGTCACGGAAGTGATTCCCGACTCACCAGCGGCCAAGGCCGGGTTGCAGGTCGGCGACGTCTTCCTCGCCGTGGGGGACAAGGAGACGGCGACGCGCGATGCATTCGTCGCGGCGATCCAGGCCGGCCAGGCCGGCGATCGGGTCAGCATCAAGCTGCGTCGCGACGGCAAGGAACGCACCGTGGTCGTCAAGCTCGGCAAGCGCCCCGAGACGGTTGGCGTCGCCGAGCCGGCTGCACCCGAGCACGCCGAACGCGGTGGCAAGCCGGCGGCGCCGGCTGCCGAAGCGGCCCCGGCCGCGCCGTCGCAGCCCAAGCGCGCCTACCTCGGGCTCAGCGTGCGAGAGACCGACGACGGCGTCGTCGTCGATCGGGTCCTTCCCGATGGGCCAGCCAAGGCCCTGCATGCCAGCGAAGGCACCGTGATCACGAGCCTCGGGGATCACCAGGTGAAGACGCTCGACGACCTCGACCGCTTCCTGCAGGGTGCGAAGCCCGGCCGCAAGGTCGCCGTCGGTCTGCGCGACGCCGAAGGCGTACGTTCCGTCACGGTTATGCTCGGCGAGCGTCCCGCGGCCGGCCCGCGGGACGAGGTCGAAGTCGCCCCGCTCGCCGCCGCCAAGGTCGAGCCCCGGCGCCTGCGCGCTCGGGAGGCTGCTCCCGCCGAACGGAAACCCGAACCTGCCGCCCAGGAGGTCGATCTCGAGGCGGAGCTGGCCGCCCTGCGCGCCGAGCTCGCGGATCTCCGTCGCCAGCTCGAGGAGCTGCGCAAGGGCAAGGGCCGGGAATAGTACGGTCGCAGGCGGAGTCGCAGGCCCGACAAGGAATGCGAGGCTCAGCGTGGACGCGAACTGCGGCGTCGACGACGCTGGCGCCCTTCGCGCCGCGACCTGCCAGGACCGTTGATGCCACGAACCGCGCCCCCCGGTGAAGAACCATCGAAGCCGACACCGCGGGGGCTTGGGGCCCCCTTGGTGACGAGGCGCGCGCACGCACCGGTTCGTGCGGTCGTCACGGGTGGCGCCGGCTTCATCGGCTCGCACCTGGCCGAGGAGTTGCTGCGGCGCGGCGATCGCGTGCACGTCGTCGACGACCTGTCGACCGGCCGCCTCGCGAATCTGGCCGCCGTCGCCGGCCACCCTGCCCTGCAGGTCACGGTCGCCTCGGTCGCCGAGCCGGCAGTCGCGGCGCGGGCCTGCGCGCAGGCGGACATCGTCTTCCATCTGGCCGGCGTGGTCGGCGTCCGGCGTCTCGCCGACGAGCCGCTCGACGTCATGCAGCGCAACCTGCGCTGCACCGAGGTGGTCGCCGCGGCCGCCGCCGCCGCGCGCGTGCCGCTGCTGCTCACGTCGAGTTCGGAGGTCTACGGGGACGGCCCCGTGCCGTTCCGCGAACAGGATCCCGTGCGACCGGGCGCGACCGAGGGGCTGCGCGGCGGCTATGCGTGCGCCAAGGCGATGGGTGAGTGGCTCGCGTTCGGGCACGCGGCGCAGATCGGCCTGCCCGTGGTCGTCGCCCGGCTGTTCAACACGGTCGGGCCGCGCCAGTCCGGCGACCACGGCATGGTGCTGCCCCGCTTCGTACGCCAGGCGGTGCGCGGCGAGCCGATCACCGTCTATGGCAGCGGCGACCAGACCCGCTGCTTCGCGCACGTCGAAGAGGTCGTGCGGGCGCTAGCCGACCTCGCGGAATGCCCGGGCGCCGCTGGGCGGGTCTTCAACGTCGGCAGCGCCGTCGAGACGACCGTCGCCGGCCTCGCCGCCCTGGTGCGGCAGCGAGCCCACAGCGAGTCGGTGATCCAGCAGGTGCCGTTCGCCGAGGTGTTCCCGTCGGGGTTCGTCGATCCCCCTCGCCGACTGCCGAGCCTCGATCGCCTGCGGGCTGCGGTCGGGTGGGTGCCGGCGCGTGCACTGGTGCAGATCGTCGACGAGTTGTTGGCGGACGCGCGGGCCGGCGAGATCGCGGGTCTGGCCGGCGCCGGCGTTGCGCTGCCGGGCTGACTCGTCAGCCGCCGGCCGTGACCAGGGCCAGGTTCGCGCGCGCCGTGGCGTCGTCCGGCAGCAGCTCGCAGGCCCGCGCGAAGCTCGCCGTCGCCGCCGCCTTCTGGCCGAGGTGGTGCCAGCAGATGCCGAGGTTGCTGTGCGCCAGCGCGAACCCCAGCGCGGCAGCCTTCTCGAATGCGGCCGCTGCGGCCCGGTGGTCGCCGTCGGCCAGCAGGCACAGGCCGAGCCAGTTGTGCAGACAGCCCTGCTCGGGGGCCAGCTGCACCGCGAGGCGGAAGTCGTCGGCTGCTTCCCCGGGTCGTCCGGCGCGGTAGGCGTGCTCACCGAGCCGCAGCAGCATCTTCGCCTGTTGTGCGGCCGTGACGTGGCACGTGCGCAGCGCCGTGGCGAATTGTCGATGCGCGTCATGCGTGCGGCCGAGCGCGAGCAGCGTGCAGCCGAGTTCGATGGCGGCTTCGGCATGCGCCGGGCAGCTGCGCAAGAATGCGATCAGGCACGGCAGCGCCGCGGCAGGTTCGCCGCGCGATCGGTGCCAGCGCGCGAGGTGCCAGTCCGCGTCGGGCCACTTCGGCCACGCTCGCAGTGCGGCGGCCGCGGCCACGGCCGCAGCGGCCAGTTCGCCGCGCAGCGCGGCGATCGCCGCGCGACCAGCCGCGTCGGTGCGCCACTTCGCTTCGTACTGGAGGCGGCGTTTCGCGATCTGTTCGCCGAGATCGAGGCCGAGGGCGCGGAACGTCGCATGCCCTTCGTGGTGCAGGAACGCGCGCCGCGCGATGACGAGCCGGTAGCCGGCGAGGCGCAGGCGCAGGCAGAAGTCGTCGTCCTCGAAGTTGCCGTGGCCGAACCGCTCGTCGAACGGGCCGATCTCGTCGAGCGTGGCGCGGCGCACGAGCAGGCAGAGTCCGGCGAGCGTGCCGACATCCTGGATCGGCGCAGCCTCGTGCTGCAGCTGCGCCGCGACTGCAGCGCGCTGGTCCGCACTGCGCCCGCCCTGGCCGATGGCGAGCAGGGCCTCACCCTTGACGTGGTTGCTGACCGGCGCGGCAGCACCGATGCGTTCGTCCGAAGTCAGTGCGGCGTGGAGTTCCCGCAGCAGATTGGCAGCTGCGAGCGTGTCGTTGTTGAGCACGAGCACGAACGGCTGCGTCGCGGCCCGCAGGCCGGCATTGACTCCGCCCGCGAAGCCGAGGTTCGCGGGCTGCTCGATCACGCGAACGGTGTCGTGCATCGCCGAGAGGCCGCGCGTGTCGTCGGTGCTGGCGTTGTCGACGAGCAGGATCTCGCGCGGTCGGAAGGCCGACTGCAGCAGCAGACTCTCGACGCAGGCTCGCGTCAGCTCGGACCCGTTGTGGCAGGGGATCACCACCGAACACCGCATGGCGGTGTCATCGGCAGTTCGCGACGAACGGCTTGGCCCGGCCGGAGCAGCAGGGGCAAAAAAACGCCGCCCGGCAGGGATGCCGGGCGGCGGAATGGGGTGTTACCCCCATGGGTTCACAGTTCGCGCGCTACTTCCTCAAGCAGAACCTCGCTCATTGCTCGCTCTTGGCATTCGGGTCGAAACCCGAAGGTGTCTCGCCGCACGAACTGCGACCCCCAACGCCCACGGAAGGGTCTCGCCAACCGATCCCGCCAGCGCATTCGGTAGTGCACAACTCTCTGCTCCCCCTCGCGCGCCACACCACCGTGGTCTGGGTACCATTCCGGCGGGCAGGTGGCGAGAGGACGCTTGCACGCCATGGGATAGGCAACTGCCGTGCCGGGTCGTTTGTGTGCCCATACGGCACGGCTCGTGGCTGTTTGGCCTCACGAAGCCACGATTCGGTCGGCGGAGTCCCAGAACTGAGACAGATTCCCGAGAATGGGTCTGCTCTGGGACGGGACGGGGGGCTTGAGTGCACCTGCCCGGTCCGTATCCTGCTCCGCCCTTGGTGGCTCATTCGGATCCAGTGTTGGTGGTCGAAGCCGCCGTGACGGGAATCCAGCTCTCGGCCTTCCTCGAGCGGGCGCTGCCGAACGTGCACCGGCTGCAGCTGCGCCGTCTCGTGTCGGCCGGTCGGGTGCGCGTGAACGGCGAGGTCTGGCTGGCCAGCAGGAGGCTGCGCGCCGGCGACGTCGTCCAGGTCCCGACGCCCGCGCCGGCGAGCACGAACGTGCGGTCCGCGGCGGCGCCGCCGCTGCCGGAGGTGCTGTTCGAGTCGGCGCACACGCTCGTCGTCGCCAAACCGGCCGGCCTGCCGACCGTGCCGGATCGCAGCGGTCGCGAGCGCGGCGTGCACGGCCTGCTCGCCGACCTTCGTCCCGCCGCGGACCTGCGCATCGTGCATCGCCTGGATCGCGACACGTCCGGTTGCCTGGTGCTCGCCAAGGGCGTGCGCGCGGCACAGCACTTCGACGAGCAGTTTCGCCGCCGCCTCGTGCGCAAGACCTACGTCGCACTCGTGCACGGCGTGCCGCATCGCGAGTCGTTCGCGATCGACGCCGGCATCGGTCCCGATCGCCGCCGTCCCGGCAAGGTGGTGACCGGTGACGAGCGCACGTCGGGGTTCCGGTCCGCGCACACCGACGTGATCCGGCGGCGGGCCTTCCGGCGGCATGCGCTGCTCGAACTGCTGCCGGCGACGGGGCGCGGGCACCAGCTGCGAGTGCACCTGCAGTCGGTCGGCCATCCGATCGTCGGCGATCTCGACTACGGCGGCGAACGCCTGCTGCTTTCGAGCCTCAAGAGCGGCTACAAGTTGCAGGTCGGCGCGACCGAGCGGCCGCTCGTGGACCGCATGTTCCTGCACTGCGAGCGCATCGGCTTCGTCGATCTCGATGGCGCGGCGGTTGCGGCCGAGTCGACGCTGCCGGCCGACCTGGCCATGGTGCTGCAGAAAATCGAAGGCTTCGACGAACGTCGGAGATGACCGTGCGACTCAAGACGATTCCCGAGGACTTCCGCGTGCGCGAACTGCTCGAGTGGGCCGAGGTGCCGACCGGCAGCTTCGTGGTGCACGCGCTGCACAAGGAGAAGCTGTCGACGCCCGAAGCCCTGGCGCTGCTCGTGCGCGACGGCAACGTCGACCGCAGCGCGATCGCCTATGCCGGGCTCAAGGACCGACAGGCCATCACCGAGCAGTTCCTCACGATCGAACGCCGTGCGGTCGAGCTGCGCCTGCCGAACCTGCGCGTGCACCCCGTCGGCACGACCGATCGACCGATCACGAGCCGGCAGAGCCGCGGCAATGCGTTCGTGATCGTCGTGCGCGACCTGCTGCCGGCGAAGGCGGCGCAGCTGCGCCGCAGCCTGCCGTCGCTGCTGAAGACAGGGTTTCCGAACTACTTCGACGACCAGCGCTTCGGCTCCCTGCGACATGGCCAGGGCTTCCCGATGCGCAGCGTGTTGCTCGGCGACCACGAACGTGCGCTGCAGCAGCTGATCGCCGAACCATCGCCCGTGGCCATCACGGGCGACGTGAAGTTGAAGCGCACGCTGCAGCTGCGTTGGGGCGACTGGGAGGCGTGCTCGCGCATCGCGCGCGGACCCGCCTACGAACCGCTGTTCGCGCACCTGACCGCCTACCCGGACGACTTCCGCGGCGCGCTCGAGTTCGTGCCGCTGCGCCAGCGCGTCATCCACGCGTTCGCGTACCAGTCGTTCCTGTGGAATCGAGCCGTCAGCCGGCTGCTGCGCGCTGGTGTGCTGTCGGCGCAGCGGCTGCGCATCTCGACGTTGGCCGGCGACCTGCTCGCCTGGAAGTACCTGTCGCCCGATCGCGAGGAGAAGCTGCGCGCGATGCGCACACCGTTGTTCGGACCGGAAGGTGACGGCGGCAGCGAGCCGTTCCGGCGCGTCATGATCGAGGAGATGCAGCAGGCCGGCCTGACGCGGCAGAGCTTCGCGCAGAACGAGGTGCCCGGCATGATCTGGAAGGAAGAGCCGCGCGACGTGTTGATCAAACCGGCCGACCTGGCCGACGTGCGTATCGAGCCCGACGCCATGAACGCGGGCAAGGTCATGGCCACCTTGAGCTTCTCGCTGCCTCGCGGTGCGTACGCGACGATGATGGTCAAGCGCTTGTTCGCGCCGAGCTGGTACTCACAACCGGTCGAGGAGGTGCGCGAGCCCGTGCAACCCAGGGCGCAGCGCGCCGGGGCCCGGCAGCGGCTCGACGAGGACTTCAGCGGCGACGAGGACGGACCATGACAGCGAGAACGTTTGGCATCATCGGCGGCTCGGGCATCTACGACCTGCCCGGCCTTGAGAATCGGCAGGAGGTCGCCGTCGAGACGCCGTTCGGTTCGCCGAGCGACGTGATCGTCACGGGCACGATGTTCGGCGTGCGCATGGCGTTCCTGCCGCGACACGGAAGGGGCCACCGCCTGGCTCCGCACGAGTTGCCTTTCCGCGCCAACATGCACGCGATGAAGCAGCTCGAGATGGGTTGCGTCGTCGGCATCTCGGCCGTCGGTTCGATGCGCGAGGACGTGCGACCCGGCCACCTCGTGCTCGTCGACCAGTTCATCGACCGCACGCGCGGCCGCACGGTCGAGTCGACGTTCTTCGGCGACGGTTGTGTGGCGCATGCGCACTTCGCGGATCCGGTGTGGGAGCCGCTGCGCCAGCTCGCGCTGCACGCGGCGCGCAAGGCCGGGGCCGTGGCGCACGACGGCGGCATCTACCTGTGCATGGAGGGCCCGCTGTTCAGCACGCGCGCCGAGTCGCGGCTGTATCGCAGCTGGGGAGTCGACGTGATCGGCATGACGAACCTGCAGGAGGCCAAGCTCGCGCGAGAGGCGGAGATCGCCTACTCCACGATCGCTCTGGTCACGGACTACGACAGCTGGCACGACACCGAGGCCGACGTCGACGTGGCCGCCGTGCTCGAGGTGCTGCGACAGAACGCCGACCTGGCGCGCGCGGTCGTCGTCGATCTGGCCCGTGCGATCGCCGAGGCCCCGGCGATCAGCGCGGCGGGCTCCATGCAGCATGCGCTCATCACGCAGCGCGGCGCCATCACGGCCGACGCGGCGCGACGCCTGCACTTGTTGATCGGGCAGTACCTCGGCTAGGCGAGGTCGAGCGGCGGCACCTGCGCGCGCCGCCGGACCGCGGTCGCTGCGGCGCGCTCGAGGTGGTTCGGCGTGAGTTCCTCTACCTCGCAGAAGACGGCGAGGTTCCGGAGCGCGAGCTCGCGACCGATCTGGGCCTGGTGGTCGTCGACCGCCTCGCCGCGCGCTGTGCGTCGAGGCAGCAGCACCGGCGCCTTGCCCTTGTCGATGGCGGCCAGCGCCGAACCGACGCCCGAGTGGGCGATGACGAGATCGGCTTCGCCGATCGCGCGCTCGAGCTCATGGGCCGGCAACGAGGCCACACCGGTCAGGCCCAGGTCCTGCACCGGTGTGCAGCCGCACTGCCAGAGCACATCGACCCCGGCGGGCAGGCAGCGTCGCACGTGTTCGAACAGCGCACGGAACGGCCAGGACTCCGTGCCGACCGTGACCACGACGCGGCGGATCGGCGCGCTGCGAGCTTCGGTGCACGCCTCCCATCCGTCCATGACCGAGCCGGCGAAGCGCCAGCGCCGCGACGCCCAGCCGGGCCATTGCGTGTAGGTGCGCACGCCGGGCACGTGTTGCAGCAGCTTGCCGGTCATCGACGGTCCGACGACGCGCGCCGCGCTCTCGATGTAGTGGGCCGGGATGCCGCGCCACGCGGCTTGCGCGAGGATCGGCACCGCGATGCTGGCGCCGTTGCTGACGACACGCGTGGGCCGCAGGCTCTTCAGCGTGGCGCGAGTCAGACGCAGGTTGCGCAGCGCCGCGCGCACGCTGCGCGACGGCGAGTGCGGCAGGAACAGCGCGTTCTCGTGCGCGAGCAGGGACCGCGAGTGGGAGTGTTCGGTGGTGATCCACGCGATCTCTGCGGCTCCGGGCAGTCGCTGGCGCAGCCGGTGCAACTCGGCGAGGTGGCCGCCGGCCGAGGCGACCAACAACGTCGTGCTCATCGTGCGCCCCGTTCGGCGTGCGGCGTCGCCGCCGGCCGAGAGAGGGCACGGCAGGCGAAGCCGCGCCGGCCGCCGGCATCTACGGCGAGCGCGGTCAGCCAGTCGGCCGGCGCGACCGGCTCGTGCGAGCCCGAAGACCAGCCGCCCTCGCCTGCCCGGGCCGAGCCGAACACGCGCGCGAGATCGGGTCGCGACCCGCCGAGCCGCGCCGGGCCCAGCGATCGCTCGGCGGCGAACAGGCGCACCGACGCCACCGGTTCCCTGCCCCATCCGTCCAGTGCCCAGCCAGCAGCGTGCAGCGTGCCGTCGGCGCGCCGTTCGGCCTCGTCGACGTGGACCTTCGGCGGCGGCGAGAGGCGCAGCGGGACGTCCGGTGCCGGGCGGTCGCGCCCGACGACGTACACGTCCTGATGTTCGTTGAGGCCGTGGGGCACCATCGCCAGCAGCGACGCGTGCGGCAGTCCGGCGATCAGGCGGCGCACGTGGTCCGGATGCACGAAGGTCGTGCCGTACGACGAGCGATCGAGTTGCGCCGATTCGCTGGCCGCGTGGAAGACCAGCCCGTTGCTGCGCAGCCCGGTGCCTGCCTCGCGCGCGAATGCCAGCTCGCCGTGCGTCGTGAACACCATCGTGCCACCGGGCGCCAGCGCGCCGGTGAGCCGGCGCAGCCAACCGGCGAACGTCGCCTCGGGCAGGTGGCTGAACAGCGAGATCACGGAGATGAACTCGTAGGGGCCGCGCAGGTCCGCGCGGTCCGGGCTGGCGTTCGACGGCAAGCCCCGCACGCCGAGCACCTCGGCCTGGAACTCGACGGCACCGGGCAGGATGTCCGACACGGTCACCTGTGCGCAGCCGGACGTGGCCAGGAACCGCGCGACCCGACCGTAGCCCGCGGCGAAGTCGAGCAGGTTGCCGAGCCGCGGCCAGCTCGTGCTGAGCCACTCGAGCACCTGCGTCAACAGCGAGAACGTGGCGTGGCCGACCTGGAAGTACTCGAGCACCGCGTCGTGCGCGCTGCGCCCGAGCACCTGCATCGGGTAGGTCAGCATCTCGTCGGCCGGATGGATCGCCGTGCAGAGGGCACCGGACGTCGGGGCCAGCACGCGGCCGAGGTGGCGGCGCAGCATCGCGGTCGCAGCGAGGGGATCCGCCCCGGGGCTCATGCCAGGATCTTGTTGGCCGGCTGCTCGCGAGGGAAGGCCCTGAGCCGCCTTTCGTCGCCGCGCCGCGGGCGGCGGCGCCGGCGCGAAAGCGCTTGCAAGCGGCCGTCTGCCCGTGAGCATGAGCACATGACGAAGTCGACCTGCCCGCTGTCCCAAGCACAGTTCCTGGCCAAGGCCGAGCCATTGAGGGTCAGCATCAATGGCCAGGAGATGCTGGCGGAGGTCAAGGCGTTCTCGACCGGCTCGTTCGGTTGGTACCTGAACGGCAAGACGGTGATCGCGGTCGACGGCAAGGCGGTGTCGGTGCAGATCGGCATGAACCTCACGATCGTGGGCAGCAAGGACGCGCCGCGCGAATCGAGCTGACCGTGCGGCCGGGATCGGCGTCTGTGCCGCCTCGATGGATCCTGGCCATCGCTGCGACCCCGTGTACATTGCGAGTCGAATGCCGACGGAACAGACCCCCGCGACACCGGTGCGGCCCGCGCGAACGATGGCTCGCCGTCGCGCGCCTCGATGAGCGGCGCCGCCGCCAGGCCGAAGCGTTCACGGTTCGTGCGCTTCGTGGCCCGTGCAGTGCGCGTGCTGTTGTGGACCCTGCTCGTGCTGGCCGTGTTGCTGGTCGTGCTCTGGTTCTTCCGCCGGGAGCTGCTGGCTCCGATGCTGCGATCGCAGCTCGAGGCCGTGCTCGCCGCCGAACTCGGCGCCCAGCGCGTCTCGATCGGCGCCATCGACGGTGACTGGCTGCGCACCCTCGACGTCAGGGACCTCGACGTCGAGGGTGCCGCGCCGCCGCTGCGGGAGCTGCGCGGCGCGCGACTGCAGGCTCGCGTCTCCTTGCCGGCCCTGCTCGGCGGCGACCTGGCGGGCTTGCGGCAGGCGACGGTCGAGGCCGCGTTCGTCGAAGTCGACGTGCGGCCCGGCGCCGCGAGCGAACCCGCCGGCGCCGGCGAGGCCGCGTTCGACTTCGCTGCGTACGAGCCGCTGTTGCGCCTGTTCCCCGACGGGGCGCGCGTGCGCATCGAACGGCTGCGCGTCCTGCTGCCCGACGGTGAGCGGCAGGCGCCGTTCGACTGCGCGCTGCGCCCCGGCTCCGGTGCACGCGACCTGGAACTGCACTACGCGGACGTGGACGTGCAGGCGGGCGTGCCGGCGGCCCCGACCTCGGGCGGCACCGCGCGGGCGCGACTCGACCTGGTCGACCCCGGTGCCCTGCTCGACCAGTTCGGTCTGCGATCCGGCGTGCGCGAGGGCAAGCTGCACGCCGCGGTGCAGGCGTCGATCGCACCGCTCCGGCTCGAGGCCCAGATCGATCTCAGCGACCTCGTGCACGAGCACCGGCGCCTCGACCGGAGCCACATCGTCGCGTCGTATCACGACGCGCACCTGTACGTCGACAGCGCCACGATCGACCTGCCGGGCCTGTCGGTCGAGCTGCGTGAGCTGAACCTGCCCGATCCCGTCGCGGCCGGATCGCTCTCGCTGCACGAGGTGGCCGGCAGGTTCGCCGTGCGCATCGACGATCTCTCGGCGCACGTGGACCTCCTGCCCGAGCCGGTGCGCGCGCTGATGCCGATCCGCGGTCGACTCGCGGGAACGTTCGCGTCGGGTGCCCTGCAACTCGAGGCATCCGAGGTGACGTCGCGCGGCATGCGCCTCGTGCTCGAACGGGGCACGTTCCCGCTCGCCGCGCCCGATTGGCGCGCGGCGCAGGGCTCGTTGAGCTTCCGCCTGGCGCTGACCGACTTCGGCGTGCCGCTCTCGGCCGCTGCCGGAACCACGCTGTCGGGCGCGGTCGCGGGCACGGTGACCGGCAGCCTGGACCAACCGCAACTCGAGGCTCGGCTCGATCTCGGCGAGTGCCGCACGGACCTCGGATCGTGTTCACGCATGGTTGGGCGGTTGCGGGCCAGCCCGGCCGCGTTGTCCGTCGAGGGCCTGCACGTCGAGGATGTGCGCATCGCCGCGCTCGGGCCCGGCGGGGCGACCCGGCTCGATCTCGATGCCGGCTGCCGCCTGCGCGATGGCACGATCGATCCCGACTCGCTGGTCGCCAAGATCGCGATCGAAAGCCCGGAACCGTGCGCGATGCTGGCGAAGGTCTTCGCCGCCGAAGGTCTGGGATCCGCACCGCAGGGCAACGTCGCGCTGCAGCTCGAGGCGCGACACGATGCGAACGGCATCACGATCGGCGCGCTGCGTGTGCACACCGCGCCCGAGTCGCCGGTCGGACTGTCGATCGACGGGCAGGGCACGTTGCCCGTGCACTGGGCGGGCGCTTCGCAGCTGGCCGTGCTCGAGTCAGGCGCGCTCGCGCTGCACGTCGAGGCAAGGCGACCGGCGAGTCGCGCCGACGACCTGCCGCTCGCGTTCGACGGCACGCTGCGCATCGAGGCTGGTTCGGTCGCGCTGGCTCCGTTCGAACTCACGGTGGGGCCGGGCCGGGCGCGCGGCCAGTTCCTCGCCGCCGGCGGGGTCGCGGCCGCGATCGGGAGCCCGACCGACCTCGCCGACACCCCGCTCCAGGTCTCGATCGACCTCGACGAGTTCGACCTGACCCGGCTGCCGACGAGCTGGCTCGCGCCGCTCGCGCTGGCCGGCCGCGTCACAGGCCATGTTCGTGCCGGCGGCACCACGCGGCAGTTCACGCCCGACGTGGAGTTGACCTTGGCCGATGGGGAACTGCGCGGCGACGGGGTGCCGACCGTGACGGGGGCGGACTGCCGACTGACCGCACGTGCGAACGATTCGGCGCCCGGCGAACTGCTGTGCGAGGCCCGCATCTCGGCTCGGCTCGAAACGCAGGCGACGCCCGGAACCGGCCTCGACTCCGCGGTCGAGCTCACGGCGAGGGTCCGCTGCGACGACACCGGCACGACGCTCGAACCGACCGTGCTGTCGATCGGCGGCGGCGAAGTCGCGATCGCGCTGCGTTCCAACCTGCGTCGCTCCGACCTGCTCGCGGGATCGTTCACCGCGGACGAGATCACGCTCGCGGGCACGATCGGTCTTCGAGAGTACTCGCTCGACAGGATGCCGATCGCAATGCTCGGTCTGGGGTCGCTGCGCGGTCTGCTCAGCGGCGAGGTCGCGCTCGATGGTACGCTCGGTGCGTTCGGACCGTCCGCCCTGCAGAGCGCACGGTTGTCGCTGCGCGACGGCGAGGTGAAGGCCGCGAATCTGCCCCGGCTCGAACACCTCGCGGCCGAACTCGTGGCCGATCAGCACGTGTTGACGTTGCGATCGTTGACCGGCTCGCTCGGCGCCGGGCGATTCTCGGCCGAGGGCACGCTGTCCCCGACCGAGGGCACGCTCGCCGATTCGTTCGAGAACGCGAGACTGCAGCTGCAGGTCCATGGCGAGGACCTGTTGCTCTATCGCGGCGAGGGCGCCAAGGTGCGCGCCAGCATCGCGGTGACGGCGTCGGGCACGCCGGCCAGGATGGCGGTCGGCGGGCAGGTCGTGCTCGGGCGCGGCAGCAGGTACGTGCGACGCATCTCGGTCGTTCCCGACTTCGGCGCACAGGGTGGTGCAGCCCCCAGCGAGGGTCTGCGCCTCGCGGAGCTGCCGCCGAACATCGGCGACCGGCTCGAGTTCGACGTCGCGATCGGTACCAGCGAGCCCTTCGAGGTGCGCACGAGCGTGTTCGACACCGAGATCGACGTCGCCGCGCGCTTGCGCGGCACGGGCAGCAGCCCGCGCATCGAGGGAACGATGGCGATGCGTCGCGGCGTGCTGCGCTTTCCCGGGGCCAACCTGCACATCCTGAGCGGGCTGTTGACCTTCACGCGCGCGGAGCCGCTGTTCCCCGAGGTCGTGTTGCAGGCCGAGGGCAAGCGCATCGGTTTCCAGGTCTCGATGACGATCACGGGCCGCTACGACCAACCCCAGATCCAGTTGTCGTCGGTGCCGCCGCTGCCGCAGCAGGACCTGATCGTGCTGCTCACGACGGGCCAGCTGCCGAGTACGCTGTCTCAGCGCGGAGCCGAGGGGCAGGCGCGATTCGTCGGCGGCTACCTCGCCAAGGAGGTCTTCGATGCCTACTTCGGCAGCGACAGCACCGAGCGCGGCGAGAGCATGTTCGACCGCCTGACGTTCGAGACGGGTCGCGAGGTCAGCAAGAACGGCACCGAGAGCATGCTCGTCGAGTACGAGCTGGCACCCCACCTGTCGGCGCAGGTCGAGCGCGACGCCTACGAGGACTACAACATGGGCCTCGTGCTTCGGTTCCGGTTCAAATGAGGGGCTCGCTCGCGGGGGCACTGCGCGCCGCGTCCGGCGGCACGAGGCGTGGCGCAGGCGGTGCTGCCGTGCTGCTGCTGTTGACCGGCTGCAGCGTGTTCGAGCCGAGCATCCGGGCCGATCGTGCGGGCCCTTCGGGCAAGGCACCGGTCGAGGTGGTCGTCGCGTTCAAGGGCAACGAAGGGCTCGGCTCGACCGAGCTGCGGCGGCGCATCGAAGACTACATGTTCGACCTCTCGCGCGATCCGACGCGCGAATCGGCCGTCTACGACGCGGCGCTCGAACTCGAGGACCTGTACCGCACCGAGGGCTATGCGGTGGCCAAGGTCGAGTACGAATACTCGCCACCGGCCGAGGATTCCGCGTGGCCGGCCACCGTGCACGTGCTGTTCGCCGTCACGGAGGGCCCGCGCATCATGGTCGACCTCACGCTGTCCGGCAACGCCGCATTCCCGACGCAACAACTGCTCGCGTTGTGGGCGCGCCGGCGCGCCGGCGCGTTCGCGCTCGGCGGCGTCATCTTCGTCGAAGCCCAGGTGCGCGCGCTCGCCGAGGAGCTGCGCACCTTCTACCGCGCACGCGGCTTCCTCGACGCGGCCGTCGTGGGGCCGCAGATCGACGTCGACCTCGCGCGCAGCAGCGCGACCGCGAGCATCGAGATCCAGGAAGGCGTCGAACACACGATCGGCGGCGTCGAGATCGCCGAGGCGATCCGTTCGGTGCTCGGTGCGGATCTGCCTGGACCGCCGGTCGGCAAGGCCTACTCGCGCGATGCGCTGTTCGGGTATCGCACTGCGTTGCGCAACGCCCTGCGCAAGAAGGGCTACCCGAAGCCGCGCATCGACCTGGACGCAGCACCGATCGATGGCTCGCCGCACAGCTGGCGCGTCGAGGTGACCGGCGAGCCCGGGGCCCGCGCGACGATCGCGGCCGTCGACGTCGCGGGCAACGACAAGACGATGGACGCGGTGATCCTCGGCAAGCTCGACGTCGAACCCGGCGAGTCCTACGACGGCACGAAGATCGACTCGGCGCTGCTGAAGCTCTATCGCCTGGGCTTGTTCCGCAAGGTCGAGATCCACGAGAACCCCGTCGACGACGACCCGTCGCGCCTGGGGCTCGTGATCCAGGTCGAGGAGAACGAGTCGCGCGCGATCGAATTCCTGGCCGGCTACGGTTCGTACGAGCAGCTGCGCGGCGGCCTGCGGCTCGAGGACAACAACGTCTTCGGCACCGGCCGCGGCGTGGCGCTCGACAACCGCGTGAGCATGAAGGGCTACTCGACGGGGCTCACGGTGACCGATCCCGACCTGTTCACGACGGGCGCGACGCTGACCGTCAGCGGCGAGTACTTCCGCCGCGAGGAGCCTTCGTTCACGGACGTGGCCGTCGGTGGCACCGTCGCGGTGGCTCGACCGCTGTTCGACCGGGTGACGGCGCGCGTCGGGTACACCTACCTCGACCGCACCGACGCCGAGGCGTTCACGGCACCGGCGCAGGCACAGCTGGTCGACTTCGTCGAGGGCAAGGTCTTCTTCGAACTGCGCAACGACCAGCGCGACAACCTGATGTTCCCCAAGTCGGGCCACGCCGAGTTCGTGTCCTACGAACGCATCGCGCCCGAGTTCGGCGCGAGCGTCGACCTCGATCGCGTCGTCTATCGCATGGTCGCCCACGTGCCGCTGTTCGACGACGTGCACGTCGTGCTGCGCACCGAACAGAGCGCCTTGTGGCCGCACCAGGGATCGGCGGCGGTGCCGCTGCAGCTGCGTTGGTTCAACGGCGGCGAGAGCTCGGTGCGTTCGTATCGCGAGTCGCAGCTGGGGCCGAAGGACGTCGACGGCGAGCCGGTCGGCGGCGAGTACAGCAACGTGCTCAGTGCCGAGCTGCGCCTGCCGCTCTGGCGCACGCTCGAGCTCGGGTTGTTCGCCGACGCCGGCAACGTCGGGACCAGCGTGCAGGACTTCTCGCTCGACAACCTGGGCTATGCCATCGGCGCCGGGCTGCGGCTGTTGCTGCCGATCGGACCCGTGCGCGTCGATGCCGGCTGGAACCCGGACCAACGACCCGGCGACGACGAATGGGTGGTGCACTTCAGCGTCGGCTACCCGTTTTGATCGTGGTCTGGCGGTGTGCTCGCCGCGGCTCTCAGTCGAGGCGGCCCATCCTGCCGCTCTCGTAGTCGCGCATCGCGGTGACGATCTCCTGCCTGGTGTTCATGACGAACGGGCCGTAGCCGACGACGGGTTCGGCGATGGGTTCGCCGGCGAGCAGCAGCAGTCGGGCGTCGCCGGCCACCGCCTCGACGCGCAGCTCGCCCGGCTCGGGCCCGAGCACCGCGAGCTCGAGTGCGTTCACTTCGCTCGGTCCGGCAAGGCGCACGCGCCCGGTCTGCACCAGCAGCATCGTGTTGTGCCCTGTGGGCACCGGGAGTTCGACGGACCGGTCCGCGGCCAGGCGCACGTCCCAGAGTTCGATGGGGGTGAAGGTCCTGGCCGGACCGCGCGTGCCGAGGCAGGTGCCGGCGATCACGCGCACGGAGGCGGCGCCGCCGTCGAGCGCCACCGTCGGGATCCGTTCGTCGCGCAGATCCTGGTAGCTCGGCGGCGACATCTTGTGCCGCGCCGGCAGGTTGACCCAGAGCTGGACCATCTCGAGGGCTCCGCCCGTGTGCGTGAACTCGCGGCCGTGCATCTCCTCGTGCACGACGCCGCTGGCCGCGGTCATCCACTGCACGTCGCCGGGTCCGATGCTGCCGCCGTGGCCCGCCGAATCGCGGTGCTCGATCGTGCCCTGGTAGGCGATCGTGACCGTCTCGAAGCCGCGATGCGGATGTGGTCCGACGCCGCGCGGCCGTTCGGCCGGTTCGAAGTGGGTCGGCGGCGCGTAGTCGAGCAGCAGGAACGGGCTCATGGCCGAGCCGTCGCCGTAGCTGAAGAAGGTGCGGACCGGGAAGCCGTCGCCGACCCAGTGGGGGGCGGCGCCGCGACGGATGGAGACTGTGCGTTTCATGGCGACGGCGTCGGCGCAGTTCCGATGCTCGGGATCACGCGCGACGCGGCGCGATCGTAGGACGCGAGCGCACCGACCCATAGATCGGCGATTGGACTTGGCGGTCGGCGCGACGCTATGCTGGGTGCGTGCGTTGGTTCGACTGGTGTAGGAGCAGCGGCGCGGCCTGGGCGGTGCTCGCCGGCGCGCTGCTTGCCGGCGCGGGTGTCGCCGATTGGTGGTTGGGGCCGGACGTGCCGCTGACCCTCGGCTACCTGGCGCCCATCTCCATCGCCGCGTGGTACCTGAGCCGGCCTTCGGCGTTCGCCTGGACCGTGGTCACCGCGACGACGTGGTTGCTGCTGGCCATGAGCGAGCGCGAGCCGAACTTGAGCGCCAGCACGCACCTGCTGAACTTCTCGCTGCAGTTCACGCTGTTCCTCGTGTTCGGCCGACTCGTGGCGGCGCTGCGCGGCCGGCTCGACCGTGAGAAGCAGCTCGCCTACAGCGACTCGTTGACCGGCCTCGCGAATCGCCGCGCGTTCTGGCAGCGGGTCGACGACGAGCTGCGCCGCTGCCGGCGCTTCGACACGCCGTTCTCGATCGCCTACATCGATGTCGACGACTTCAAGTCCGTCAACGACCGTTGCGGCCATGCCCGCGGCGACAAGGTGCTGCGGCGGATCGCAGCCGCCGTGCAGTCGTCGATCCGGGAACTCGATGTCGCGGCGCGGATCGGTGGCGACGAGTTCGCGGTGCTGATGCCGGGCACGCCCGAGGCGGGGGCGAAGATCGCGATCGCCAAGCTGTCCGCGCTGCTGGGTCGGGCCGAATTGAACCCGAGCTTCGTGGTGACCTGCAGCATCGGTTGCCTGACCGTGCTGCAGGCGCCACCCTCGGTGGACAAGCTCGTCGCGCGCGCCGACGCGCTCATGTATGCGGCCAAGGATCTCGGGCGCGGGCAGGTCAAGCACGAGACGATCGATGCCACCGGCGACGAGCCGGCAGTCGTGCGCCGGCGCGCCGCGCGCTGACCCCGGACTGCGGGCGGGACCTCGCGGGCTCAGCCCCGTCCGAGCTGGTGCACGGCGAAGACGTTCCGGAACCGCTGGTGGCTCGCCTCGGGCACGCTCGGCGAGAAGCGCAGTTCGATCCCGTGCAGGCCACGCACGCCCTCGACGCGGCCGTTGGCCAGGCCGAACTCGGCCGCGATCGCCTCGCAGTCGTCGAGGAACAAGAGCGGCGTGCGACCCTTGCTGCACCGCGCCGATCCGTCGCGGATCGTCACCGCGAAGAGCGCCGGTTCGGCCAGTCGCCGGAGCCAGTAGATCAGCGTGCGGACCATGCGCGAGATCTCCATCGTGGGTCGCCGGACAGCGCATGCAACCCGGAACCACGGGACATCGGGTGTGGGCCCGGCACATTCGTGCTTGAGCACGTCGCTCGCGCGTCTAGCATGCCGCGTGGAGAACCGTGATGGGCCAAGACCAGTCGGGTGCTTTCTCGTGGTTGCGGCGGTCGGCCCGCGCGATGGCCTGCGTCGTCGCGACCGCTTGCCTCGCCTTCCCTGGTTGCGCGGTCCGCCTGATCGCCGACCACGATGAGATCGTCGTCGCCAAGACCGTCGCGCTGCAGGAGAAGGCCGAAGCGCTGTTCCTCGCGCTCGAGGACGCGGCGGCCACGCCGGATCCCGATGACGACCTGTATGCCGCGCACGCCGGCGCGTACAACGAGATCCTCGTGTTGCTGCGCGTGATGGAGGTGCGCGCCGCGAGCCTGTCGAAGAACGAGATCACGACCGAGCAGGTCCAGCTGCTGCGCGACAGCTTCGAGAAGATGAAGGCGTTGCACCAGAAGAAGAGTGCGGCCGCGACGCCGGGCGGGTTCTCCGCCGAGGCGCTGCAGGCGCTGCGCCAGGCGTTCGTGCAGCAGGTGCAGTCGATCCTGACGCTGCAGGAAGAACTGCGACGTTGACCGTCTCGGGCGCCCGATCGCTTCCCGTTCCAAGGAGCAAACATGGCTGATGTCGATCTCGAGGCACTCGTCAAGGACATGGGCAAGGCCGCCCTGCCGTTCCTCAAGGCCGGCGCCGCGCGCGCCAGGGAGTACGGCAAGGCCGAAGCCGACAAGATGGCGCGCACGGCCGTGTTGTTGGCCAAGGGCGTGGCCGCGGGAACGATCGACGAGGACGAGGCCAACCTCGTGCTCGACGTGCAGCGCAACGCGAGCCGGTCGATCCTGCTCACGATCAAGGGCCTCGGCATCGTCTCGGTCGAGAAGGCCATCAACGCCGCCATGGAGGTGCTGCGCAAGGGCATCGAGGCGGCGACCGGCGTCGTGCTGTGATGGGTGCGGTGGTTCAGGGCCGCAGCCGCACCTGGTAGAGCCGCGCGTCGTTGCCGTGCACCACGCCGAGCTGCGCGTTCGGCTCGGTCGTGGTACCGCCTTCGGCGAGTGCATAGGTGCACTTCTCGATCCAGGCGCCGGCGTCCATGAGCAGCAGCGGGCGCCCGGGGCCCGGATGCCAGAACATCGTCGCGTGGTGCGAGTGCCCGACCACGACCAGCCGCAGCTTGTCGGCGGCAGGCGACGCCGCGGCCGCCGCCACCATCGCCGCATGGTAGCGGTCGAAGGCATCGCGCTTCTGCGCCTTCGGGTCGTCGACCAGCACGAGCAGTCGCTCCGGCAGCACCTGGCCAGGCTCGACGATCGGCGCACCCTGAGGCACGTCGAGGTCGTGGCACTCCGCGACGACCGCCGACTGCAGGTCCTGCAGCGCCTTGTTCTGGCGGCCCGCCTGCCGGCCCCACTCGGCGACCGGGTACTTGTTGACCGGCGTCGCGCGGCCGAGGAACTGCACGACGAACTCCTGCAGCCAGTCGTCGACGAGCTGCTCGAGCACGTCGAACGCGTCGCCGTGCGTCGTGAACAGGAACGGCTGCCCGTTGGCGTCGCGGTTGCAGGCCTTGAGCAGGAACGGGATCTCGGGCAGCGGCACGCCGCGTTTGGTGTCGTGGTTGCCGAGCAACATGGTCGCCTTGAGGCAGGGCCGGCGCCGGAACACGCCGCGGTACAGCACGTCGCGCAACGAACCCCACTCGTCGTCGGCGATGAGCTCCGGGTGCGCGACCCCACCGAACTCGCGCCAGAGGTCGAAGAAGTCGCCGAGCTGGACCGTGACGAGCTTGTGCGAGCCGTCGTCTTCCCAGACCTCGCGCAGCGCGGCCAGCGCGTGCAGCAAGCCGGCCAGCAGGTCGGAGTCGGCGTGGTTGAAGCGGTACGCCCCGAAGCTCGATTCGCGCGACCGGCTGATCAGGTGCAGGTCCGGCACGAACAGGTAGACCTCGTCGGGCGAAGGGTTGCCGAGACGCGCGTCGTCGAGGCGACCCAGCAGACGCAGTTCGCCGCCGTGCGGGCGCAGCGCGCTCGACAGCGCGCGCACGACGTCGTCGTGCGCGGTCATGACCCGGGCCCCTTGTCGGGGGACTGCCGCAGCGGCCCGGCCGGCACCACGACGAGCCGCGAGTAGCCGAGCGGTGGTCCGTTCGCGGCGGGCAGCTGGAACAGCACGAACCAGAACGCTCCTTCGCGCAGCGCGACACGATCCGCGAACGAGCTGGCCTGATAGCGCGAGTCGGCGACATCGAACGAATGCACGACGCCGTGGGCTTCGGCCCACGCGAGCACCGCGGCGCGGTTGGCGAGCAGCGTTGCCGAACCGAGCAGTTCGAGCATGGCGCCGTAGCGGCGCGCGGTCTCGTCAGGCAGCGCCCCCTGCAGCTCGGGGCGTTCCACTCCGGCCTTGGCCGCTGGGCCGGTGCCGAGGAAGTCGACGAGGTCCGCGCGGGTGCCGGTGGGGTCCCCGCCGGTCGGCGGCAGTGGCAGCGGGACTCCGGTGAACACCGGCACCAGGTGGGCCGCGGGCAGCGCATCGGCGGCTTCGCCGGTGCGCGCGCTCGGCACCGAGGGCAGCGCGAACGGCGTGTACGCCTCGTCGCGCGCGAGGCGACCCGCGTTCAGCGTGCGCGGCTGCGGCGAGCCGTCTTCGGACCGCACCTGGTAGCTCCACTCGAGCACACGCGTCTGGCGATTGTGGTCGTAGCGGTCCTGGGCGGCGCCGATGACGACCGGATCGTGGGCCGGACCGCAGCAGGCGGGTGGCGCGAGTGCTGTGCACGCGAACCAGGCGACCAGCAACCAGGAGCGCTTCTTCCGCGGCGTGGACACCAGGGCACCTCCTTCGACGACCAGTTGGCAACGCGCGGCGAGACACCGGACGTCTGCACCGCACCTCGTGCGTGCCACCTTACCGGGCGGACACGCGGCAGGGATCCGCGGCGGCCCGATTCGTGCACGAAGTTCGCTATCGGACCGTGACCTGCACCGGCGCCGAGGCCTGCAACCGGCGCAGCGACGGATCGAGGTCGAGCCCCACCCCCTGCAGCGGCAGGCCGAGCGGCAGCCCGGCGAAGGCGAAGTCGTGCCGGCCTTCGCCGTCGAGCGGGCCGACGAACAGCGGGTGCCCCGACAGGAAGAAGCCGACCACGTCGTCGAGCGTGGGGTCGAGGCCGTAGAACCAGCCGTTCGGGAACGCACCGGGCAGCACCGTCAGCGCCGTGAAGTAGACGTCGCCGGGCACGCCGCGCTCGCGGCGCACGTGCAGTTCGCCGGGCGACAGACCGGGCTGCAGCATCAGGGCGAACGCGCCGGGCACGTCGGCGTCGCACGAGTCGACGCGCGTGCCGCGCATGTTCGTGTTCGTGGTGAAGAACTCGTGGAAGCCGATGCCGAAGTCGCCGCTCGCGTAGGTCGTGTCGTTCGTCTGCAGCAGGCGCTCGCCGTCGAGCGTGAACGTGAGTTCGCTGCCGACCGCGTCGATACAGAACCGCCGCCAGGCCGTGCCCGGCACGAAGAGCGGCGCCGGCAACAGATCGGTCGAGGTGCCGCCCTGCACCCGCAGGCAACGCACGCGGCCATCGTGCGAGTCCCACGTCAGCGCGTAGCACGCGCCCTGCTGGCTCAACGTGCCGTCGAACGCGCCAGCGGCCTGGTCGCGCACGAAGATGCCGATGCGCTCGAAGCCGTCCGCAGCCAGCTGCGGCCGGTGTTCACACAACAACGTCGCCTGCCAGCCGAGATCGCGCGCGAGCCCCGGCACGAGCCGCAGGCTCTCGGTGCCGCCGGCCGGGTCCATGACACGCAGCACGGTCGCGTCGCCGCTCGGCGGCGGCGGGGATGCGGCCACCGACACCGGCGTCGTGAACTTCGGCAGCCAGCTCTGCAGTTGCGGGCCGGTGGCGGGGAAGGTGTCGCGCATCGGGAACGATTCGGCGGTGCCGGCCGGGTAGCGCCAGCTCGTGAACGGTCCCTCGTCGCTGAGCAGCGGGTGCAGCACGGGATCGGCGAGCACCGCGTCGACCGTGGTGCGCACGCCGTCGACCTCCATGCGCCGGGCCACGAGGCGCAGGCCGTGGCTGTAGTCGACGTGCGCGAACGTGTGCACCTTCGACAGCGGTTGGATCGGCGTGCCATTCTGGTAGTGCCAACCGTAGATGCAGACCCGCCCCGGCCAGCTCGCGATCAGCGCCGAGGCGACGACGTCCTTCTTGATGCCGGCGGTCAGCAGGTTCTGCGGTTGCCCAGCGCGTTGGGTCTCGATGTGCAGGTGGTGCTGGTAGAACAGGTCGACCGAGAGGATGTCGTAGACGCTCGGACTGTACGGGAACGGCGCCAGCTGCAGCGCGGCCTGGGCCCAGCACGCGTCGACCATGCGGCGCGTCGGCAGCGTGCACTCGAGACGATCGGCGAGCTGCTGGCCCAGCGTCGGCGTCATCGGCATGCGAAACCAGTCGGCGTCGGTGCCGACGCCGACGTAGTCCGGAGTGCACCAGAACGTCGCCGTGCGCAGCTGTCCCTGGATCACGGCCTGCGTCGCGACCGGCACCAGCGTGCGCAGGAACGACGGCACGTTGCCCGCCGCGAACTCGTGCCACAGCACGATCTCGCGGTCGGTCAGCGACAGTCCCTGCAGGTGCGGCAGCAGTTGCGAACCGGTCAGCGCCGTGGCGGCACGCGGCGGCAGGACGAGCGACGGTGGGTACTGCGCCGAGGCGCAGGCGGCCAGCAGCACGAGCGCGAACCACGGGCGCACGCCGGGGCCCTTCGCCCTGGTCTCGACGCCGCTGTCGTGCGTTGGCCGCGGCGACCGCAGCCCGAAGCCGGCTCGGTGCCCGGTACGGGCGGTCTTCGTCGATCGCTCGCGACGCGCGCAGGGCTTGGGCATGTGCATGCGGCTCCGGTGCCTGGTTGTCGGGATCCTATCGCGCGAGCCCGGCGCCACCTCGCCGCTCGATTCCCGGCGAGACGATTCTTCGCGTGTGTCGCAGGTTTGCACCACGCGCACCATGGCACCGCAGCATCGCGCGGTCGCGGGTTTCCCGGCGGTGCGCTGTCGATGAGGCGATCATGCGAACCCTCGCGAAGATGTTGTGCGTCGTGGGTCTGGCCGGCTGTGGTCGCGCGCCTAGGCAGCCGGCGGCGGCCGCACCCGCGGCGCCGTCGGCGGCCGCGGCGCCCGTGCTGGTGCCGATGGCGGTGCGCGAACACCTGTTGCACGATCTCGCCGAACAGAAGCGCCAGGCGCGCGAACGAGCCGAGTCGTTCGACGAAGCGGCGGGCCGCGACCACTGAGCGACCGCGCGGCAGCGCCGCGGTCAGTGGCAAGTTTCCCGGAGCGCCCACGCGCCGCCGCTCTGCTCCGTCGATGGCACGCGGGCCGCCGAAGGCGCGCAGGAGTTTTCGACGATCGCAATAGTCGTGGAATGAACTCGCAGCGCGCCCGGTCGAACGGCGGCACAGGAGACGATCATGCCTCGAAGCGTCTTGGAACTGCTGGCACAGACCATGGGAGTGACGGGCGCCGCGTTGGCCCTCGTCTGTGGGGTCGCAGCCCTGCGTGGCATGGTTCGCCGCAACATGCGCCCATACTGGGATCGCGACGAGTGGATCGTGTTGTTCGCGCTGCTGGCCGGCGTGCAGGCCGTCGGCTCGCTCCTCGCGTTCCTGTTCGAGGGTGCGGGCCCCGGCGACGTCGCGCGAATGGGCGTGCTCGCCGTGCAGCTCCCGGTCTGGGGTGGTGCCATGCGCGCGCTGACGATCAACGACGGCAAGCCGAGCCTGTTCGACCTGCCGAACCGGGCGCTGCGTGCGAGCGACGAAGGCCCCGGATCGGGGCACGCGCGCTACCGGCTGGGCCTGTTGGGGCTCGCGGTCTTCGGTTGCCTGCTCGTGTTGCAGTCGGTCGTGTCGGGCAGTGCGGCGAGCGTGGCGTGGTGGGTGCAGGGTGCGTCCGTCGTGGCGTTCTCGGGGCTGGGGCTGCGACGCCTGCGGGAACTGACGCGCACGATGACGCCGACCGTCGGCCGGTCGGCGAGCCGAAGCGTGCTCGGCATGTGGGCGGTCGCGGGCGTCGGGCTCTTCGCGATCGCCAGCCATTACGCGTGAGTCAGTCCGCGAGCAGGCTCGCTGTCGTGGCGCGGATCTGCGCCGCGTGTCGCGCTTCGTGCAGACCGACGAAGCGCACCCACTGATCGAAGTCCAGGTCGCCGAAGAACGGATGGGGCGCACGCACCGTGTCGGTCGCGAGGCCGTCGGCGGCGAGCACCACGGCGTGCAACGCCGCGCGCGACGTCTCGAGCGCCTGCCACGCCGCGTCGCTCGTGAGGCCCTTGCCCGGTGCCACACCAGCACCCGCGCGCAGCACCCGTTCGCGGTCGAGCAGTTGCCGTTCGTCGATGGTTCGCGCGTGCACGTGCGCGGCAGCTCGTGGCAATGGCCCGCCGGCCTGCGCCGAACGCAGCCCCCGCCGCAGCAACACCGCGACCTGGGACTCGACGAGCCCCAGATGTTCGAGCACCTCGGCCGCCGACCAGCGGTCCGGGGCCGGCTTGCGGTCGCGCAGCGGCGGCGAGGTCGCGTGCACCGCGGCGCGCAGCGTGTCGCGGTGCTGTTCGAGGTGGGCCAGCAGCTCTCGGGTTCGCACATGCATGACCGACGAGCGTAGGCCTGTGGGGCCTGCATGTCGCCCATACCGCCGCGCCGCCGCGCCGCCCGGCGTCATGGCGCGGCGCGCTACCGCGGCGGCGCCGCTCCGGCAGCAGACCCGAGACACAGCAGCTCCGCCGCAGTGCGATGGAACAGGCGGCCCGCCGCGTACGACACCGAGTTGGCCGTCCACGTCTCCCCGGCTGCGCCGAGGTCGTCGAGGGCCAGGAACGCCGAGCCGTCGAACGGCCGCGGTCCCGCGTCGAGCACGTAGACGAGGCCGCTCGCCAACGTGTAGTAGAGCCAGTCGTCGACGCGCGTGGGGGAGCCGTTGAAGACCCAGTCCCAGCCGTCCCAGCGGCTGCGTTCGTCGCCGCTGACCTCCTCGCCGCGGCTGTTCTTGACGAGCGCGTGCTGCGGCGTGCGCCAGACGAACGTCGTCGCGCCGTCGGGCTCGCGCACGAGGCCGGTCGGCACCTCGAGGTAGGCCACCTGGGCCGAAGCCGCGTCGTCGCCGGGGTCGATGCGCGCGAACGAGTACGGCGGCGCGAGCACGGGCTTGCCCCACGCGGTGGCGTAGCACTGGAAGAACACGAAGCCGTTGGCGGCGTGCAGCGAGTACCGCGCCGGAAAGACGCCCTTGTCGAGATCGACGCCGGTTCGCGTGCGCCAGGTGCCGGCCTGTTCGTCGAAGGCCGTGACCGTCACGCCGTGCACCAACGACACCTCGCGCAGCTCCCTGCCGGTCGACCGGTCGAGCAGCACGAGCGCGTTGCGCGGCTCGCGCAGCAGCCAGTACACGTAGCGATCGTCGCATGCCATGGTCTGCAGCGACGCCTCGTGGTTGCCGCGCGGGTCGTCGTAGCGCCAGACCGCCGTGCCCGCCTGCTTGCCGGTGACCCTCGTGAGCGACACCCCGACGGGTCGTTCGGGCACGTCGTGTGGCCCGCCGCGCGCGTGCAGCACGCACGGTCCCTCCGGCGTCGCGACGAGGATCGGCGCGTTGTAGTGCGTCAGTGCGTCGGTGCTGCGCCACAGCTCGGCGCCGGTCAGCGCATCGAGACCGACGAGCAGGTGCCAGCGTGCACCCGTCGGCGACGCGAACGGCTCCATGTGCACGAACGTGCGCGCCCCGGCGCCGCGCGCCGGATCGTCCAGGAGGAACGGTTCGAACTGCTTGTTGAACGGACCGTCGGAGGTCGGCTGGAACCGGCGCCGCCAGACGACGTCGCCGCCGTGCGTGAAGCAGGCGACCTGCCCGCCGGCGTTGGTGAACCAGACGTGGTCCGCACTCGCCACCGGCGACGCGCTCGTGGCATCGGAGAACGGGTAGCCGTAGATCGACGGCACCTCGCCCTCGATGCGCCGCGTCCACAACAGCGCGCCCGTGGCCGCGTCGAGGCAGAGCGCATCGATGTGCTTGCCGACGACCTTGCGCGCCTCGGTGGCGTGTGCGTACCTCGCCGCGTCCTCGGCCGTCAGCCCCTCACCGCGCCACGGCGCCATCGTGGCGACGAACACGCGGCCGGCGGCGATGGCGATGCCACCCTGGCCCACCTCCGGCAGCGGCGTGCGCCAGAGCACGTTCGTGCCCGTCGTGGCCGAGAAGTGCAGCGGCGGGGCGGGGCCGGCGGCCGTCCAGTTGCCGTTCGGGCCGGCTCCCTGTGGCCAGGCAGCGGACTCCTGCGGCGCCGCGGCGCACGACGCGAGCGCGAGCAGCAGCAGGGTGGCGTGGGCACGGTGTGCCTGCATGGTGGGGTCGTGGTTGGCGAGAGTGTGGGCGGCGTCTGGCGAGACGTCGCCGCGGGCTGGATGCTCGAACTGGTTCGAGTCGTTTGTCCGCGTGGCGACGGCTCCCATGGGGACCTGAGTGTCGCCGCCCGCCGGGCGGCGACGCTCAGTACTCGCGCAGCTTCTTCTGCCCCGGCATCGGTACCGGGTACCTGCCATCGGGCCCGGCGAGCAGCGGGGCGGCGGAGTCCAGCGTCAGCTTGTCGACGTCGGGCGCGAACTCGTGGTCGCCGGCGAGCATGTCGTCGTAGGTGATCTCCTGGCCCGTGTGCGCCGCCATGCGCCCCATCGCGGTGACGAGGCTCGTCTTCACGCCCGTGTCGACCTCGTTGTACGGCTGGCCCGCGGTGATCGCGGCGATCAGCGAGTTCCACTCGTTCTGGTACGGATCCTGCTCGGCTTTGGGCACGTCCGAAGTCCATCGCAGGCTCGCTTCGTCGAAGCCCTGGCCGCCGTAGATGCGCGAGGGCAGGCCGCAGTCGCCGTTCGCGGACACGACGGCCATGCCCTTGGTGCCGTGCGCGAAGCTCGAGTAGATGATCTTGCAGCCCGGCATGCAGCGGCCGTCGAAGAACATCTTGGTGCCGTCGGCGAACGTGTACTCGACCGCGTAGCTGTCGAAGTTCTGGTCGATGTAGTGGCCCTCCTCGCTCTCGCGGTAGTGGCGGCCGCCGACGGCCTGCGCGCGCACCGGCCAGGTGCCCTTCATCCAGCAGAGATGGTCGACGATGTGGATGTTGAAGTCGCTGAAGTTGCCGCCGCTGGCCCACAGGAAGCTGTGGAAGCGCTGGATCTGGTACATGAGCTCGCTGATGCCCTCGGGCTTGGGCAGCGAACGGAAGAACGCGGCCGGCGCGTGCATGCGGTAACCGCGCATCAGCAACACGTCGCCGAGCTCACCGTCCTGGATGCGCTTCTGCAGGTCGCGCATGCCGTGGTTGTGGCGCGACATCAGCCCGACGCCGACCTTGAGTTGTTTGCTCTTCGCGCGCTCGTTGAGCTGCAGCATGCGTTTGCTGGTCGGACCGTCCACGGCGACGGGCTTCTCCATGAACACGTTGAGTCCCTTCTCGATCGCGTACGAGTAGTGCACCCAACGGAAGGCCGGCGGCGTGGTCAGGATCACGATGTCGCCGGGGCGCAGGCAGTCCATCGCCTTGCGGTAGCCGTCGAAGCCGACGAACTGGCGCTCGCGCGGCACGTTCATCTTGGCGGCGAACTGCTCCGAGAGGGCCTCGGCCGCGTCGCCCGGCTTGTTGGCGAAGACGTCGGCCATGGCCACGAGTTCGATCTCGGCGCCGGGCACCGACAGCGCGTTGGCGGCCGCGCCGCCGCCGCGACCGCCGCAGCCGACCAGCGCGATGCGGATCTTGTCGCCGCCGCCCGGGTGCACGAGCGGCACCGCGCCAGTCAGGACCGAGGCCGCGGCGAAGCGACCGGTGTTGCTGAGGAAGTCGCGGCGGGACGTCGGTTCGGGTTTGGCGGTGTGCATGCCCGAATCGTTGCCCGAGGCATGCCCGTGTCAACGGCGGTGGCACGGCCGGCGAACGCGCGGGCGAGGCCGGCCGCCCCGGCGCGCCGATTTCCTGGGCCGTCGGGGGGCGAGCGAGCGGCTACTGTGGGCACATGGGCAAGAACCCGAGGTCTGCCACGCTCAGCGTCAACCTGCCGATGGAACTCGCGCAGGCGGTCTACCAGCAGGTGCGCGAGGGACGGTTCACGTCCGATGACGAGGTCGTGCGCGCGGCGCTGCGGCAGTTCCTGCAGGTCGATGTCGTGCCCGGACCGCAGTCGGGCTCGCATGCGGACGACGCCGAGCCGGATCGTCGCACGGGTGGACGCGGCGGTCGAAGGCAAGGGACGGGCCCGGACCGGTGAGCCGACACCGCTGAGCTGGCGTTCAGTCGGCGGGCCGCCGCGCGTTGGTGCGGAACGGCCTGCTGAGGTTGCGCGCCGGGGACGACATGTTGCCCGTGACGACGTTGAGGTCGCTCGCGAAGCCGCTGAACAGCCCGGCGACGCAGCCGATCGCCGCGTCGCTGACGAACCGCATCGGGATCAGCACGGGTGCTGCGATCACCGCGAGCACCGGTGGGATCAGCTCGTGCTCGCGTTCGGGGTCGTCGGGAGCGTCGAGGCGCTCGCGGATGTTGTCGATCGGATAGCTGAACGTGCAGACCACGGGCTTGACGACAGTGCAGCCGGCGAGGCACGAGATCGCGAGCGCGATCGAGATCAGGGTCGGCGCGTTCATGGCGGTGGGCCCGGGGACCGGCGTCCAGCGTAGCCGCCGCCAGGCGCTGCGGGGCCCGATCCGGAATCGCCGCCGCGCTCGACCGGTGCGCACGCGCGGTGCGCCGCGCGCGGCGTCAGGCGAACGGCACGTCGGCCTTCATGACGAAGTGCGTGCGGCCGGTCGACGTCGTGAGCTGCGCGGCCTCGGCCCGCGCCTCCTGCTCCTGGGCGAACGGGAACTGCCTCACCTCCTTGCCGCTCGGATCGCACACGTTCCAGACGATGCGCACGCGGCCGCGCGCCGGCGGGGCGGCGCCCTTGCCCGACGACTTGCGCGCGGCCGGCGCTCGGGCCGCCTTCTCGGCGCGCGCCGCAGCCTTCTCCCGGGCCGCCGCGGCCGCCTCGGCGCGCAGCTGCTCGATTCGTTCCCGGTTGGACATCCTGCCGGCCATGGGTTCCTTGTGCCTGGGTTGCGTTGGTGGGTGCGGTGCGGCGCCGCACTCTACCAAGACGCGCCGTGCGCGCGCGAAGATGTTGTTGCCGGCGCGGACGCGGTGTCAGGCAGGCGTGCGTCGCAGCGGTTGCCGGCGCCAGTAGGTCAGCGAGCGCCACGCCCATTCCAGCGGGCCGAAGAGGAACGCGCGCTGCCACAGCGAGCAGAACACGATCTGCACGATCGAGACCGCGAGCACGACCAGCAGCAGCGTGGCGCGCGGCACCGTGCCGTACAGCGCGAGGCCGTAGCCGTAGAAGAGCAGCGAGCAGCAGACGGTCTGCAGGACGTAGCACGAGAACGCCATGCGACCGACCGAGGTGAGGGCCGCGGTGAGCCGCGCCAGGCGGCCCGCGCGCAGGATCAGCAGCAAGGCCGCGGCCCACGCCAGGCCGACGATGGCGCGCGAGAACGGATAGCTGAGGTCCTGCACGAGCCGCAGCTCGAGCGCCGTCGCGCGAAACCCGGTGTGTTGCCAGGCGATCGCCCAGGCCAGCTGGCCCGCGGCGACGAGCCCGCCGGCCGCGATGACCGCTCCGTACACGCGCGATGAACAGCGGCCCTGGAAGAAGCCGAGCTTCAGCAGCGCCATGCCGAGGAACATCGCGCCGAGCACGTCGAACACGAAGTAGTAGTAGAGGTAGCTGGACTGGAACGTGTGGTGGTAGTCCCATCGGTTCCGCATCAGCTGCACGTAGCCGACGCGCACCTCGTCGATCTCCTTCTGCAGCATCTCGGGTTTCGGCGGGATCGATTCCTCGCGCGCCTGCCAGCGGCGTTGCGCGGCAGCCAGCGCCTCGGGCACCTCGTCGTGCGACGCCTGCAGCTGCGCGGCCTCGACCGCGCGCGCCCGCAGCTCGCTGGCCTGGTGGTGGTGGCGCAGGCCGATCGGCACGAACGCGGCCAATGTCGCTACCCCGAGCGCGAGCAGCGTGCGCGGCCGCAGGTTGCGGAACGCGATCGCGATCAGGCCGAGCAGGCCGTACTGGTACAGGATGTCGCCGGTCCACTGCAGGAAGAACCGGTGCACGATGCCGAACGGCACGAGCCACAGGCAGCGGCGCAGCAGCAGGTCCGCGGTGTTGGCGCCGCAGCCCTTGTCGTGCATGCGCCCCGCGATCAGCACGAGGCCGGCGCCGAACAGCATCGAGAACAGCGCCCGCATCTTGCCGTCGAACAGCGTGACCTGGAGGAAGTAGGTCCACAGGTCGGCACCGGCGTCGCCGCCGGCGTAGGCCGGATTCGAGTACGCCCCCTCGGGCCATGCGAACTCGACGACGTTCATGACCAGGATGCCGAGCACGGCGAGGCCGCGCACCGCGTCGATCGATGCGATGCGCTCGCCGCCGGGCGTGGGTGCGGGCGACGGAACGGCGGCAGCGGGGGCATCGCGCGGGATGTCGGACATGCGCCCCTCTACGTGCCTCGTCGCCGTGGCGGCGGTTCGGGCCGCGAGTTTCCCGCCGCCCGTTGGGCGGCGAGGGATTGCCGAGACGTCGCAGCGGGCCGGATGCGTTGTCTCGCCCGAGGCGGCTGCCCGCGTTGCGACGGCTGCCAGGGGATCTGATCGTCGCCGCCCGTTGGGCAGCGAGGATCAGAACGTGAGCACCGAAACCTCGGGGTCGCCGTCGGGATGCTGCCCGATCAGGACCTTGCCCGGCGTGCCGTCGATCTTGACGTAGTAGGAGTCGCCGGCGCCGAGGTGGTTCTGCACGGCCCAGGCCGTGAACTGGTCGCTGCCGATCTCGAGCTCGAGGCCCTCGAGCTTGTACTCGAGCACGGTGCGCTCGGGCAGCCCGCCCTGCGGCCCGACGGCGTGGTTGGTGATCTTCGCCTCGCCGGCGACGCCGACCATCGCGCCCGACCATTCGCCGTGCTTGGGCCCGACCTCGATCCACAGGCCGATGTGCTTCATGGCGCTGACCCGCAGGCGGAACGGTTCGTCCGGCGCGCTGGCCGGGCTGATCGTCGCCGTCAGCACCTTCGCGGGCCAGCTCGCGGCGCTGCCGTCGACGAGCTTGCACGAGCGCAGCAGCGTCGGCAGGTCTGTGGGCTGCGGCATGCCGTCGAGACCGACGATGGCGAGGTGCGGCAGCTTCTTGCGGTCGGCGCGCACCATCGCCGCGACCATGCACAGGCCGAACCGGTGGTTGGCGTTGGCCAGATCCTGGCGGCGCGCGGCGACGACCCAGACGTCGGGGCCGCCGTCGTCGACGAGCCGTTCGGCCAGTTCGGTCCAGGCGAAGTCGGCGGGCGCGTCGACCCATGGAGCGCCCGTCACGGCGAAGCCCGACTTGCTGAGTGCTTCGACGGATGGCTGGGGCGAAGGAGCGCCCTCGCCGATCGCCATCCAGGTGAGCCACACGGTCTTTTGCGCCATGTGCGCACTCTAGTCGCGGCGGCCGCCGCATCCACAGGTTGTGGTGCGCTGCCGAGGGTTGGCTGGCGGCTAGAGCACGTGCACCAGGAGCCCGTTCGTCGCCGAGAACCCCTGCGGTCCGCCGAGGTCGAGCACGTACGCCTGCAGGGCCAACGTCGCGCCGCCGCTGCCGGCCGGGAGCGGCAGCGAGAGACTGCCGGCCCCGGTGCCGTCGAACGGCACGACCGTCGTGACCTGCACGGCGCCGATGAGCAGGTTGCAGCCGAACAGCGGGAACGTCGACTGCGTCAGGCCGAAGCCGAGCACCGCGAGCGACGAGGGCGGGCCGTTCGTCAACGCGAGGTCGAGGCTGGAACCCGCCGGCGGGCAGGCGTTGGTGCTGCCGAGGACCGGCGTGCCGGCAGCACCCGCGCAACCGGTGCCGTACGCACCGTCGCACCCGACCGTGACACACGCGCTGCGCACGCCGGAGTTGTTGCCGTGCACCATGAAGACCGGGATGCCGGGGCCGAAGCCCGCGACGAACGCGGTCGACGGCATGGTCACCGAGATCATGTTGCCCTGGGTGCAGAAGATGTTGGCGACGTGCGTGAGCGCGCCGTACTGCGTGCAGGTGGTGTTGCTGAAGCGCAGGTGTGCGCAGGTCGCGAAGTTCTTCGAGTAGACGACGGTCACGTTCGAGTTGGTGTCGATCGTCACGCTGTGCAGGTCGACCATGTCCTGGGCACGCAGGAGGGGGCAGGACGCGAGCATTGCCGCGGTGAGCAGGGACGGGATCGTGAGGGGATGGAACATGGCTCGTGGGTGGGCGACGGAAGGTCGCGCGGTGCAGCATAGCGGCGCGAGCGCGGCGCGGGGGACGACCTCGCGTTCCCTACAGCAGGACCGCGTAGCACCACACGTCGCCGGGTCCGTCGACGTCGAGGTTGGGGAACTGCGTGTGCCCGCGCAGCAGGCCCTCGCGCTCCATGCCGCAGCGCTCGAGCACCTTCGCCGACGCCCGGTGCTCCGTGTGGCACAGCGCATACAGCCGGCGCACGCCGAGCGTGCGCGCCAGCGAGATCATCGCCGACAGCGCCTCGGTCGCGTAACCCTTGCCCCAGCTGTCCCTGGCGAACGCGAAGCCCGTGCTGGCCCGCTGCGCCGTCTCGAACGCGAGCCCGGTGCTGCCGAGCAGCTGGCCACCCTCGCGTGCGAACGCGAGCAGGGGTCCGGCCGGCCAGCGTTGCCACTCGTCGTCGCAGCCGGCGAGGAACGCGCGCGTGTCGGCGATCGAGACGTGCCGCGGCCAGCCGAGGTAGCGCGTCACGTCGGCGTCGGCGGCGTAGCGAAGGAAGATGGCGTCGGCGTCGTCGGCGCGCGGCCGGCGCAGCAGCATGCGCGCGGTCTCGATGGGCTCGGCTGGCGTGGGAGCACCCGTGCGTTCCTTGGGTTTCTTCTTCATCGCAGCAGGTCCGTTGGCTCGGCGGCGGCCGCCCGAACGGGATCTCGTTCGCGCCGCCAGACCGGACTCTACCCGGCACCGCGTGAGGCGCGGCGTCGTCGATGGCGAGCGAGAGTGCGGTAGCATGCCCGGAATGCTCGCCATCATGGAAGTCAGCCAGGAGTTCGTCGTCGGCTGGGGCACCCTGAGCCTCATCAATGCCGGCATCGCGCAGGGCAAATGTCGCAGCGGCATGAACTGGTTCCTGCTGTCGTTGTTGTTCGGGCCATTGGCGACGTTCTCGCTGGTTGCGGCCTTCGACCGCTTGCCGGCACCGCGGTAGCCGCGGTCGCGGATCGCGCCACCTCTCAGCCGCCGCGCGCGACCCACGCCGCGCCGGCCAGCAACCCGAACACGAGCGGCAGCAGGCAGCCGCGCCGGGCGGTGGCGGCGACCGGGAACGCACGGTCGATCTCGTCCTTCGCCTCCTTCAGGCCGAGACCGCGCTGCTCGCGCAGCAGCCTGATGGCGCGGATGCGATCGCCGGCCTGCGCGGCGCGGCGGACGTCCTCGGGCAGCCCCATTGTCTGCGCGGGTCGTGGCTCGCCGCGGCGCACGGCCGCCAGTGCCGCCCCATTGCCGCGTTCGGCGGCTTCGACCGCGTGCTTCGCTTCGGCGAGGCCCATGCCGGTCGCCTCGCGCAGCAGTTCGATCGCCGCGATCCTGTCGCCGGCCGACACGAGGTCGGCGATCTGCTGGGCCAGGTCGTCCATCGGTGCATCGCGCCGTGCCGAGGCCCGCCGCGCGCGCTGCGGCGAGCAAATCGCGCCGCGCCTCACCTTCGCACTCGGCCGAGGTCAGCGGTCGCGGAAGGCCCGCGGGAACGAGCGGTCGCCGGCCAGGTCGAGTTCCAGCGACGTGCGCCCGTCGTCGGCGAGCGCCGCGACGGTGAACGCGCCCCAGACCTTGAGGCGCAGTTCGGCGATGCCGCCGACGACCGGCACGAAGGGGCTGTGGTTGCGGCACGTCGGGTGGAGGAAGAAGCGCACCCGATCCTGCAACGGCCTCGCTTCGGGGTCGGTGGATTCCACCCAGATCCGAAGGCGGAACCAGCCGTCCTCGTTGGCCACGGGTTGGACCGAGGCGCGAAGCCGTCTGCCGTTCGCTTCGGCCTTGCCGCCGAAGACGCCCTTCCACGGGTCATCGGCAACCTGCCCGGCGTGACGCGTCCAGGCGGCCTGGTCCGCAGCGCCTGCCGCGGTCGTGCCAGGGTCCGCGGGCTCGATGGCGCCGAGGCGCGCCATGCTCGACGCGGTCTTCGCCTCCGCGAGAGCTTCCGACGCCTTCTCCTCGACGCGCGCCATCTCGAGCTTGTAGTCGCCGAACGAGAGCGACTTCACGTTGCGCAGCACGAGCATGGCGCCGGCGACGCCGAAGTACGTGAGGGTCATGCCGTCCAGGCGGGGGAGCCACGTCTCCGGGCCCAGCAGGCGCACCGCCCCGGCTAGGGCGGTCGTGCCGGCCAGGACCATCGACGCGACGGCGAGGGTGTCCAGCCTGGTGTCGGCGTTGCCCATGGTGCACCTACCGTTCGATGGCCTGCCGGCGGTCGCGCATCGACGACGCGGAACGCTGGAACGCGAACGTCTCCGGACCACCGCCCTTGCCGAGCATGCGAGCCATGGTGGCGACGAGAGTGGGCTGGTCGTCGTCGAACGCGCCGTGCTCGCGTGCGGTCGAGTGGTCCGGGGACCCGGGCCGCGCAGTGTTCGGGCTGCGGATCCAATCGACCTTCTTCTTCGCGATGAGCTTCGTCAGCCGCTCGTGTTGTTTGGCGAACTTCTCCATGCCGAGCAGCGCCACACCGTCGCGGACGATCGGGATGCGCGGCTTGTCCTCCAGGGCGTTCGAGACCAGGTAGAGCAGCGACTTGTGGTAGATGCCGGCGCACGAGTCGTCCTGCTCCGCCCGATCGGTCAGCGTGAACAGCGCGAAGCGGCCGATCGCGCCGCGTTCGATCGCGGGCGCGTAGTCGCGGTCGAACAACGCGGTCGTGCAGGCCGGCGCCCACATCGTGCACGACTCGATCGCGACCCCGCCCTGCGCCAGCAGCCTGGCCAGCGGTCCGAGGAAGATGCTGCCGGCGCTGTGGCCGACCAGGTGGACCTTCACGCGCGGCGTGCTCCTGACGAGCTTGCCGACGAGCTTGCCGACGAGCCGGGCGCCGCCCTCGGCGTTGCTCGTCGCACCCTCGGCGTTCTCCTGCATCTCCTGCCATTGCGCCCGCCCGCCGAGCACGCGCGCGATGGGTTCGAGTGCGTCGTCGAAGCGGTCGAGCATGAAGTCCTTCGCGCTGTCGAGCATGCCCTCCGGTCGGCGGCGCCGCACCGCGTCCTCGAGGATGTTCTTGCACGTGGTCCAGAAGTCCGAGTGCCAGATGAAGGAGAGCGGGTAGATCTGCTGGCCGAGCATCGCCTCGCGGTAGTCGGCGACACGCTGCACGGCGCTGTCTTCGCCCACGAGGCCGCCGTGGGCGTAGAGCAACAGATGCCGGTCGCCGGTCTGCCACTGCGCGAACCTCGCCGGGATGTCCTTCGCGAAGACCGTCTCGACGTCGGCCGCGGACGTGCCGTAGTCGCCGCCCGGCTCGAGCAGGCCGTCGTTGCCGATGCTGACGATGTGCGGTCGCAGATCGGCGAACGTGTAGGCGGCGGAGCGGTGCGCGGCAGCGGAGTGGGCGATCGCCGTCGATGCCGGCTGCGTCAGCACGACGGGCGCGCCGAGTCGCGCCACCCAGACATCGGTTCCGTTCTCGAGCCAGTCGTCGTAGCTGACGCGCGCGAAGCCGCCGCGCCCCCAGTGCTCGCCCCACGAGTTCTGGATCCAGAAGCCATGCTCGTCGTAGCCGACGAGCGCGAACGCGTGGCCGCCATCGATCGCGCGGGGGTAGGGGATCGCCCCGTCGGGGCCCACTTCGTCCCAGCCTCCGTGCACGGTGGCGGTGGCATAGAGCACACCCACCTCCGCCATCGCGGCGTGCATCGCGACGAGATCCTTGTGGTTGACGCGGTAGTAGGCGCCGAGCGGCCGCTTCAGCCCGTCGGCCGCACGCTGCGCGTCGAGGCCGGCGTACCGCTTCTTCCCGGGCGTGTGCGGCCACATCTTGGCCGAGCACACGCCGTGTTTGTGCCAGCCCTTCATCGCGCCGCGCGCGCTCGAGCCCTCGTAGCGTTCGCCGGGCCATTCGTCGTAGCGCCTGGCCATCTCGTAGAGCATGCGGGCGCTCACCGGCGTCGCGTCGGGCACGACCCGGCGCCAGGTCAGCAGCGCGTTGGCGACCGCGGCGAGGCCGAAGCCCGTGCAGGCACCCTGCTTGCCCTGATCGAGGATGTGCGGCTGGCCGTGCACGAACCGCTTCTTGTACGCCTCGAGCGGGATCTGGGTCGGGACCTCGCACAGGTTCGCGACGTACATGCGGTCGCGAAAGTCGAGCGTGTCGCGGCGAACGTCGAGCGTGCGGGTCTGCTGCTTCTTCTTCCTGACTGCCATGGCTGTCTCCCGGGCGGCGCGCCCCATCCGGGCGGCGTGGGTGCCGCCTGCCGGAAGTACCCGCGCCCCTTAGCTGAGGCGCGGGTCTCGGCGGCGCACTCGCGTGCTAGACCACGAAGCACACGATGGTTGTGGCGCCCGAGTTTTTTCGGGCCCGGCCGCCGCGAGGAAACGCGACGCGCGCGCCGGGCGCGATCGGCCGGATCGACGGGTCGATCGCGAGGATCGTCTCGATCGCGCGGCGACCGACGGCGTGCCGCCACACCGCGTGGTCGGGCAGGTCTCGATACGGGCAGTTGCGTTCCACTGCCGGGCCGCATCGGCCACCGCCGCGCGCGCGATGTAGCGCATTCATCGACGATTCACGCGCACCTGACGCCGCGTGCACGGTGGCGCGCGAGGCTGCTCGACCTGCGGCGTGTCGTGTCGGCATGCCGCCACACCGAGGTTCGACCCAATGAAATCACGTTCCTTCATCCTGTCCATCGCGTGCTCGGTGGCGATCGCGCCCGCGATGCTCGCCCAGGCGCCGTTCGCTTTCGGGAACATCGTCGTGTTGCGCGTGGGCGATGGCAGCGCCGCGCTCAGCACCGCCGCCGCCGCCATGTTCCTCGACGAGTACACGCCGGCCGGCGCGCTCGTGCAGACGATCGCGTTGCCGACCAGCACCAGCGGCAGCAACCACGCCATCACGGTGCGCGGCATCGCGACGTCCGAAGCCTATCTCGGCGTGTCGACGAACGGCGTCTACCTGCTCGCGTGCGGCTATGACGCGGCGGTGGGAACGCCCGACATCGGCACGGCCGGCGAACTGCCAACGACGACCAACCGCGTCATCGCGCGCGTCGATCTGGTTGGAACCGTCGATACGAGCACTGCCCTGACCGATGCGTACACTGGCAGCAACAACGGCGTCAGCGTCACGAGCCAGGGCAATCCGCGTGCGGTCGCCAGCGACGATGGCCAGCGCTTCTGGATCGCGGGCACGGGTTCCACGTCCGACTCGGGCGTGCGGTTCGTCCCGTTCCCCGGCGCCACGACTTCGATCGGGCTCAATGCAGGGGCACCGACGAACTGTCGTGTTGCCGGGATCCACGACGGCCAGCTGTACACGACGAGCGCGTCGACGGTGTACCTCGGCCTCAACCAGGTGGGTCTCGGCCTGCCGACCACCGGCGGCCAGCCGATCAGCCTGCTGCCGGGCTTCCCGACCGCGGGCGGCACGGCGGCCGGGTCGGCCTACGACTTCTTCTTCGCCGGCCCGGACACCGTCTACGTCGCCGACGACAACTCGATCGGCTCGTCGGTCGGCGGCATCCAGAAGTGGACGTTCAACGGCACCACGTGGGTCAGGCAGTACCGCCTGCAGCTCGCGACGGACACGGGTTGTCGCGGCCTGACCGGCTTCGTGCAGAACGGCGTGGTGACGCTGTGGGGCACGGTGAACACCAGTTCGACCGGTGGTGCGCAGACGCAGCTCGTCACCGTGACCGACACGGGCCCCGGCTCGGTGGTGACCTCGCTCGCGACGTCGCCGTCGAACACCGCGTTCCGGGGGCTGCGCTACATCGCCAAGCCGAGCACGCTGCAGCGCTTCGCGAACTCGTGTGGCAGCGCGGACATCGAGGTCAACGGCAACTGCGAGATCGGCACCGACGTGCGGACCACGATCCTGAATCCGGTCGGGTTCCCGTTCGTCGGCTACGGCTCGACGTCGCTGAACCTGCCGTTCTGTGGTTGCACCGTCGCGCACGACTTCACGCTGCTCGTCGGCGGTCCCACGCACACGCTGTCGTTGCCGTTCGACCCAGCCGTCACCGGCTTCGTGATCTACATCCAGGGTCTCGACTTCCTCGCTCCAGGTGCCTGCAGCCCGGGACTGCCGTTCGCTCTGACCGACTCGTTCGCATTCACCGTGCAGTGAGGGACCGGGCGACACGAAGCCGCCAGGCGCCTGACCCATCCACGATGGCTTCCCGCGGCGCAGTCGCTATCGTGCGGCCGTTGCCCACTGCGCCGCGGCTCGTGGGTGATCCGGCCATGAGTACGACCCAGAAGACGCTCGGCATGCTGACCGTCTTGCTGTTGCTCGTGGCGATCTGGATCGCCTCGCCGCCACCGGAACCGCGCCCGGCGGGGGCGGCGGAGCCGGCGCGTGCCGCGATCGCGGCCGAACCGGTGCGCGCCGGGGTCGATGCGGCGGTGGAGGCGGCGCTGCGGCGCGTCGAGGCCGCACCGCCCGCGCAGCCGAGCGAACCCGACGAACCCGTCGCGCTGCGTGGCCGCGTGCTCGACAGCCGCGGCCAGGCGTTGCCGGCCGTGCCGGTTCACGCCTGTGCATTCGGCCAGGGCGGTGAGCGGTTCGGCGGCGTGCTGCCGCAGACCGAGACGCAGAGTGATGCGTTCGGCGTGTTCGAACTGACGCTCGGCAGGGACCAGGTCGTCGTGCCGATGGCGGGTGCGGGCTTCTGCACTCTGCGCACGACGCCGAACCAGGCGCTGCGGCCCGGGCAGGAGATCCTGCTCGTCGCCGCGCCCGCGGTGGACCTCGAGGGCATCGTGCGCGGGTCCGATGGTGTGCCGTTGCGCGATGCGAGGGCGCAGGTCGACACGTTCTTCCTCGAGGAGTTCCCGTTGCCGCTCGAGCACACCGTCGACCGGCGGCTGCCGGCGGTCGCGACCGATGCCGACGGTCGCTTCACGCTGCCGTGCACGCCGCTCGCGGCCGGCGTCAACCTGCTGTTCCACAGGACCGGCTTCGAGTCGAAGCGTGTGCCGTCGCTGCAGGCGGCGACGGGCTTCCTCGACGTGATCCTCGCGAGCGGTGCCGGCGCGTCCGGCAGGATCACGGGCACCGTGCTCGACGCGGCGGGCCACGCGGTCGAAGGTGCCGAACTGCGGCTCGGCGAGGCGCAGCACACGCGGTCGCGGGCCGACGGCACCTTCGAGTTCGACTTCCCCAAGCGACCGTCGCGGCTGACGGCGGCGCACGCCGGCTTCCAGCCCGTGGTGCGCGAGCAGGTCGGGAAGGACACGCCGATGCCGCTGCTGCTCGAGTTCCTCGCGCCGGCGCTCGGCATCTCGGGTCGCGTCGTCGGCGCCGACGGTGTGGGCCTGCCGGGCATGCTCGTCAACCTGCTCGATCCGACGCGAGCCGATGCGCAGTCGTCGCTCGAGCGGCTCAGCGCGCCGCCGGTCGAACTGCCGCATCGGGCGCTGAGCCGCTGCGACGCCGAGGGTCGCTTCGCCATCGCGGGCCTCGCCGCTCGCAGCTACCGATTGCGTGCGTTCGATCCGGACACGCTCGTGTGCGTGCAGAGTGAACCGATCGCGGCCGGCAGCACCGATGTGGTGCTGGTGGTGCCGGCGGACCTCGTGCTCGCCGACTTCGCGGGCATCGTCGTCGATCGCGACGGCCGCGGGCTCGGCGGGGTCGCGGTCGGCACGTCGCTGCTCGCGTCGATGTTCGATGGCGTCGATTCCGTGATCGGCCCGCTCGCGACCACCGATGCCGAGGGCCGCTTCGTGCTGCACGGGCTGCCGCGCCAGCACGTGCGCTTCGTGCTCACCGGCGACGCGTTCGTCGCCACGTTCGTGCCGATCGAGGACGTGCTGCCCGATCCCGAACACCGCTTCGAAGTGCTGCGCCGTTGCTTCGTGCAGATCGAGGGGCCGCTCGGCGTCGAGGTCGCGTTCGCCGACGCCGCGGGCGCGGAGCTGTGGATCGAGTCGCAGACCCAGGACGCGGGCTTCAGCACCAACGGCTGGCGCATGCGCACGGCGAAGTCGCCCGTGCTCACGTTGGCCGAGACGGCGGCGGTGATGACCTGGTCGAGGGACGGCAAGGAACTCGGCCGCAAGACGATCGTGGTCGAGCCGGGCAGGGACCGCGTGACGACGCTCGTGGTCGGGCAGTAGCGAGCGGCAGCGCGTTGCGCGCCCGGTGACGCAACCGGATGCCGCCGGGATCCGCCACCGGGTATCGTGTCGTGTCGAGGATCGGGTGCTCATGAAGACACGGACACGCCAACGTCTCGTCGCCGGCGGCGCCTCGCTCGCGATCGCCTGCGTCACGCTGCTCTCGGGCTGCCAGCAGACCGCGCACGTCAGCGGCTCGCTGCCGCCACCCGCGCCGCGCACGGGCCACGGCGCGGTGCGCGTCGGCGCCGCTCGCGCCGACCTGACACCGCCGCCGGGGTTTCCGATGGGCGGCCACTCGATCGGCGGTGCGGTGTCGCGCGGCGTGTGGACGCGGCTCTGCGCGCGCGCGATCTACCTCGAGGACGGCGACGGCTCCTGCCTCGCGCTCGTGGCCTGCGAACTGTGGTCGATGTCGGGTTCGCTCGCCGATCGTGTGGCCGAACTCGTGGCGGCCTCGCCGGCCGGCGCGCACCTCGCGCGCGAGCGCATCGTGCTCGCGGGCACGCACACGCACCACAGCCCGGCCGCGTTCACGGCCCACACGGTCTACGCCACGAACGCGGCGCGGCTGTCCGGCTTCGATCCGGACCTGCACGAGTTCCTGGCGCGCCGCATCGCCGACTGTGTGCTCGCGGCCGTGGGCGCCGCGCGCCCGGCGCAGCTCTCGTTCGATTCGAGCGCCGTCGGCGGCGTGCGCCGCAACCGCAGTATCGAGGCGTTCCGGCTCGACCCCGAGGCGGCGCAGATACTTGGCGAGAACGCGGCCGTGCCGCCCGCCGAGCCGAGCCCCGCGTACCCGGACCCCGATGCGCCGCGCGCCGTGGACCCGCGTCTCTCGGTGCTCACGGCTCGCGGCGACGACGGCAGCCTGATCGCGGTCGCGGCGTTCACGGCGGTGCACCCGACCGGCATGCGCGCGGGAACCGCGGTCTACCACGGCGACCTCTTCGCGGTCGCCGCCGTGCACGCCGAACAGAGCCTCGACGACTCCTCCGGTGCGCGACGCCCCGTCGTCGCGCTGTTCAACGGGGCCGAAGGCGACGTCTCGCCGCTGTGGTGGCGGCAGGATCGCATCGAGACCGTGCGCTCGGGCACCGTGCTCGGCGACGCGCTCGTCGCGCTCGTGCGCGGCCCGGCGGCGCGGCTGGCGCCACCGAAGATCGAAGGGGCGTTCGGGCGCGTGCCGATCGCCGACCAGAGCTGGGTCGACGAGCAGCAGCGAACGCACGCGACCGCGCCGGATCCGGTGCCCGGCGCCGGCCAGCTCGGCGGGGCGGAGGACGGCCGCACGTTCCTGTTCGACCTCGGCTGGGTCGAGGGGGTGCGCGGCACGCGCCGCCACGGTGCGAACGACCGCCGGCAGGGCGTCAAGCTGCCCGCGCTCGAACCCGCGCTCGATCTCGAGGGCACGGCGCCGCTCGTGGCCGCGCTGCTGCCGGACCTCACGCACCTCGTGGCGCCGCCGGAGTCGTTCCCCGCGACCGTGCCGCTCGCCGTGTATCGCCTCGGCGACCTGTGCCTCGCCACCCTGCCCGGCGAGTTCACGACGGTCATGGGGCGGCGCGTCGCGAGCGCGGTCGCCGAGCGTGCGCACGTCGCACCGGCGCGCGTGCTGTTGCTCGGCCTCGCCAACGAGTACGTCTCGTACTTCACGACGCCCGAGGAGTACGAGGCGCAGCAGTACGAGGGTGCGTCGACGCTGTACGGCGCCGAGTCGGGGCCGTGGATCGCGCACAACCTCGCGCAGCTCGCGAGTGCGGTCGCGCCGGCGGTCGGCCGCACGGCGCGCGGCAGCTACGCCTACTCGGTGAAGCCCGTGCGCCACTTCGGCCTCGCCGATCTCGGCGAACCGCCGCTGCGCCACGACGACGGCCTCGAGCCGTTGATCGTCGACGAACGGCACGTGCCGCGCCGCGACTGGCCGCACGTCGAGTGGTCCGAGAGGCGCCGCGAACTGCACGACCTCATCGGCACCGCCGGAGACGCGGTGCCCTTCGTCGTCGTGCGCGACGATGCTGGTCGCGCCGTCGCGGACGCCGCCGGCATCGAACTGGTCACCGTCGCGTTGCGCGTCGACGGCGACACGGTCGAGTGGACGTGCATCTGGCTGCAGCCCCGTGCGCCCGCCGGCCGCTACACGTTCGCGCGGCGCAACGGCGACGGCTCGTTCGACGTGCTCGGCAGCGCCGACTGGCAGCCGCCCGATCGGTCCGCACGGTGAGTCGGGACCGCGGGCCGGGTTCGGCCTCGGTTCCCGCGCTGGCTGGCTTCTCGAACCCGGAACGACGCGGTACGCTCGACGCCGTCAGTCGGTCCAGGGAGTCGACAACCGTCAAGACAGGAGGAGTACCGTCATGTCGCGAACCCCGTACGCAGATCGGCCGAGCCTCGGCCTCGTCGTGTTCCTGATCGTCTCGTGCCTCGCCGCCGTGCCGTTGGGTTCCGGCCCCGCCGTGAACCTGACCGTGACCCTCATGGACGCCTCGGGCGTCACCGGCGACTTCCAGACGCTGGTCATCGGCGGCAACGTGTCGGTCACGGTTGCCAACACGGGCACGGCTCCGGCCGGTGCGTTCACGGTGCTCCTGTTCGAGGACACGAACCACTCGGGCGCGTTCGAGTCGGGTCCGGATCTCGTGCTCGGCAGCACGCTCGTCGGTGGGCTCGGCGCGGGCCTGTCGACGGCGCTCTCGATCCCGGTCGCGGGCACGGTCTTGTTCCGCGACAACCTGATCTGGGCGTTCGTGGACAGCAACAACGTGGTCGGCGAGGCCAACGAAGCCGACAACCTCTCGAACACGGGCCTGTTCTGTCTCACGACGCCGAGTGCTTCGCCGCTGAACCCGACGCTGCAGTGGTCGTGGACCAGCTCCCCGGTGCTGCCGACGTCGTTGAACGTGATGATGACGCCGGCCGTGATCGACCTCGACGGGGACGGCATCCCCGAGATCGTCTTCGCCTCCACCGCGTCGACCGGCGGCGGCCTGGTCGAGATCGGCAACCTGCGCGCGCTGCGCGGCAGCGACGGCTCGGAGCTGTTCACGGTCACGAACCCCGCGCACAACGTGAACACCGCGTCGTCCGTGGCGGTCGGCGACATCGACCTCGACGGCCTGCCCGAGATCCTCGCGTGCGCGGCCTCGGGCAACCAGCTCATCGCGTTCGAGAACGACGGCACGTTCAAGTGGCTGAGCCCCGCGCTCGAAGCGATCAACTGGGGCGCGCCGTCGATCGCCGACCTGAACGGCGACGGCATCCCCGAGATCGTCATCGGGCGCCAGGTGCTCGACAACTCGGGCGCGATCCTCTGGACCGGCACGGGTGGGCGCGGCGACCAGGGCAACGTCGGTCCGCTGTCCTGCGTGGCCGACGTCGATCTCGACGGTTCGCCCGAGGTCGTGGCCGGCAACACGCTGTACTCGGCCGCCGGCCTCATCAAGTGGCAGGCGCCGATCCCCGACGGCAGCGTCGCGGTCGGCAACTTCGACGCCGACCCGCAGGCCGAGATCGTCGTCGTGTCGCAAGGGCAGGTCCGGCTGCTGAACCACGATGGATCGATCGTCTGGGGGCCCGTGGCGATCCCGGGCGGCGGGGTCGGCGGGCCGCCGACGGTCGCGGACTTCGACGGCGATGGCCAGCCCGAGATCGGCGTCGCGGGCGCCGTGCGCTACGCGGTGTTCGAGACCGACGGTTCGCTCAAGTGGCAGTCGGTCACGCAGGACGGCAGCTCGAACCGCACCGGCTCGTCGGTGTTCGACTTCAACGGCGACGGTGCCGCCGAGGTCGTCTACCGCGACGAGCTGTTCCTGCGCGTCTACCGCGGCAGCGACGGCATGACGCTGTTCCAGACGCCGATGAGCTCGTGCACGTGGCACGAGTACGTGCTCGTCGCGGACGTCGACGCGGACGGCAACGCCGAGATCGTCGCGTGCGCGAACAACAACTGCGGCTTCGGGCCGCAGCGCGGCATCTTCGTCTTCGCCGACGCCGCCGACGACTGGGTGGCCACGCGACAGATCTGGAACCAGCACACGTACCACATCACGAACATCGACGACGACGGCGGCATCCCGACGATCGAGTCCAACAACTGGCTGTTCCCGGCGTCGAGCCCGTTCAACAACTTCCGCCAGAACGTGCTGAACGGGCTGTCGCCGCTCGCCTCGCCGGACCTCACGGCGTCGTACCTGCGCTTCAGCTGCGCCATGGGCAACACGATCGTCGCGCGCATCGGCAACGGCGGCGCGCTGATGGTGCCGGCCGGCATTCCGGTGTCGTTCTACGTCGGCGACCCGACGGCGGCAGGCACGCTGATCGGCACCGCCGCCACGTCGATCCCACTCGCGCCGGGCACGTTCGAGGACGTCGCGTTGACCCTGCCGCCCGCGTTCTCGAACTTCACGGGCCAGAACTCCGCCGTCGCCGACGACTCGGGCGGGCTCGTGAGCACGCAGAACGAGTGCAACGAGCTCAACAACCTGCATGTCGTCACGTCGATCGCGACGCCGCCCGAATTCGTGCCGCCGTCGCCGTGCGGCCAGACGATCAACGCCTCGCTCGGCGTGCCGGTGTCCTTCGTCGTGAACGTCTGCGACGCGAACCCGCTCGACACGGTGACGCTGAGTGCTCTGGGCACTCCCGCCGGCGCGACGTATGCACCGGTCCTGCCCGCGCTCGGCAACCCGGTCGGCGCCACGTTCTCGTGGACGCCGACGGGCTCGCAGGTGGGCACGTTCGTCATCACGTTCACGGCGCTCGATTCGACGGGGCTCTCGAGCACGTGCAGCGTGACGATCGTCGTCGCGGAGTGCTTCCTGCTCGTCGGCGTCGAGCAGACGAGCATCCCGATCCCGTCGGGCGACATCCTGCTGACGAACCCGTTGCTCCTGGCGCCGGTGACGCTGACCCAGATCCCGGTGTACGGCATCCCGTCGAACGCGGCGCTGTTCGGCATGCACGTCTACGTGCAGGTCGGGATGTTCAACCCGATCGCGTTCCCGGCGGACCCGCTGCGCATGTCCAACGGCGTCGACTTCATGCTCGGCGGTGCCGGGTCGGTGTACGGCCCGTCGTCGGGGCTCGGCCTCTGGGCGTTGCAGCCGACGCCGCTCGGCGGCCAGATCGTGGTCCAGTTCTCGATCGAGTAGCGGCCGGCCGCCGGGCGATCGTCGCTCGGCGGCGGCACCGGACCGCTTTGCTCGGCGAAGCACGAGTTCTCCGTTGATCCGTGCGCCTCCGTCGCAAAGGTTGGCGCTCCATGTTCCGCGCGCCCTCGCCTCGTGTTCCCGCCGCGGCGGTCGCCGTCGCCGTGCTGTTCGCCGCGCAGCTCCATGCGCAGTTCGCCGATCCCGCGTGGCGCTACACGACAGAACGCCCGCCCGCCGGGTGGCACGCGGCGGGCTTCGACGACAGCCGGTGGCAGCTCGGCAAGGGCGGCTTCGGGGACCCCGGCACGCCGGGCTCGCGCATCCAGACCGAGTGGTTTGGCGACGACATCTGGCTGCGCCGCGTGGTTGCGCTCGCGCCGCTGCCGCAGCATCCCGCGCTGCTCGTCTACCACGACGAGGACGCCGAGGTGTTCGTCAACGGCACGCAGGTCGCGATGTTCACGGGCTACGTCACCGCGTACCGCGTCGTGCCGCTCGACGAGGCGGCGAAGCGCGCGCTCGTCGCCGGCGACAACCTGCTCGCCGTGCACTGCCACCAGACCGGCGGCGGCCAGGGCATCGACGTGCACCTGATCGACGCCGACGACGTGCCGAAGCTGCCGCCGCCGGCGCGGCCCGAACACCCGTACCGGTCCGACCTCGTGACGCCGTGGGGCGAAGTCGTGACGGCGGCCAACGCGTGGCGCGAGTATCCCCGGCCGCAGCTCGTGCGCGCTGCGTGGCAGGACCTGAATGGCGAGTGGGACTACGCGATCACGCCGCTGCACGCGGGGCGACCGCGCGAGTGGCAGGGCCGCATCGTCGTGCCGTTCTGCGTCGAATCGCGGCTGTCGGGCGTGCAGCGGTTGCTGCACGAGGACCAGGCGCTGTGGTACCACCGCACGCTGCCGGCGGCGCCGGCCGCCGGGCCAGCGCGCACGCTGTTGCACTTCGAGGCATGCGACTACCGCACGAAGGCCTGGATCGGCGACACCGAGGTCGGCGAACACGTCGGCGGCAACACGCCGTTCTCGTTCGACGTCACCGAAGCGCTCGCCGCGGCCGGCGGCGGGGCCGTGCACCTGTACGTGCGCGTCGAGGACGCGACCGGCGGCTACCAGCTGCGCGGCAAGCAGGTGCCGCGGCCGGGTGGCATCTGGTACACGCCGGTGTCGGGCATCTGGGGCACCGTCTGGACCGAGCGTGTGCCGGCGCGGTACGTCGAGCGGTTGACGATCGCGACGAAGATCGACGGCACCGTGACGGTCACCGTGCACGGCGACGCCGCCGAGGCGACCGCGGTCGCGCGCCGCGATGGCGTCGAGGTCGCGCGCGCGACCGGCGCGGGCCCGCTGACGCTGCACGTGCACGCCCCCGAGCTGTGGTCGCCCGATGCGCCGACGCTGTACGACCTCGAAGTGACCGCCGGTGACGACTCCGTGCGTTCGTACTTCGGCATCCGCGAGGTCGGGCGCGCGAAGGACGCGGCCGGACACTGGCGGCTCCTGCTCAACGGCGCGCCGATCTTCCACTGGGGGCCGCTCGACCAGGGCTGGTGGCCGGACGGCCTGCTGACACCGCCGTCGGACGCGGCGATGCGCTGGGACGTCGACTTCCTGAAGGCGGCGGGCTTCAACATGATCCGGAAGCACATCAAGGTCGAACCGCGCCGCTACTACGCGTGGTGCGACCGCGTCGGCATGATGATCTGGCAGGACCAGGTCGCCGCGGGCCACGGACCGCGCTGGACGCACCTGCGGCCCGACCCCGAGGACGCGCGCTGGCCCGACGACGCGAAGACGCAGTTCCTCGCCGAGTTCGACGCGATGATCACGACGCTCGAGAACCACCCGTCGGTGGTCGTCTGGGTGCCGTTCAACGAAGCGTGGGGCCAGCACGACACGGTCGCCGTCGGCGAATGGACCAGGCAGCGCGATCCGAGTCGCCTCGTGGACATCGCGAGCGGAGGCAACTTCTGGCCCACCGGCGACATCTGCGACGAGCACAGCTATCCGCACCCGTCGTTTCCGTTCGAGCTCGGCGCGGGCGGCCGCTTCGACGCGTTTGCGCTCGTCGTCGGCGAGTTCGGCGGCCATGGTCTGCCGGTGCCCGGCCACCTGTGGCGCGAACAGGCGCGCAGCTGGGGCTACGGCGGCCTGCCGAAGGACGACGCCGAGTACGTCGGCCGTTACGAGGAGTCGCTGCGCCGGCTGCGCGTGCTGATCGATCGCGGCATCTGCGGCGCGGTCTACACGCAGACGACCGACGTCGAGATCGAGATCAACGGGCTCGTCACCTACGACCGCAAGCACGTCAAGATACCGGCCGCGAAGCTGCGCGAAATGCACGCGGCGCTGCTCGCGCATTGACGATCCGGCCCTCGCGGCGGCCCGGACCATCCGACCGCCGCCGTCGCTGGAACGAGCAGCAGCGCCCGCGCGCCCCGCAGCGGCTCAGCGCTGGCCGGGCGGCGGTGCGACGACGAACAGCACGGCCTCGTAGAAGCTGCGCGCGCCGCGGAAGCCGGGCGCCGAGCCGGAGAACCACGGCGACTCCCAGGTCGCCGTCGTCGCCACGCCGAAGAACGGCCGCAGCAGCCAGCAGACCTGGCCACCGACCAGCAACGAGGCGAGCATCCAGCTGGCGACCAGCAGGCGGCGCTGCCGCGCCGTGTCGACGGCATCGGCGAGCCCGCGGTGCATGCAGCGCGCGACGCTCAGGCAGCCGCAGGCGGCGATGGCGACGACGTTGAAGCCGAGGAAGTACGGGAAGCCGCCGAGGTCGTGTTCGGTCTGCGGCTCGAGCGTCAGCGACAGGAAGGCGACCGCCGGCGCCAGCGAACACAGCAGCACCGCCGTGTCGCGGAAGATCGAGGTCACCGCGCGCTGCACGGCGCCGAAGCCGAGCCGCGCGCCAAGGAAGCGCGCCACGACGAGGTAGCACAGCGCGCAGATCGCCGTCGTGGCGACGATCAGCAGCGGGAACTTGACGAGGTTGCGCACCGCGTAGACGCGGCTGTTGCTGAGGCCGATGCTGAAGCCGTAGCCGGCCGACGCGAGCACCAGCGCGACGAGCGAGCGCATCACTGGAACATGCCGAGCACGCGCGCCATGCGGTAGGTCAGGAACACGAGCAGCAGCTGCCAGCCGACCCAGAGCGGCCAGTTGTCGCGCAGCGCCTTGAGCCCCGCGTCGACGAACAGGCAGCGGTTGAGGTGGCTGAGCGCCAACAGCAACGCGAACACGAGCAACACGACTCTCGTGGCGGAGCCGCCGACCCCTTCGTCGGCGGGCATCGAGTAGTCGAGGAACCAGTAGATCGGGGCGAAGCCGAGCGTGAACAGCGCCGCCGCCGCCGGAATGATCATCGCGATCGCGAGGTGCTGCGACCAGTGCATGCGCACGCCGAGGTAGCTCGAGAACACGAGCAGCGACGGCACGCACAGCAGCACGGAGCCGAGGAACAGCATGGCGACATGCAGCACCCGGCCCCAGCCGTCGACGAGCCCGTACGGGATCGCGAACAGCACGCTGCAGGTGAACAGCGCGGCCAGCAGCGCCCGCAGTTCCTGGCCGCTGCGCAGGTTGGCGGCCAGGCGCTGGCGCTCGCCGAGCACGACGTCGAGCATGCGCGCGGGGCGCACGAGGCTCGCCGACAGCTCGTCGGCGCCGAACGGCGCGGCCAGCGGTGCTGTGTCCACGATGCGTTCGCGCCGCGGCGACGGGGATGCATCGGGCGGGGGCGGGGGCGGGTCGCCGGCGGGTTCCGGCGCGATGGGGTCGTCGTTCACCATGGGTTTCTTTGTATGGCAAAGTTAACAGGCGCGCGCCGCTTGTCCACTCCCTGGCTCGGCCCCTCGGGGGATGCTGGCGTTGACGCGCGAGGCCTGGTCGTCGGGAGCTGGTGGGCCCCTCGGCGTCGCGTGCGATCTGGCCGCCTGCGTCGCGTCGGCGGTCGGATGGCGCCGGCCTGCGCAGTCAGCTCGGCAAGGTGTGGACCCACACCCCACGCTCTAGCGAACTCCGCCACCGCGCCGCGCGCACACCGCCGTTCTTCACGACCGAAGTGTGGACCGCCCGTGGCCTCGTCACCCACTTGTCCTGTTCGTCAGATGCGCTTCTCGTAGATCGGGCCCTTCTCGAAGTAGAGCACCATGCGGCTGGCGATGATGCGCGGAAGCGGCCCAGCACCCGATGTGGATCAATGTAGCAAGCGCTGTCGCCGAACGGCGGACGGGCCGCGCGATTGCGACGCTGTTGCGGCGCAGGGGATCGTCGGCGACACTCTCCCTCCCATGCAACGGACTGCAACCTGGGTGGCCGCCCTCTTGGTCCTGGGCCCGCTCACGGCTCAGGACCAACCGGCGACCAAGACCGAGAAGAGCGCGGCCGCGAGCCGCCTCGAGCAGCTCAACGCCGAGCAGAAGGCCGTCTTCGAAGCCTGGCGAGCGAAGGTGGAAGAGCAACAGAAGGCCGCCGAGAAAGCTGCGGCCGCGGGGCAACCGGTCCCGGCGATGCCGATGCAGCCGGACTTCAACGCGCTCTGCGACAAGTACCTGGCCGCGGCCAAGGAGTTCCCGGGTGAGGACGCCGTGCCGTTCCTTCTGGCGATCTTCCAGCTCGGTGGCGTCGACAAGGCGAAGTCCAAGCAGGTGCTGGACGACCTCTTCGACCACCACCTCGACAGTCCCAAGGTGGCCCAGCTCGGCGGCATGATGCCCTATCTCGAACAGCTCGTGGACGCGGAGTTCGCCAAATCGGCGTTCGCCAGGATCGAGAAGCACGGCAAGAACGCGGCCATGCTCGGCTGGATCTCGTTCGCGCGCAACGAGAAGGTGTTGCGGTCAGAGCCGGCGACGTCGAAGGCGTTCGGCGAGGCCAAGGCCCTGGTCGCTGCCGCCGTGCAGAAGGCCGGCGACCAGCGGTTGCAGCGTGAGTTCGACACGCTGATCGGCGAACAGGAGAAGTTCGGCATCGGCATGACGGCGCCGGACATCGCCGGCATCGACCTCGACGGCGTGGCCTTCAAGCTCAGCGACTACCGGGGCAAGGTGGTCTTCCTCGACTTCTGGGGCGATTGGTGAGGCCCTTGCCGGGCCATGTACCCGCACGAGCGGTCGCTCGTGGAAGAGTGGAAGGACGAGCCCTTCGCGTTGGTCGGCGTCAACAGTGACCAGACGCTCGCGCGCGCCAAGCAGGCGATCCTGAGGAACCAGCTGACCTGGCGCAGCTTCCAGAACAAGCCGGAGGGCCAGGCCACGGCGATCGCCGACGACTGGGCCGTCCACGGTTGGCCGACGATCGTCGTTCTCGATGGCGAGCGCACGATCCGCTACCGCGGTCACGATGGCGGCGAAGCGACCAAGGTCGCGAGGAGCCTGCTCGAAGCGAAGTGAGCTCGGCGGGGCCGGCGGTCCGCGCCCGCCCCGCCGCCGCCGGACTGCACGACTGCGGGTCAACCTGAGCGAGGCCGCTCGGTGAGCGACGTTGCCAAGGGTCCGGGCATCAACGCCAACCTCCTGACTCGCTGGAAGACCGAGTTCTCGACAGCAGCGTCGGCGGCGTTTCCCGGCAACGGCAACCCGAGCGCGAACGACGAGCAGATTCGGCGTCTGCGTCGCGAGCTACCCGTGGCTCCCCAGAGCAGGCGTGAAAGCGAACTTCCGGGAGATGGGGAAGCCATGGCCTGCTCCCCGGGCTACTTGGCTCCGGTGGGGGTTCGCTTCGCCCGCCTGCTCCTGCGAGCTGTCGCGATCTGGCTCACGCGCTGATGGGAGAGATCCAGCATGCACGCGATGTCCCGCATCGACCATGCACCGAGCAGGTCGGAGACCACCTCATCCTGTTCCTGCTTCGCCGACTCGGCGATCTCCGTCATCCTCTGACGCAGGGCTTCCAGCTTGCCAAGCCTCGTGCGGGTCGCCTTGGAAAGGGGCAGAACCTCCTGGAGGTCAGCCTTCTCGGCCGCGTCTCCCTCCCAAAGGGCGAGAGCTTCGCGGATGCGAGCGCGCGTCTGGGCCAGGCCCCGCCCGAACGTGTGGCACTGGGGGATCTCCTTCACG
>DASUFY010000046.1:0-3181 GCA_036274315.1 Planctomycetota bacterium | reverse complement strand
CTGCGGTCGGGCTCGCCTTGGTCGTAGCAGCAGTCGCCGGGCCGATCCTGTGGCGGCAGCATGCGGCGGCGATCCAGCGGCAAAAGGCGGATCTCTACGCGACCCTGCCGTCCCTGCTCGCGGTCGAAGGCTGGCCCGACGAACGAATCCTGCGCGAACTGGAGCCGGAGAACCACTCCGGCATCGACCTGCTCGACAAGATCCTCGCACTCGATCCCGGCGACCTGCCCGCGCGCCTGTACCGAGCCTTCCTGCGGCTCGACCTCGGCGAGCATGCCGGGGCCGCAGCGGACCTCGAGGTCCTGGCGCAGGCGGGAGGCAGTGCGTACCTGCACGCACTCGCCCAGCGGTATGCGGCAGCCGACCCGAGCCAGCGAGGCACGATGGCCGTCGACGTCTCTGACCTGCCCGAGCCGAGTGGACCCGAAGAGTGTTATGTCGCCGGGTGCCACGAACTGCGCAATCGCCACCTGCAGGGCTTCGCTGCGCGTGCCGACGCGCTGTTCGCGCGAGCGGGTTCCTACATGCCGGCGCGCGACCAGCGTCTGCTCACGTACGCGGCGCTGGCCGAACGGGCGGGCGAGGACCAGAAGAGGGTGTTGTCGAGGAAGCTCTACGACGAGACCATCGCGCTCGAGGCCGAGTACCACCGCAAGACGGCGCGCACCTGTGCCATGCGCGGGGTGGCGCTGATGCTCATGGCCCGCTACCGCGAAGCGGTCGATGATCTGCTGCAGTCGCTCGAGCTGCGCCCTGATCGACACAGTCCCCACCAGAACCTCGGCGTCGCCTACCTGCGGCTCGGCGACCTCGATGCCAGTGAGCATCACTTGCGCGAGGCGCTGCGGTGTCGACCGCTCTGGAACACGAAGTTCATGCTCGCCCAGCTGATGCGTGACCGCGGCAACTACGCGGCGGCCTACGAGCTGGCGGCACGGCTGCCGACGGCAGATCCGAGAATCGAACCGTGGATGGTGCCCGACCTCGTCGGCAGCATTGCGATCGACGAAGCCATGAGCCTGCTCGCCAGCGATCGGGAGCGTTCGCGGCAGGCGGCCGGACGTGCCATTGCCAGCTACGACATCGCCCTCGCGGTGCACCCCACCGCAAAGGGTCGCCAGCGGAGAGCCATGGCAGAGGCTCTCCAGGCCGATGACCCGCACGCTGCGATGGTGCCGTTTGCCGAGGTACTCCTGGCCGAGCCCGACAATGCCTACCACCTCGCGACGCTTGCCTACCTGCTGCCGCGTGGTGGGCTGGATGCCCGGCAGACGGCCTGGCTCGGGGCCCTGCTGCGACGCCTCGCGGCCCGCCGCGCGCCCGGCGACGAGGTCCTGCGCGCCCGCCTCGAGGCCGAGATCGAGCAGGGCCTCGCGCCCTACCGCAAGGAGCCCGACCGCGACAAGTAGGTTCTCGCGGATTCGACCTGGGCATGCCGGGACGCGCTACGCTGCCGTGGAAGTCATGTCCATGCCCATCCGCTACTACGTGGTCGCCGCCGCGGCGCTTTCCGCGGTCTTGCCGGGTCAGGTTGCGAGGGACTCGCGCGGTCCGCTCGCGGGCGCCGCCACGTCGGTGCTCGTCGAGGGCGGCGTCGTCGCGGGCCACGACGCCCAGACCCGCGTGCACAGGAATGGCTTCACGATGGCCCCGACGCTGCCGATGCCGGGTGTGATCAGCGCGCCGGACCTCGAGGCGATCTTCCTGGCCCAGATGGCGCCGGCTGGCATCCACGTCGACGACATCAGCACGGGCCGCGACGACGTGCTCGTCGACAGCAACGGCGTCATCGACGTGCCGCCGAGTTCGTGGGGCGTGTGGTCGTTCTCGCTGCGCAACGGCGCCATCGGCGTGCCGGCCATGGGCACCACGCCGGCCTCGCGCATCGCCGTGCAGGCGGCGCAGGGCAGCGTCGGCGCAGCGCTGTTCTCGTGGATCCTGCCCGGCAGCAACCTGCCGATGCAGGTCGTCAACCGCGTCGAACGGTCCCACTCGCGGGAGGAACTCGGCCTGCCGACGACGGGGTCCGCGGAAGTCGACTCGATCGACTTCCCGTTGGTGCTCGGCCTCGACCAGGGGCTCGCCGTCAGCGGCACGTCGATCGTGCGCGAGCCGGGCTTCAACGGGCTGATCAGCAACCCGCAGGCGATCTACTTCACGGTGTCGCACGGCACGCGCGGCCTCGTGCCGCTTCCTTGGTGGAACTACCTCGGCACGCCGACCCTGGCGAGCGGCGCGACGATCCTGGTCGTGCTCAAGAGCTCCCCTGGCGGCCCGTGGACGACGCCGCACGTGTTCAAGCCCTACTACACGCTCGGCCTGCTGCGGGACGAGGACATCGACGCGCTTGCCTACGACGAAGTGCGCGAGAAGCTGCTCTATTCGACGGTCGGCACGATGCACGACCAGTTCCTGTTCGCCGACTTCAGCACCGACGGAGCTGCCATCGCCCAACCCGTGATGATGCCGAACGGCGGTGGCCACGCCAGCGATGCGATCGGCAAGGCCCAGACCGACGACGTCGATGCGATCTGCACGCTGGACCCGACGATCGGCACCATCGGCGGTCCGCCGCCCGGCGGCGACGACTTCGGCTCGTCGGTCGGCACGCCTCGCCCAGGTCTGCTCGGCGTGCCGACGCTGGGTGGCTCCGCCTACCGGCGCTTCCAGGGCGGCGTCGTGCGCTTCGACACGTTCCTGGTCGGCTGGCCGCCGAACGCCGGCATCGCGCCGGGCTTCGCCGTCGCGTTCCTCACGAGCGGCAACAACCTTGATCCGCTGCTGATCGGCGGCATCAAGCTGCGCAACACCGCCAACGCACTGAACGGTGATCCGCAGTCCGAGACGGTCGTCGTGCCACCCGCCCTCGTGCTGACCGGCCAGCGCTTTACGTTCCGCTGGTTCGCGCTCGATGCCGCGACCGGTGAACTCGCCGAGGCGTGGCCGGTGCAGGTGTACCTGTGAGCGAACGGCTCGACTGGCCGGCGCTGCAGCAGGCGATCGCGGCTGCGGCGACCGGCGATGCGCAAGCACAGGCGCAGGTGGTCGAGACCTGCTACGGCGCGGTCAAGGCGCTCGTGCACCGCGACCTCGAGCAGGACTTCCGCAAGCGGCACCGCTGGATCCTGCCGCTGTTCAGCACGCAGGACGTCGTGCACGAGGTGCTCGCGGCCGTCGTCAA
>DASUFY010000045.1:0-3813 GCA_036274315.1 Planctomycetota bacterium | reverse complement strand
GATGCCGCGCGAGACCATGTTGATGACGTCGGTCTCGGCGAGCACGGCGCAGATCGACGAGCAGACCTCGGGCTGGTCGGCGCGCTGCGACAGCGGCCCGATCTCGTCGATCGTGACGCCGAGGTAGCGGCAGATGTTCTCGAGGAACTGGCCCGATCCCGACGCACACTGGCTCGTCATGCGGTGACCGAGCACCTTGGCCCGCTCGTCGATCAACACCGCGCGTGCGTGCAGTGCGCCGATGTCGATCACGGCGCGCACCTCCGGGTCGAGCCAGATGCCGCCGCGCGCGTGCGTGGTCATGCCGTAGAAGTGGCCGGTGCGGCCCTCGACCTTCTCGCCCTCGCCCGTGGTGGCGAGGTAGTCGACGTCGCCGCGCCGCAACCCGGCCTGCTGCAGGGCCTGGGCCAGCGCCGTCTCGACGACCGCCATCGCATCGCGGCGGCGCAGACGCTCCGTCACGTGCGCGCGCAGTTCGGCCCCGGTCCCGTCGCCGCGGTCTCGCAGCACGACGACCTTGATCGCCGACGAACCGACGTCGACCCCGACCGTGCAGAGTGCCTGTTGTCTGGTGGTCATGCGACGACCTCCGCTTCGGGTGCCTTCTCGTGGTGCGCATCGCGCCACGCGAACAACGCCGCGCCGAGCGCCCCCGTGTAGATCGAGTCGGGCGAGATGTTGATCGTGCGTTCGCCGTAGTTCTCGCGCACGAGCCGCTGCAGCGCCTTGACCGCCTCGCTGTTCTTGGCGACGCCGCCCGTGAACGTGAACTGCTCCTGCACCCCGCCCGAACGCGCGAGCAGCGACATGGCCCGCAGCACGATCGCGCGGTGCAGGCCGGCGAGGATGTCCTCGCGCTGCTCGCCGAGCGAGAGCCGTTCGCGCAGCTCGGCGCCCGCGAACACCGTGCAGGTGGAGTTGATGCGCACCGTGCGGCAAGCCTTGCCGGCCAGCGGCCCCAGCTCGTGCAGGCCGAGATTCATCTCGTCGGCGATGTAGCCGAGGTAGCGGCCGCAGCCGGCCGCGCAGCGGTCGTTCATCTGGAACGACGTGACGATGCCCTGCGCGTCGACCTGGATCGCCTTCGTGTCCTGACCGCCGATGTCGAGCACGGTGCGCGTCGAGGGGAACATCGCATGGGCGCCGAGGCCATGGCACAGGATCTCGGAGCGGATGCGCTTCTCGGGGAACGGCAGGCGCTGGCGACCGTAGCCCGTGCCGACGATGGCGCTCTGATGCAGCTCGATGTCGAGCACACGCGCGACCGCGCGCTCGAGGTCCGGACTCGCGAGCGCACCCATCGCCGCCTTCGCGTGCGCCCTGAACGTGCCGACGGCCGCCGTCGAGTTCTCGACCATGAGGATCGCCTTGTCGAACAGGCCGACGAGCGGATCGAACGCGTGCACGCCGTCTCTGGCCAGCGCCTCGGCGAGTTCGAGGTAGCGGCTGCCGGCGAGGTCGCGGAAGAAGTCGCTCTTGCGGCTGGCGCCGGGCTCGAACAGCTGCCCGGCCTCGGCGTCCATGCGTTGGCCGATGGCGTCGATCGCCGTCGCGGTCGCCTTGCCCATGGCGAGGCGCACGGCGCTGCTGTGCAGGTGGTCCACGAGCTCCCGCAGCTGGCTCCGGTACTGCTGCTCGCGGAAGCGCAGCTCGAAGTCGCGCAGCAGATGGGCCCGTCGGGCCGCGTCGTGCCCGGCGTCGGCCAGCGCCCGATCGATGAGGTGCAGGCGCGCATGGATGAGCGCCTCGCCGAGCGCCACCTGGCAGGCGACGTCGTAGTTGCTGCGGCTGTTCGTGATGCCGCGGCCCAGCGTGCGCCGGTTCTCGTCGAGCAACACGGCTTTGGTCGTCGTCGAGCCGAGATCGATGCCGACGCTGTGTTCGATGCGCATGCGATCAGCTCCCCGAGCGCTTCTGCTCGATCATCTGGAAGTAGGACTCGAGGCGGTTCTTGATGTTGCTGGCCGAGAAGTAGCGCGGATCGACGAGGTCGCTCTCGATGAACCCGCCCGGCTTGCCGGTGCGTTGCTCCACCTCGCGCAGGATCATCAGCTGCCCGGCGCTGAACGAATTGCAGCTCTTGACCGAGTTGATCAGGAAGCCGTCGGCCGTGTAGTCGCGCACGTAGCGCGCCAGCATGTCGACGCGCGTCGGCAGGTTGAGGTTGGTGTAACAACCCATGCAGTACTCGGCGAGGCTCTCGAGCGGCCGGCGCGGGTCGTGGCGGAAGCCGTTGTCGTAGACGCCGCCGACCTTCGTGTAGGTCGAGGCGACCACGACGGCGCCCTCGTCGGCGAACATCTTCCAGAACTCGCGGAAGCTCGTCCAATTGGGCGGGCCCTCGACGACGATGCGGTAGCGCTCGTCGTCGATCTCGCGGTCGGGCGTGATCGGCCCCTTGCCGAGCGCCGCGCGTTCTTCGACCTCGGCGCGCAGCTCGCGGTAGTAGTCGACCGCGTCCTCGGTGCCGCGGAACGCCGTGAAGATCGGACCGATGTAGTAGACGCCGCCGAAGTAGGCGTCGATCGGCGACGGCCTTCGTTTGGCCGACTCGAGCACGGCGACGAGGTCGTCCTCGGCCCGGGCCGAGCACGCCATCATCTCGGCGAGACGCGCCTCGTCGTAGGCCTTGCCCGAGATGCGCTCGAGCGCGGGGATCACCTTCTTCTCGAGCTGGTCGACCACGTAGCGCCGCATCGCCGAGGTGATCGCGCCGTCGCCCTGGTAGGGCACGTGCAGCATGATCACGGGACACCCGTACTCCTGGCCCAGCAGCTCGAACCACTTGAGGAACGTGAAGCAACCCGTGTAGGACAGCAGCAGCAGGTCCGGATCGGGCAGGCGTTCGCCGGTCGGGCCGATGTTGCCCGACTCGAGCATGCCGATGTCGCACTTCACGTAGGTGCAGACGTCCTCGGAGTGGCCGAGCTTCTCGGCCGCCGCGATGTAGTCGCGCGACTTGCCGCGCATGCCCGACTGCAGCGCGTTGATCTCGGGAAGCACGGGCAGCAGGTCGAAGCTGCGCAGCAGCTCGGTCAGGTTGCCGGGCACGAACGTGTAGACGCACTTCTCACCGCGCTCCCTGGCCTCGGCCAGGCGCGTGAAGTGCGCCGCGATCATCGCCTTCTGCCGTTCCTGACTCTGGTCCTTGCGCGCCGGTGCCCTGGTTTCGCTCGCCATGACTACTCGCTCCACAGTTTGAGCGAGTCGGCGAACGTGCCCGCCTGCTCGCGGATGACCTGGAACTGGCCGTTGTTCTCCGAGTACTTGAACGCGGTCCACGGCACGCCGGACCGTTCGACGGCCGCGACGCTCATGGGCTGCTCGAGCAGCGCGGGATCGCAGAAGCTCGGCGCGCAGAAGATCACGCCCTCGGCGCCGCTGCGCCGCACGCGCTCGACGAGCGCCTGCCCCTTCTGCTGCTGATCGACGTAGCGGATCGGGCTCTGGATGCCCTGCTCGAGGTATGCCGTGACGAGATTGCCGAGCGGGTCGTCGCCCTCGACACTGACGTCGCCGGTGATCCAGCGGTGCACCTGCACGAAATCGTCGTCGACGATGTAGCAGCCGGCGCGTTCGAGCGTCTTGATGAGGCCGAGCGGCGGCTGTTCGCAGAACGAACCGGCCAGCAGCACACGCGCCTGGTCCATGCTCGTGCGACCCTCGTCGGCCGCGACCGCGACGAGATAGTCGCGCAGCATGGCGCTGTGCTCTTCGACCGGCAGCACGAGGCCCGCGCGCAGCAGCAGGTAGAGTTCGCCGGTCGGCACGCGCCAGGGCTCGACCTGGCGCAGCGCGTAGAGCCCGTCGACG
>DASUFY010000044.1:0-6296 GCA_036274315.1 Planctomycetota bacterium | reverse complement strand
GTCTGGTGGCCCGAGAACCACACCGGCTCGAAGCGGCGCGGTTACCGCGTCGTCGATGCCAGTGGCAAGCCGGTACAGGAGTACGATGGCCTGCTCTACACCTCACCGATCCGCCCGTACGAGCTGCGCTTCACGCTGGCGGCCGGCCGCTACCACCTGGCGTTCTGGAGTGACGATGGCCTGCGCGGCGAACTCGACTTCGTCATCCCGGCGAACCTGGAGCCGCCGGAGCTGCGACTCGATCTGAAGTAGGGCCGCCGTTCCCCGTCGACGCTCACGTCCGCTCGCAGTCGCGCGCACAGCGGCTCGACGTGCTCCTTCCGGATGTCGGCTACGAGGTCCACGTCGTTGGTCGCACGCGGCGTGCCATGCACCGAACTCGCGACGGATCCGCCGACGCGGTAGGTGATGTCCAGCTCTTCGAGTGCTTCGACCACCGGGGTCAGCGCCGCGAGGATGTCTGGTTCAGGTGCCAAGCGGGCGACCCTCGGTGCGCAGGCGGTCGGCGATGTCGTCCCCGTAGGTGACCGCGACCCAGCGGAGCAGCACTTCCTGCTGGCTGGCATCTGGCATCGCGTCGCGCACGGCGCGCCTGGACCAGCCGATCGTCGCGCTGGTCAGGTCGCGCACCATCGCCATGCGACGCGCCGGGGACAGAGCCGCGAGCATGTTCGCCACCAGGGCCTGCACCTTCGGCGATGTGTCGTCGACCACGCCGCAGATGATACCCACGGGGCGAGTGCGCGATCACCGCTTCTCGAGCCTCCTGTTCGCGGCGCGTGGATCGTGACCGCGAGCGGATCGGCGAGCCGCAGGCAAAGGCCGGTGTCGAGCGCGATGCCCTGCGTGACGAAGACCGCTGCGGCCGCGGCGCGCGCCGCGTCAGCGCTCAGTTGGTGCCGATGACCAGATCGAGACCGTTCGACGTGATGCCCCCGAAGGTGTTCGGGATGGAAGCGTTGAGGACCAGGCCCTGCGCCAGCAGGTGGAAACCCGTCAACGCCGCGTTGTTCGGGATCGACAGCGGGCTCTGGAACGTCGCCCCCGGCGCGATGCTGGTCACGAGCAGGTCCGGCGTCGTGTGGGCGCCGCAGCCCGGCATGCCGAGAACCGCGAGCGGGATGCCCGGGTCGAACTTGGTGAGGCCGTAGACGACGGCTGCCACCAAGGTGCTGGCCGGAATCTGACTGACGATCACGTTGATCGTGGTGCCGGTGATCGGGCGGTTGTTCGCATCGATGTGGAGGGCCACTTCGCCGGTCCCGGTCTGGTAACCGAGCAGCGCCGACCAGTCGAGCTGCGGCCCCAGTGGCTCGGCGCCGCCGGCGCTGTAGCCGACGATGGCGACGTTGCCGATGCTTCCGCCGTTGCCGAGGCTCGAGCCGTACGACAGGAAGACCACGCCACCGGGAACAAGCTCCATCTGGATGAAGTTGAGTTGCGCCGGCAGGCCGGTGTAGGCGGGATCCTGCCAGTTGGGGACGTTGTGCCAGGTGATGCGCACGCCGCCGCTCGGGCTCGGATCCTCGTACCAGATGTTGCCGCCAGCGACCGGGTCCAAATCGCACATGAAGCCCGCGAGCACGGGCAGCCCAGCGCCCGTCGTGCCCCGGAACGAAGTCGGCGTGTACCCCGAGTTGGCGCCGGTCGACGCGAACGATGCGTCGAAGCTGCTGCCCAGATAGATCCTGCCGTTCGAGTTGACGGTGATCGAGTTGACCGTGGCGCTGGCCGCATTGGGGTAGGGCAAAGCGAACGGCAGCATCTCGACGATCGACGCGTCGTCCCAGCTCGCCGACGAACTCGCCGAGTACGCCTGTGTCACCAGGTTGACGCCGTTGGCCGCGGGCGTCACCGCATCGTAGGCGGGGCCAGTGGGCACGATGACGTAGCTGCCGCCAGTCGGGCCCGACTGATAGATCAGCGTCCACTGCGTGTTGGCGAGGTCGACCGGGAACGTGTCACCCGGGAACTGCTCGTGGGCCATGCGCGGCCGGTCGTAGCACCCCGCGCCGTACAGGGTCTTGGTGGCGAAGCTGCCGGCGGCGCCGGGAACGTAGTGGATGCGGCCGTTCCATACGCGCGGCGAGAAGACCGCGCCGAAGGGGTAGGCGTTGCCGACACCTTCGAGGAACTGGATGTCCGAGTTCTGCGCGAAGACGCTGCCGAGCAACGTGCCGTTGGTGTAGGTCAGCGTTCCCGCGGTGGTGGTCACGTAGAAACCCTGCACCTGAGCGGGATTGATCGGCACGTTCAGCGCCAGTGGCACGGGCGTTGGCACGCCGGGTCCAGCGCCGACGACGTTGGCAGCCGTGCCGAGCAGCGTCCAGGCGGACGGGTTGGCCTCGTTGCCGACGTAGCTCGTGCCGGCCGTGATCTTGTACACCTCGATGGTCGCGGTGCCGGTGAGGTTGACGTCGAAGCCGGAGATGACGACCGGTTGCACGCCGACGATGTCGAACATGTTGCCGCTCTGACCGTTACCGCCGGCGAAGGTGGTTGTCAGCGGCGACTGTGCAGTCAAGGTGGCGGCGGCGACCGCGGCAAGGAGAGGCGCGAGGAGGTTGGGGCTTTGCATGGGACTCAGTTCGCGGATGGGGTCCGAGGGGAATGGGCTTCCGGTCTGCCCAGGTTGAACAGGGAAGAAGACCGGTATGGACGAGGGTTCACCCGGCAGATGTTCCCAGATTGTCGCTATTGCGCAGCAGCCGGGTTCTCCCGTAGCGGTCCGACCCGCGTATGTGGGGGACACTGGAGGCGGGACCGTGGGCGCGAGGGTCGAGGGTCTCGTGGCCGGGTGCGCTGACCCTGCGCCTGACGGCTGGGCTGTGACTGCTCGCCCGATCGCATCGCCGCGCGGGGCGTGGATCGTGGTTGCAGGCTCGCTAAGGTCTCGGCGGCATGCTCCGTCGTTCCCGCTTCGTCCTCGGTGCCTGCCTGACGGCAGCGGTGGCCGCGCAGGCGCCGCCAGCACCCAAGACCGAGGAAGAACTCGACAAGCAGGTGATCCAGACCTTGGTCGGGTTCGCGCGCAGCGCCGAGAACTGGAAGACGCCGTCCCGGGCCCGGGCCGTCTACGAGCAGATCCTCGCCCACTACGACCTCGACAATGCGAGTGCTCGAGCCGGGCTGGGTTGGAAGAAGGTGAAGGACGAGTGGCAGGTCGCCACGCCATCAGACCGGTTGCCAAAGGACACGGCGACCCCAGCGCAGCAGGAACAGGTCGCGAATGCCTGGCGCCAGGCCAGCAAGCGCGTGGCAAAGCTGCACAAGGACTTCGGCCTGGCGTTGGACGGCGAGGGCCATCGGGCGCGCGCCGTGCACCACTTCGAGCGCGCCCTCGCCTTCGACGAGGACGACGTCGATTGCCACCGCGCCCTCGGTCACGAGGAGTTCGACGGCTTCTTCGGTTCGCCGGAGCAGATCACGTTCGTCAAGCGCCTGCGCGAGATCCTGGGCAAGGCGCGCGAGATCGCGGCACGGGAGATCGAGGTCGCCCCGGTTGCGATCGACCAGATGCCCGTCGAGCTGCAAAGGACGGGCTTCCCCTTCGTCGGCGCACGATCGCGGTTCACGACGTATTGGGTGCACGGCAGCGCCGAAGAAGCGGCCCAGTGCGCGATCTGGAACGAGCGCGCGGTGTTGCTGCTGCAGTACCTGTTCGGCGACGACCCGGAGCGGAATCGGTACCTGGTCCCGTCGCGGGTGCGCTGGATCGGCGTGCTGCGCTCTGCGGCAGAGCGAGCGCGGCTGCTCGAAGTCAGCCCCGAAGCGCGCGCGAACGAGACGCTCGAACGTGCCCAGCTCTTTGCCAGCAGCGTCTTCACGTCGCACTCGGGCAAGGCCGAATGGACCTGGCACAACGAGCACGATGACGACCACGTTGTCGGCCAGGCGACCCAACGTGGCACGCCGTGGTTCAACCCGGGTCTCAGCGAGGGCCTCGTGCACACCATGACGTGGCTCCTGTGCGGCACGCTGTACAGCTCCTACATGATGCTGCCCACGACGCAGGCGACGTCGACGGAACGTCCCCGCAAGCCGAGCGAGTGGCTGCGCGCACTGCGCGCCGAGATCGACCGGGGCGACGACCATCCGCTCGTGCAGGTCCCGCGCGAGCAGCTGGCGAACTTCCGCGATGCCGTTCGATTCAAGTCGTGGAGTTTCGTCACCTGGCTGCTGGCCCGGCACCCCGATCGATGGGTCGAGCTGATGGTCGAACTCGGCCACGAGAAGCGCCTGCCCGAGGAAGTCGCTGAGATCTTCAAGCGAGTGCTCGGACGCGACGTCGGCGACGTCGAGGCGGAGTGGCGCGACTGGGCGCGTGCGGGGTCCCGCATCGGCAAGGCGTCGGGTTTGCCGCAGTAGTTCGAGTGGAGCGTCGGGAACGAACTGCTCCGCCCGGTCAGCAGCGGCACGAGCGCGTTGTTGCTGGCGATCCCGAACGACCCGACGTAGACGGGCACGACCCTGTCGTCGCAGCGTGCGTCGTTCTCGCTGTCGAAGATGCTCAGCCTCGCGTCGAGGGCGCCGCCGATCCTAGGCAAGCTGAGCGCGAGCGCGCATCAGTCCGCCGCCGGAACTGCCGATGAGACGGGCGCGACCGCGCCGCAGAGGCGCCGTTCGCGCTCCGCCAGATGAATCCCTTCCCTGCCTTGGTCGCGCTGTGCCTCGTGCCGATCGGCGCCGCGCAGTCGATGACGTGCACGATCGCCTCGAACGGCCTGCTGCAGGCGAACCTCGGCCCGCAGGTGGTCAGCACGCCGATGCCAGCCAGCGCGAATGCGCCCGCAGGCTACCTCGTGGCGCAGGCCGCCAACATCTCGTCGACGGCGCGTTCGTCGGTCGCGTGGCAGGTCGCGCGGACGCCGGCCGTCGTCACGTTCCACCTGCTGCACCAGGTCCAGGTCACCGGGCCCGGCAACGGCGCTTCGTTCACGCCCGGAGACTTCCTGCTCCATCTGCAGAGCCCGGTGACGGTGCCCGTGCGCCTCGAGCTGCAGCGCGAGTTCGTGCTCGTCGCGGGCATGCCGCTGCCGGCGCTGCTCGTCGACGTCGGCGACGACGGCAGCGCCGAGCTCGACAGCAGCACTCCGTCCGGGGTCACCGTGCCCGTGTGGTTGCCCCCGGGCACCGTGGATGTTCGCGTGCGCGCGCTCGTGAGCCTCGGCTCACCGGGCAGTGCGGCCCATGCCCTGTCGGTGCGTCTGCTGCCTGCGCACGCAACGGCCTTCGAACTCGGCTTCGGCTGTGCGGCGCCGGGCCTCGCGGCGGTGCCGCTCTTCTCGGGCGAGATCGAACTGGCGCAGCAGTGCGGAGCCTGCAACGGTCCGTGGCTGGTCGTCATCGGGTCGGGCCTCCACCCCGTGCCGCTGCCGAGCCCGTGGCCGCTGTGTTTGCTGGTGCCGACGCCGGACCTCGTGCTGTTCGGACCCGGCGCAGTCTCGCACACGCTCGCGATCCCGCCTGCACTGCGGCCGCTCACGTTCTTCGCGCAGAGCGTCACGCTGATACCGCTCGGACCGGCCTCGGGCTCGACCTTCCGCGTCGACGCGATCTGACGCTGCGGGCCAGGCGGCTCGCGGCGCGACCGCGCTACGGCTTCGGCTGCAGATAGACGTCGAGGTCCGTGATCTCTCGGCGCCGCACGTCGATCGCGAGGTCGAGGTCGGCGTAGCCGCGCGCAGAGAACGTGAGCACGTGCCGGCCCGGTGGCAACAGCGGGCCCCAGAGCATCGGCACGCGGGCGTGCGGCGGCCCGCTCTCCCAGCCGTCAGGCCGCGTGCGGATGAACTCGTTGCGCGTGCCCGGTGGCATGCTGCTCGCCGCGGGCGTCGCGACCGTGAACTCGTCGAGGTCCGCGGTGGTGTCCGGCAGATGCACGCGGAACTGCACGCGGCCGCCGACACACACCTGCTGCTCGACGAGGGTCTCGGTGCCCGAGCGCAGCTCGACGACGCGTTCGAACGGCGTGAAACAGCCGTGGATCATGCCAGCACTCTGGAACTTCGGCCGGATGCGCAGGCGGAAGACGCCCGGGCAGCAGTGGTAGAGCACGCCGCGATCGGTGGGTTCGCCTTCGAGTTCGTACGAACCGGGCTCGCCGAGGCGCATCTGCTGCTGCCGCACGTCGAACGCGCCGAGCGGACCGCCGTCGTCGCTCGCGAGCACGAGCCGCAGCAGCGCGTCGCGGGCGCGCGCGGCGAGCGTGATCGTCACATGGACCACGTTGTCGGGCGGTGCCGCCTGCACGAGCGCTTCGCCGTTGGCGAGGCCGTGGCTGGCGCGGATCCACA
>DASUFY010000043.1:0-5273 GCA_036274315.1 Planctomycetota bacterium | reverse complement strand
TCCTCGGGCGGGACGCTAACGGGCCCAAGGCGAAATACTTCAACACGCCTGAGGCTGCGCTGTTTCTCGACGAGAAGAGTCCGCGTTACATCGGCGGCATCCTCGTCATGCTCAACGCGCGCCTGTTCAGGTTCTGGCACGACCTGCCGGCCGCGCTGCGCACCGGCAAGCCGCAGAACGAGGTCAAGCACGGCCACAAGAGCGTCTTCGAGGAGCTCTACTCCGACCTGCCGAGACTCGAGCAGTTCCTCGGTGCGATGACCGGCCTGTCGCGCATCAACTTCGAGCTGCTGGCCGAGAAGTTCGACTTCGGGAAGCACAAGTCGCTCTGCGACGTCGGCGGCGCCACGGGCCTGCTCTGTCTCGAGGTCGCCAGGCGCCACCCGCACCTGCGGTGCACGACGTTCGATCTGCCACCCGTCGAGCCGATCGCCATCCGCCACATCGAGAAGGCCGGGCTGCAGGAACGCGTGCACACCGCAGCCGGCGACTTCTTCCGCGACGCGCTGCCCAAGGCCGACGTGCTCACGATGGGCATGATCCTGCACGATTGGAACCTCGAGAAGAAGATGATGCTGATCCAGAAGGCCTACGACGCGTTGCCGCCCGGCGGCGCGCTGATCACGATCGAGGCCCTCATCGACGACGAGCGGCGCAGCAACGTCTTCGGCCTGTTGATGTCGCTCAACATGCTGATCGAGTTCGGCGACGCCTTCGACTACTCGGCCGCCGACTTCCAGGGGTGGTGCCGGAAGGTCGGCTTCCAGAAACTCGCGACGATGCACCTGCAAGGCGCGCACAGCGCCGCGATCGCCTGGAAGTAGGCCCTGGGAAGCAGACGAGGTGCACCGTGATCGAGCTGCAGGCCATCGACTACCGCATCGGTGACCAGGTCTTCACCGGCTGGCTCGCCGACGGCTCGCGCGGCCAGCGCGCGCCCGGCGTGCTCGTCGCGCACGAGGGCCCTGGCCTCACCGAACATCCCCGACAGCGCGCGCGCATGCTGGCCGAACTCGGCTACGTCGCATTCGCCGTCGACCTCTACGGCGAGAAGGACTCGGCGCTCGACCGCGCCAAGGAACTCGTGCGTCGCCTGCGCGCCGATCGCGACACGTTGCGCCAACGTGTGCGCGCGGGTCATGACCTGCTGGCCGCGCTGCCGCAGGTCGACGCGGAGCGCACGGCCGCGATCGGCTTCTGCTTCGGCGGCATGGCCGTGCTCGAACTCGCGCGCAGCGGCGCCCCGGTGCGCGCCGTCGTCGGCTTCCACGCGGACCTGACGAACCCGACGCCGCAGAACGCGGCGGCCGTGCGCGGCAAGGTGCTCGTCTGCCTCGGCGCCGACGACCCGATCATCGACGCCGGACAGCGGCGCGCGTTCGTCGACGAGATGATCGCGGCGAAGCTCGACTGGCAGATGGTGCTCTACGGCGGTGCTGGCCACAGCTTCACCAACCGCGACATCGACGCCTGGAAGTTCCCGGGCTTCGCCTACCACGCCGACGCCGACCGGCGGTCGTGGCAGGCGATGCGGTTGTTGTTCGACGAGGTGCTCGGCCCGGTTCTGCCACCGCGAGCGTGACGCCAGCGCGCGGCGCGAGAAAAGCGCGTGCGTTGTCGCGGCATCGGTCCTTCGGGAACGGATCGTGCGTTCGCCCCACGGCGACGCGCTCCGCCCGCAGCCCACCTGCGGACGCTCCTTCTCCCCGACGAGCCCTGCCATGCGCATGTCCACCCCGAGCGGCCTGTTCCCCCTTCCGCGAATCCTCTTCGCCGCGGCGCTCGCCACCACGCTCGCGGCGGCCGTGGGCCGGGCCCAGGTCGGCCTGTTCGACCACACGGCGACGATCCTCGTGCCGCCGCCGCCGCCCTCGTACTACCCCGGTGCGGCCTGGGGCGACGTCGACGGCGACGGCTGGTGCGACCTGTACGTGACCAACTACTACGGTGCCAACCACCTGTACCTGAACCGTCCGGCGCCGCTGTCGCCGACCATGCCGCCGCCGCGCCAGCTCGTCGACAGCACGCCGGCCGTGCTCATGGACGCCGCCGGCCACGGCGAAGGCGCCGTGTTCGCCGACTTCGACAACGACGGCGACCTCGATCTCTACGTCACCAACGCGGGCGGCTCGCCGAACCGGCTGTTCGAGAACCTCGGCGGCGGCCTGTGGGCCGACGTGTCGGCTGGCTCCGGCGTCGACTACGCCGGCATCGGCGAGGGCTGCGCCGTCGCCGACTTCGACGGCGACGGCCGGCTCGATCTGTTCGTGCTCAACTACGGCGCCACGGCGGCCGGCGAGATCGACCACTGGTACCGGAACGTGGGCGGCCTCGTGTTCGTCGACGCCACGCCGCTGACGCTGGCGCTCGGCCCGGCGCCGGGCGGCGCCTGCGCGTTCGCCGACTTCGACGGCGACGGCGACCTCGACCTGTTCGTCGGCAACGACGGCGTCGCCAACCGCCTGTTCGAGAACCGGGGCGTGCTCGGCTGGGTCAACGTCACCGCGACCGTCGGCGGGGCCGCGCTCGCCGACGCCGCCGGCGGCTGCTTCGGGGTGCGCTGGATCGACTTCGACAACGACGGCGACCTCGACCTCTACCTGTCGAACAGCACGAGCTTCCATGGCACGTCGGCGACCAACCGCATGTTCCGCAACGACCCCGGCCCGTCGGGCGGCCGCGTCTTCACGCTCGTCGCGAGCGGCGCCGAGGACACCGGCTCGGGCATGGCCGTGACCGGCGGCGACCTCGACCGCAACGGCACCGAGGACCTCGCGATCGCCAACTTCGGCACCAACCGCGTCTACCTCGCGCCCTCGCCGGCGACGCTGCTGCACTTCGCGCCCGCACCAGCGGCATGGTTCAGCGATCCGATCGGCGACACGTCGTCGTCGGCCACACGCTGCGACTTCGACCACGACGGCGACCTCGACGTGGTCGTCGGCGGCACCACGCTCACGGTCTACGAGAACGTCTCGACGAGCCCGGCCGTGGTCACCACCCTCACGCGCACGCTCACGGTGCTCCTGCTCGGCGACGACCGCGCCCCGTTCGAGGTGCCGCGCGACGGCCACGGCACGCGCGCGCAGCTGCTGCTGCGCAACCCGCTGGTCATCTCTCCGGGTGGCGTCGTCGGAACCACCGCGCGCGCGCTGCAGCAGATCGACGGCGGTTCGGGCTACGCGCAGGACGCGCCCGAGTGCTTCTGGGCGGTGTCGGGCGTGGCCACGATCGACTCGCTGCCGATCACGTGGGCCAACGGCCGCCGGGAGCGACTCGCCGGCGTGCCGACGCCGACGGCGAGCGCACGCGACGAACGCGTCACGATCCACTTCCCGGCCGGCATCGGCACCTACGGCACGGCCGCGATCGCCACTGGCACCGTCAACCTGTCGAGGTCGTCGACCACCGACGACTTCCCACCGGCCCGGGTCGGGGCCTCGAACTTCGCGCTGGCGGCCTCGGGCCTCGCCGACGGTTCGCTCGGACTGCTCGCGGTCGGGCTCACGCCGATCAGCGTACCGACCCCGTTCGGCACGCTGCTCGTCGACCCGTTGCTGACGCTCGCGACGCTGGCCGTCGACGGCACGGCGAAGTGGCCGCTGCCGCTGCCCGCGGATCCGGCCGCGGCCGGCGCGACGATCTACTGCCAGTGCTTCGTCTGGGACAGCACGGGGGCCGTGCGCAGTTCGCTCGGCCTGTCGGCCGTCGTGCAGCCCTGAGCTCGCCAGCACCGACGCCCCGCGCGCGGGCGCGGCGCGGTGAGTGCGCGACCGGCGCGGCGGCGGCACCGAGGCCACCTTCGCGCCACGTCGCGCCGCACGCTACCGTGCCGCGATGAAGCCCCGTGTGCTCGTCACGCGCCACGTCTACCCGGCGGCGATCGCGATCCTGCAGGAGCACTGCATCGTCGACTACAAGGACAGCCACGACGTCATGGACGAGGCGCAGCTGCACAGGAAGCTGCAGCACGCGCACGGGCTCGTCTGCCAGCTGACCGACCCGATCACCGCGAACGTCATCGACAAGGCCCCGCACCTGCGCGTCATCTCCCAGATCGCGGTCGGCCACGACAACATCGACGTGCCGGCGGCGACGGCGCGCAGGATCGTCGTGACCAACACGCCGGGCGTGCTGACCGAGGCGACCGCGGACCTGACGTTCGCGCTGCTGCTGGCGACCGCGCGCCGGCTGCCCGCGGCCGAACGATTCCTGCGCGAGGGCAACTGGCGGCGCTGGGACGTCGACCTCTTGTGCGGCAGCGACGTGCACGAACGTACGCTCGGCATCGTCGGCTTCGGGCGCATCGGCCAGGCCGTGGCGGCGCGCGCGCGCGGCTTCTCGATGCGCGTGCTGTACGCGAGCCGCAGTCAGGGCGCGCCCGAGGTCGAGCAGCGGCTGCAGGCGCGCCGCGTGCCGCTCGACACGCTGCTGCAGCAGAGCGACTTCGTCACGTTGCACGTGCCGCTGGGCCCCGAGACGCGGCACCTGATCGGCGTCGAGCAGCTGTGCCGCATGAAGCGCAGCGCGTTCCTCATCAACACCTCGCGCGGCCCCGTCGTCGACGAGGCGGCGCTCGCGGCCGCGCTCGAGGAGGGCCTGCTCGCGGGGGCCGGGCTCGACGTGTTCGAACGGGAGCCGACCGTGCACCCTGGCCTGCTCGCACTGCCCGGTGTGGTGCTGCTGCCGCACGTCGGCAGCGCGGTGACCAGCGTACGCAGCCTCATGTGTGCCATCGCGGCGCGCGACTGCGCCGCGGTGCTGACCGGCGAGCGGCCGCAGCATGCCGTCAATGCCGAGGTGCTCGCGTGAAGCAGCTGCTGCGGCGGGTGTTCGCCGCGACGCTCGCCGAGCTCGATGTCGCCGCCGTGATGGCGCCGGCGATCGACGACCTGCGCCCGATCGCCGCGGCGGGCGGCAAGCTGCTCGTGCTCGCCTTCGGCAAGGCCGCGCGCACGATGGCCCAGGCGCTCGTCGCATTCCTGCCCGGGGCCCGGCTGCGTGGGCTCGTCGTGCCGCCCGAGCCGGACGCGGCGCCGCTGCCGCCGTTCGAGGTGATCGCCGGCGGGCACCCGCTGCCGAGCGCGGGCAGCCTCGCGGCCGGCCGCCGCGCGCTCGAGCTCGCGCGCAGCGCGGCCGCCGACGAGACGGTCGTGTTCCTCGCCTCGGGCGGCGGTTCGGCGATGCTCGAACAGCCGATCGACGATTCGGTGACGCTCGCCGACCTGCAGGGCCTGCACCGCGCGCTGGTCGGCTCGGGCGCCGACATCGTC
>DASUFY010000042.1:0-5635 GCA_036274315.1 Planctomycetota bacterium | reverse complement strand
CGGCGCTGATCGGCGTGCGCCGCGCCGCGTGGATGCACTGGGTGGCGCTCGCGCAGCTGTTCTTCTTCTGGCTGCTGTGGGCGATCAAGCTGCAGGCAGCGCTCGACCACCCCGAAGCGATCGCACCCGAACTCATGCTCGCGTGGTACCTGCCGGCCCTCGGCGTGACGTTCGCCGTGCTGCTCGCGGCCAGCTGCCGCTCGTCGCGCCCCGGTCCGTTCGCGCTCGCGCTGCCCGCGCTGAACGTGGCATGGGCCTTCGCCGCCGCCGGCGCCGTCGTCCTGCCGTGGCTGTCGGCCGACCGCTGGCTCGGTGCCGTGGCGCTGTGCCTCGCGATCGTGCACCTGTCGCTGGCTTGGCTGTTCGCCCGCCGGCCGGCGGCGGACCCGGCCCGGGCCACTGCCTTCGTGCTCGCGGCGGCGACCGCGTTCGTGCCTGCGACGTGGCTGCTGACCGGCAGCGCCCCGGCGGCCGCGACGACGTGGGCCCTGCTCGCGGTGGGCATCGCCTGGTGGTCCGGGCGCCTCGGCAGCGGCGGCATGCGCGCGATCGCCTGCTGCCTGCAGGTCGGCACGACGATGACCGCGTTCGCCGCCGGCGCCTTCGCCACGCCGCCGCCGGCGCCGTGGCGGGCCATGCTGCTCGGTGCGGCCCTGGCCACCATCGCGGCGGTGCACTACCGCTGGACGCGGGCCACGGCGCCGCGCGAGGCATCGTGGTACGCACGCCTGTCGCCCACCGACCGCCCCGGCGCGCTGCTGCTGTGGGCCTGCATCGCCGCGACGTTCGGCTGCCTGCGTGTCGCCGCCCATCCGGCGCTGGCGTCGATGCCGATCGACGTCGACAACGCCTTCTCCGGCGCAGAGTCCGTGCTGCTGAACGCCATCGCGATCACGTTGCTGGTGCTGGCGCATCGCAACCGCAGCCGACCGGCGCTCACCGCCGCGGTGCTCGTGGCGACGATCGGCGGCATCAAGGTGTTCGCCTCGGACTTCTTCTCGCTGCACGGCGTGCCGCTCGTGCTCGGCGTGTTCTCGTTCGGCATGACGGCCGCCGTCGCGTCGGTGATCCTGGGCCGCTGGCAGCGCGCGGTGCAGCCCGCGGCGGGCTGAGGGCCGTCGGCACCGCGAGCCGGACCCGTCAGTGCGCCATGGCGACGCGCTCGCCGTGCGTCGCCTCGGCCGCGCCCGGCGCGCGGAACTCACCCAACATGATCGGGGTCGCGACCTTGACCATGAGCGTGAACACGAGGAAGCCGACCGAGAAGATGCCCGCGGCGATCCACAGCTCGGAGCGCGACGGGAAGTACTCGTAGATCTCGCCGAGCGTGTCCGGCGTCATGCCCGGGATCACGAGGCCCATACCCTTTTCGAGGTAGACGCCGATCCAGATCAGCACGCAGCCGATGTTGAGCGTGACCGGGTTGCGGCGCGTCTTCGGGATCAGGAACAGCAGGAAAGCCGCGATCGAGCACGCGACCGACGACCACATGTAGGGCACGATCGCCGTGTGTTCGCCGATGCCGAAGAACATGTAGCGCATGAACACGAGGTGCTCGGTGTTCGAGTAGACGTCCTTGAACACCTCGGCGCCGAGCAGGAACAGGTTGAGGAACATCGTGTAGGCCATGAGTTCCGCGACCTTCCAGATGGCCCGATCGTCGATCTCGAAGCGCGTGAAGCGCCGCAACAGCTGCATGAGGATCAGCAGCACGGCCGGGCCCGAGCACAGCGCCGATGCGATGAAGCGCGGCGCCAGGATCGACTGGTTCCAGAACGGGCGCGCCGGCAGGCCGTTGTAGAGGAACGCCGTCACGGTGTGGATGGCGATCGCGGCCGGGATCGAGAACAGCACGAGCGGCAGGAACACCTTCTTGTTCGGCTGACGCCCGCGGTAGAGCGAGAACAGCATGTACGTGACGATGACGACGTTCAGCACCAGGTAGCCGTTCAGCACGATCACGTCCCAGGCCAGCAGGGAGCGCGGCAGGTTGAGCAGGCCGAGGCCCGGGATCAGATGCCAGAAGCGCTCGGGATGGCCGATGTCGACCGTCACGAAGAGGCCGCACATGACGATCGACGCGATCGCCAGCAGTTCGCCGAGGATGACGACCTCCTTGATCGGCTTCCAGTTGTAGACGTAGGCCGGGATCACGAGCAGCACGGCCGCCGCCGCGACCCCGACCAGGAACGTGAAGTTGCCGATGTAGAACGCCCAGGAGACCTGGTCGCGCATGTTGGTCGTGATGAGCCCCAGCTGCAGCTGCCGCACGTAGTACGCGCCCCCGATGCCGATCAGCACGAGCAGCGCCGACACCCAGAGCCAGTACCAGACGTTGCCTCGCAGCACGATCCTGACGCTGCCGGCCGCGAACTGCGAGAAGTATCGGAGGGTCGCCACGGTCGCCTCACAGGCCGTAGAAGTAGAAGAAGCGCGGGCGCGTGTTCAGCTCGCTCTTGAGCACATAGACCCGCTTGTTCTCGAGCACGGCGCGGACCTCGGAGTCAGGGTCGAGCAGGTTGCCGAACTTGCGGGCCCCCACCGGGCACACCTCGACGCACGCCGGGTAGCGGCCCTTGCGCACGCGCTGGATGCAGAACGTGCACTTCTCGACGACACCCTTGCCGCGCGGGCGGTTGCCGAGGTAGTGCGTCTTCGGATTGAGCTGCTCGGCCGGGATCTGCGGCTCGGCGTAGTTGAAGTGCCGCGCGCCATACGGACACGCGGACATGCAGCAGCGGCAGCCGATGCACCAGTCGTAGTCGATCACGACGATGCCGTCCTTCTCGCGCCAGGTCGCCCCGACCGGGCAGGACTTCACGCACGGCGGGTTCTCGCACTGCTGGCACTGGACCGGCAGGTAGAAGTGTCCGTCGCGCGGCACCTTCTCGGCGTCGTAGTAGGCATCGGCGTGCGCGAAGTCGATGCCCTTCTCCTTGTCCATCTCGAGCACGCGGATCCACTGCACCTGCGGCTCGCGGCTCTGGTTGTTCTCCTCGACGCAGGCGTAGACGCAGCGGCGGCAGCCGATGCAGCGCGAGATGTCGAGCGCGTAGCCGAACTCCACGCCCTCCATCGGCGGCTCGATGCCGACCGTGACGTCCTTGCCGAAGCGCTCCTTGTTGGCCTTCTCGAGTCCGGCGACGACGTCCTTCTTCTCGGCATCGGACATCTCGCGGAAGCGCGACTGGAACCAGCTCGTGTGGGTCAGGTCCGAGCAGCCCGCGGTGGACGCGGCGGCCGCGCAGCCGGCGACCGCGCAGAGGAACTCACGACGCGAGGGCAGGGTCTGGTTCACTCGAGCACTCCCTTGGCGAGCGCCGACGGGCGGACCGGCGGCGGCATGGGTTTCAGCGGCTGGAACTTCGGTGCGTGCGAGTAGTGGCAGTTCACGCACAGCAGGTAGGTCTTGTGCCCGTTCCACTCACCCGAGCGGCGACCGTGCACGCCGGCGCGCCAGTCGCGGTACTTGTCGCCGTGGCACTGGCCGCAGAGACGGTAGGACTCGGTGAAGTCGATGAGTTCGCCGCCCGCGAGGTGCAGCTTGTCGCGATTCTCGGCCGAGTGGCAGTCGAGGCACCAGCGATGCTCTTCGTCGTGATGCAGCACGATCTCCGTGTGCGCCACCTCCATCGGGCGCCTGGTCCGGTTCACGGGGATCTCGGGATCGTGGCAGTTCGTGCACGGGAACTGCCCCTCGCTGAACGGCGGCGGCGGCACCTCGATCTTCTCGCCGGGCTCGAGGCCGAGCGGTGCCGGCACTCCGGGAAAGGACTCCTCGTGCGTCGAGAGGTCGCAGGCGGCGAACGCCAGCAACACCAAGCCGAGCTGCAGTGATCGCGCGTTCAGGGCAACCTCCAGGGCGCGGCCGAACGGCCGCGCGAGCGGGGCGCGGCGGCGGGGCCACCGACCACGTTCTCCAAGCGGAACACAGCGGGGCCGCGCCAATGCCTACGCCGTGGTGCGCAATCTCATCGAGCGCAGGGCGCAGCGCGGCACGGACCGGCCGGGCGGCGGCGCGCGCAGGATCGCGCGGCGGTGCGAGAGTTCCCGCACCGCCCGCAGCAGCCACATCCGCGCGGCCGTCAACGATGGCAGATGTTGCAGTCGTCGCCCTTGTCGACGTGCGGCAACGGCTGGCCCATGCCGTGGCACTGGCGGCAGTTCATGCCGGGCGTGTGGTCGGGCGGCTTGGGCGTGGCCAGATCGTGGCTCGGCGTGCCCCTGTGGCACGTGAAGCACTCGCTGTTCTGCACCGGCAGATGGCACGAGAGGCAGTGGGTGTTCAGCGTGCTGCTGAACGACCCCATGTGGTTCATCGGGCGCGTCTCCTGGTGGCACGTGTCGCACGAATCCGAACGGTGGCACGCCGCGCAGTTCTGGCGGTCCATGCGCGCGAGCAGGCCGTGCGCACGGCGCCGGAAGTAGTTGTCGTGGTTGTCCGGCATCTCGGACTGGTGGCACGTGGTGCAGGTGGCCTCCGTGTGGCACAGGCTGCAGTCGTTCGCGGTGCCCGAGCCGTGCGCCCGGACCGTTCGCCCGTGCATCTTCTTCCACTGGAACAGGTGCGAGTCCGGTGGGAAGTCGACACGAAGCTGCTGGTGGCACGTCGAGCACTCGGACGCGACGTTCTGCTGCCGGTGGCAATCGACGCAATCGCGCATGTCGAGGGCCAGGCTCCCGTCGACGTACTCGTTCTGCTCGATGCCGGTGTGGCACGCCTTGCACTCGATGGGCTTCGCCGCGTGCTGGCGGTGCGAGAACACGATCTCGCTGGCGAGCGCGCTCACGCGCCTGGCCTTGAAGGTGTCGCCGTCGAACAACACGTCGATGCGCCGCTCGGGCGGCTTCTGCTCGTCGATGGCCTCGTGGCAGAGCTTGCAGCCGCCGCGCGCGGGCATGCCCGGCGCGTCCTCGCTCTCCCAGGTCGTGTGGCAGTCCCCACACTCGAGTCCCTCCTTGGCGTGCACCACGTGGTTGAACCCGTAGGGCTTGCCGTTGGGCGAGAACACGCCGATCAGCGCACAGCCGGTGGCCAGACAACCGGAAGCCACGAGCAGCAGCCGGAGTCCCGACCGCCTGCCGACGCCGGTCCAACCGCGCCGACGACGCAGCGGCGCCCGGGTCGCGTCTTCGTCGGTCGGTGAGACGCCGCGTCGCGGCGTGAGGCGGCTCAGAAGTGCCATGTGACCCCCAGACGGAACAGGTTGTACTGGTCGTAGTCGTCGTCCTCGAGCTGGTAGTCACCGTCGACGGTGACCGCAGCGCTCGCCTTGTGCCGCAGCTTGACGTAGTAGGTGCGCACGTGGTCGCGTTCGCTGTTGCTGAACAGATCGTACTTGTACAGCGAATAGTACGTGCCCAGTGACAGCGTCGTGCGGTCGACCTCGTAGCTGACGTCGCCACCCCAGCTCCTGACCAGCTGGCCGTCGCTGTTCCAGAAGTCGCCGGTCCCGCTCACCGACAGGCCCTTCGGGCCGAAGTCGGACAGCTGGACCGTGCCGTAGTAGTGGTCGTAGTCGCGGTTGTAGAAGCCGATGTCCGTGCGATCGCTGACGCGCCGCAGGTCCGCGGCGGCCTGCAGCTGCAGCATCTTGGCGACCTGCTTGCTGGCCAGGAACGACCACTGGTCGTA
>DASUFY010000041.1:0-2110 GCA_036274315.1 Planctomycetota bacterium | reverse complement strand
TGCTCGCTCGCGCCAACGACCCGAGCCTGCGCGATGCGCCGCGCGGCGACGCGGCGCGCGCCGCACTGCTGCAGGATGCGCTGTCGTTCTACGACCGGTTCCTCGTCGACCGGCCGAGCGAGCCCGAACTGCGGGCCGGGCGGTGCAAGGCCCTGATCTCGATCTCGCAGGTGCACTTCGCGCTCGGCGAAGCGACGCGCGCCGCCAGCGTCGCCGAGGAGGCCGCGGCCGAGGCCCAGGCCCTGCTCGCCGAGCGGCCCGACGACCTCGAACGGCGCAGCCTGCTCGGCGAGAGCCTGCGCATGCAGGGCCGCGCGCTGTTGCTGGCCGGCAACCTCAGTGCGGCCAGGCCGCTGCTCGTCGCGGCCACGCCGCACCTCGAGGCCTGTGCATCGGCCGATCCCGTGACGCACGGTCGTTCGTACGTGGCGGTGCTCAGCGAGGCGGCGGACACGCTCTACGACGCCGAGCCCGAGCAGAGCCTCGCGGGCAAACGCGCGAGCCTCGCGGCGCTCGAAGCGCTGCGGGCCGCCCACCCCGAGATCCCCGGCCTCGCCGAGGACCATCTGCAGGCGCGCGTCACCGTGGCGGTGCAGCTCAGCAACATGCGCCGGTGGGACGACGCGCACACCCTGCTGGCGGACGTGGCGGCGGACCTGCCGCTCGTGACCCGGGACAAGAACCGCCTCACGACGCTGGTCCGGCGACAGCAGGCGCGTGTCACCTGGGAGCTCGGCGACCGGCCCAAGGCGATCGAGTACATCGAGGCCGCCATCGACGCCGCAGAGGCGTGGCAACTGGAACAACCGCAGTGGGTGCAGCCCCAGGAGATGTTGCTGCGCAGCCTGCGCGAACTCGGCGGCTACCAGAACTACGTCGGCGCGTTCGCGGCCTCCTCGGCGGCGTTCCGGCGCGCGATCGCCCAGGCGGAGGTCATGGTGGAACGCTTCTCCGACGACCCGAGCCAGCTCGCGAAGCTGGGCCGCGTCGTCGCGGACTTCACGCACGTGTTGTGGGATCGTTTCCGCCGCGAGGACCTCGACGAAGCCGAGGCGCTCGCCGCACGCGCCGTCGCCATCAACGACCGCATCCCATCGACGGTCGAGGTGAATCACGCGCCACGCTGGCTGCTGCTGGCCCTGCAGGCAGGCATCACGGAGTCGCTCGGCAGGGACGCGAGCGCCCTGTGGCAGGTCATCGAGACCGAGCTGCCGAGCGACACGTCGCAGCTCACCTTCGACGAGAGGAACAAGCACGCGCTCGCGAGCGTCGGCCTCGCGCAATGGCACCTCCTCGCCGGCAGGCACGAGCAGGCGCGCGCCGCGCTCGCGCTGGCTCGCACCGCGATCGCCCAGAACAAGTCGCTCTCGGACAAGCTGCTCGTCAACATCGGCTGGCTCGACGCAAGGATCGCCATCGCCGAAGGCGACCACGCGGCGGCCGCGACCGCCGCCGACGCGATCATGGCGGCGCGGTCGACGTGGTTCGCGCATCGCCGCGCCGCCGACTGCCTGCATCTGGCCTGGCGCTGCGCCGCCGCCTCGGCATCGGCGCCGGCGCTCGTCGAGAGCTACCGCACTCGCGCCATCGAACACTACGACGTCGTGATGCGCACGCTGCGCAGCGACGTCGCCGCGGAACCGAAGGATCCCTGGTACGTGCTGCCCTGGGGCTTCGCCTGCGTGCGCACGGCCGAGCTCGTGGCGGCCGGCGATCGGGCCCGGGCCCTCGAGTTGCTGCAGGATGCGCTGCCGCGGCTCGAAGCCGTTCGTGCGCTGGCCCACGTCGACCAGTGGGAGGACGGCGTCGCACAGGACGGGCGGGAGCTGCAGGCGAAGCTGGCGGGCGACACGCACCGCTGAGCGCGCGCCGGCCGGCTCAGGCGCCGAGGCGGCTCGCGACGTGCACGAGCCGCTGCACGACCGCCGACACGGCGACCGCCTGCTTGGCGTCGGCGAGGCTGCCGTCCGCCGCGAACGCGCCGGCCGCCTTGGCGAGCGCAAACTGCTCGCTGATCACGAGCACGCCGAGGTTCTGCAGGACCTGCCGCAGGTGCACGAGCGCACGCAGGCCGCCGAGCGCGCCCGGCGAACTCGCCAGCAGCGCGCCG
>DASUFY010000040.1:0-4003 GCA_036274315.1 Planctomycetota bacterium | reverse complement strand
CGGGCAGCCCCATGCGTGTGCCGGCCAGGGCGCCGACCATGATCTCGTACGGGGCGCGCGGCTCGCGCCCTTCGACGACCGCGACCTGGTCGTGCACGAGGTAGGCGGCCGGCGTGACGCCACGCAGCAGGCCGACCTGATTGCCGTTGCGCGAGGCGATGTGCAGTTCGACGGAGGCGGCGCGCTGGCCGTCGACCGTGAGCACGCCCGGTGCGGCGGCCGCGGCGACTTCGGCGCTGCCGCGCGCGACCACGGAGCGCACGAGATCGACCTCGGCCGACACCCCGAGCAGCAACACCACGTCGTCGCGTGCCGCGCCCGCAGCGGCGCCCGTCATGCCGTTCGCGAACGAGTGCATGGCGATCACGAGCATCGTCGTCGCGGCGACGCCGCCGATCGTGACGGCGGTGCGCGCGCCGCGCCGCAGCAGGTTCCGCAGCAGGTAGCTGAAGGGCAACATGGTCACTCGGCCTTGACTCCGAGGTGCAACGGGCGGCGCGCGACGGCGATCGCCGGTGGCAGCGAGGCCAGGGCGCCGGTGATCAGGGCCGCGAGCATCGACTGTGCGGCCGTTCCGAAGCTCGGGGCGAGGTCGATGCCGTAGCCCTCGACGCCGAGCGTCACGGGCCACACGAAGAGCAGCGTCAGCACCAGGGCCGTGCCGGCGAGTCCACCGAGCAGGCCGAGGCCGATGCCCTCGCAGGCGATCAGTGCCATGAGCTTGCCCTTCGTCAAGCCGACGGTCTCGAGCAGGCCCATCTCGGCCGCGCGCGACTCGGCGCTGATGAACACGGTGTTGGCGAGCACGAGCGCGACCACGAGCACGGCCAGCAGGCCGAGCCAGCGCGCGAACTCCACGACCTGCGCGATCTCGCCGATCGCGGCCGCGACGAACGCCTGCATGCTCTTGGTGTCGGTGCGCGCCTCGTCGGTCGCGAACCTGGTGTCGATCTCGTTGGCGACCTGCTCCGGATCGGTGCCCGGCAACAGCTTGACGAGGAACTGTGTCGCGACCCCCTGGCGCTTGCGAGCCAGCCCGAGCAGGTCGAGGTGCACGAAGGCGAGGTTGGCGACGCCGGCGAAGTCGCTGCGCACGATGCCGGCGACCTGCACGTCGACCTCGCCGAGGCGCACGCGCTGGCCCGTCTGCAGGCCGCGACGCAGCGCCAGCCGTTCGCCGACCAGGGCGCCGTCGCTGCGTTCGCGCCAAGCGGCGACGCTGCCCGACAGCACGTCGAGGTCGTAGAGCGCCTCGAGCTCGTGCTCGTCGACGCCGTGCAGCGTCACGAGGTCGAGGTTGCTGCGACACGAGTTGATGAACACGAGCGTGGGCAGCACGGCCTGCACGCCGTGGATCTCGAGGATCTCGCGTTCGTAGCGCAGCGGCAGCTGGGAGGTCAGGGGACAGAAGCGGCTGTCCTGGAAGACCACGAGCACGGGTTGTTGCGAGCGCGCGGCGAGCTGGGCCGTGCCGTTGTCGACCGTGCGCACGAAGGCGAACAGCGCCATCGCCATCGCCGCGCCGAGCAGCGTCAGCAGCGAACGCATGCGGGCGCGGCGCGCCGTGCGCCACACGTAGGGCAGGAATGCACAGAGGTCACGCATGGCTCGCTCCGTCGACGATGCGGCCCTTGTCGAGGTGCACGATGCGGTCCGCGGCCTGGGCGGAGAGCGGGTCGTGCGTGACCATGACGAGCGTCTTGCCGAACTCCGAGACGAGCCGGCGCAGCAGCTCCATCGTCTGCGTCGCCGCCTGGCGGTCGAGGTTGCCGGTCGGCTCGTCGGCGAGCACGACGACCGGGTCGGCGACGATCGCGCGGGCGATGGCGACACGCTGCTGCTGGCCGCCCGACATCTGGCGCGGCAGGTGGTGGGCGCGGTCCGTGAGGCCGACCGCGGCCAGCGCGGTCGCGACCTTCTGCTCGCGCTGCGTGCGCGACAGACGCAGCAGCAGCAGCGGCACCTCGACGTTCTCGTAGGCGGTCAGCACCGGGATCAGGTTGTACTGCTGGAACACGTAGCCGACCGCGCGCGTGCGCCAGCGTGCGAGCTGGCTCGGCGAGAGCGCGACGATGTCCTCGCCGGCGACGTGCACCGACCCGCGCGTGGGCCGGTCGATGCCCGCCAGCAGGTGCAGCAGCGTCGTCTTGCCGCTGCCCGACGGGCCCATGAGGCAGACGAACTCGCCCGGCTCGACGTCGAAGTCGAGTTCGGCGATCGGCGTGACCGCTTCGGATGCGGATTGGAAGGTCTTGGTGACCCCGCGCAGTTCGATGAGGCTCATCGATGCACCTCCTGCACGCGTTCGCCGTCGGCGACGGGGTCCAGGATCACGTGCTGCGTGACCGACAGCTCGCCGCGCACGACGACGCCGTCCGCCTGTTCTTCGACGAGCGCGGCGGCGACGGCGCGCGCCGTGCCGCGCGTGGGATCGAACACGAACACCATGCCCGAACGCAGGGCCGCCTTCGGCACCAGGAACACGTTCGCCGGTGCGGCCGCCGCGCTGTCGCCGCCGAGGAAGCGCGCGCGGCAGAGCGTCTCGGGCCGCCACAGCGGCGGCGGATCCTGCAGCTCGATCTTCACCTGCAGCGTGTTCTTGAGCAGGTCGGACTCGTGCTGCAGCCGCTGCACGACGCCGTGCACGATCTGCGCGCCGGTGACCTCGCTGCGCAGCTGCACGTCCTGCCCCGCGTGGATGCCCAGCAGCGAACCGAGCGGCACGTCGATGCGCGCGCGCAGATGGCCTGGGTCGTAGAGCATCAGGATGCCCTCGGCATCGGGGCCGGTCGCCGCCCCCGGCGAAGCGAGCAGGCGCAGCACGACGCCGTCGCAGGGCGCCAGCACGGCCTTGGCCCATCGCCACTCGCGCTCCGCGATCGCCAGCTCGGCCGCGGCCGTGTTGCTCGCGGCCTTGGCCTTCTCCACCTCGGCCTCGGCGAGCTGCACGGCCCAGTCGAGGTCGACGGTGTTGGCGGCGAGTTCCTCGGCGAGCGCGAGCGCCGCCGCGGCGGCCGCGTGCGCCGACTGCGCGGCCGTCGCCTCGGCGCGCGCCGCTGCGCTGACCGCATCGGCGGCCGCGGCGTCGGCGCGCGCGCGTTCGAGCGCGACCGGGTTGCTCGACCCGGACGCCAGCAGCTGTTCCTGCGCTTGCAGCGCCGCGCGGGCGCCGCGCGCCTCGGCCGACGAACGGTCGCGTGCGCCATCGGCCGCCGCGAGTCTCGCTTCGGCCTCGGCGGTGGCCAACCGCGCGCCGGCGACGGCGCGCCGCGCGTCGGCGTTCTGTTCGCGCCGCGCCCTGGCCTGGCCCAGCGCCGCCCGCGCGGCCGCGTGCGCGGCCTGCCGTTCGCCGGTGATCGCCTGCGCGCGCTCGCAGGCGGCCTGCAGCGCCGCGTCGGCGAGCGTCGCGACCACCGTGACGCCAGCCTTCACCTGGGCGCCCTCGAGCACGAGGATCGACTCGATGCGCCCCGCGACGAGCGGACGCACGACGACCGGGAACGGGTCGGCTTCGACCCAGCCGACCGCTTCGGCGACCGCGGTGGTGCTGGCCGCGCCGGGCGCATCGGCGCTGCGCACGGGCGCCATGGCGACTGCCCGCACGGGGCGAAGCAGCGGCCAGGCGAACGACAGCACGACGCCGAGCAGCAGCAACAGCGCCGCGAGCGTGAGCAGGCGCGGGCCGAGCGGGCGACGCGGCATCGCCGGCGCCTCGGACGTCATGCGCAGCGCGGACAGATCGATGGGGTTCATCGACGCTCCTCCGTGGTGCCTTGCGCACCGGGTCGAGCGACCGGCCAACCGGCCGCGACCGCGGCGCGCACGCGCGCGCGCGCTTCGGCGACGCTGGCGACACGGCGCTCCATGGTGTCGCGCACCGCCATGCCGGCCGCCTCGGCGACACGGTCGAAGGCGTCGAGTTCGACGGCCGCCGCGACCAGCGCGCTGCGCAGCGCGACCGCACTCGCCGCCTGGCCGGCCGCCGCCGCGGCCGCCTCGGCGG
>DASUFY010000039.1:0-2534 GCA_036274315.1 Planctomycetota bacterium | reverse complement strand
GTGGGAGAGACCGGTTCTGATGCAGGAGGTCGACCAGCGGTGCGAAGCACCGCGGGTCGAACTCGCTCAGGACCTCCTACCGCTCCGGCGGCCGCCTGACGGCGCCCTTGGAGCGGGAGAGACCGGTTCTGATGCAGGGGTCGACCAGCGGTGCGAAGCACCGCGGGTCGAACTCGCTCAGGACCTCCTACCGCTCCGGCGGCCGCCTGACGGCGCCCTTGGAGCGGGAGAGACCGGTTCTGATGCGACCTGCGGCGTTGCGTCCCCTTGGGTCTCCTTGGGATCTGCGCCTCGGGAAACGGCTGCGTGTGGGGCGGCGGCGCGGCTATCGTGCGGCCGCATGACCGTGCTGCTCGAGCCCGTACCCGATCGCGTGCCGTTGCCACCGGGGTTTCGCGCGGCCGGTGTGCATTGCGGCCTCAAGAAGGCCGGGCAGCTGGATCTCGGGCTGTTGCTGGCGGACCAGCCGGTGGAGGGGGCCGCCATCTACACACAGAACCGGCTGGTCGGCGCACACATCCATGTCTGTCGCGACCATCTGCGTCGCAGCAACGGGCTCGTGCGCGCGCTGCTCGTCAATGCGCGCAACGCCAATTGCGCCACGGGCAGCCAGGGCGTCGAGCATGCCCGGACCTGCTGCCGGCAGCTGGCCGAGCGCCTGCGCTGCCCGACGGAGCAGGTGCTGATGGCGAGCACGGGCCCGATCGGTGCGCCGCTGCCGGTCGACACCATCGTCGCCCACCTCGATGCGTTGCTGGAACGCGCCAGCGGCGACGGCGCGCTCGACTTCGCCCGGGCCATCATGACGACGGACAGCTACCCAAAGGCCCTGCACGCGAGCACGCCGCACGGCGCGGTCACGGGGTTCGCCAAGGGCTCGGGCATGATCCACCCCGACATGGCGACCATGCTGGGCTTCCTGCTCACCGACGGCCGCGTCGGCGACTCGCGCGGCACGCCGGCCCTTCTGCAGCGCGTCGCCGATCGCAGCTTCCACCGCACGACGGTGGATGGCGACACGTCGCCCAACGACACGTTGTTCCTGTTCGCGAGCGGCCGACACCACAGCAACCCGACCGAACTCGAAGGCGTGCTGACCACGCTCGGCCAACAGCTCGCTCGCCGAGTCGCAGCCGACGGCGAGGGCTGCACCCGCCTGATCACCGTCCAGGTGCGCGGCGCCCGCAGCGAGAGCGAGGCGACCCAGGTCGGTCGCGTGATCGCATCGAGCCCGCTGGTGAAGACCGCGATCGCCGGCCTCGACCCGAACTGGGGACGCATCCTGTCGGCCGCCGGCCGCGCCGCGGTGCCGTTCTCCACCGATGCGGCCCGCGTGTGGATCGGTTCCGCCGAAGTCTTCCGCCACGGCGTGCCGCACCCGGAGAAGGAACGCGAGGCACACCGTCACCTCGCCGATTCGACCCAGGTCGTGCTGGGCGTGGACCTCGCCGTCGGCACCGCGAGCGCAGACGTGTGGACCTGCGACCTGACCAGGGACTACGTGCAGATCAATGCCGACTACCGCACCTGATCAAGGCGCATCGGGCGCACGCACGCGGTAGACGCGCGGCGGCGGCAGCGAACGGGCCTCCCACCATCGGCGATGGTCGGCGGCGTCGCGCGGCAGGTCGGCCACGTAGCCCGTCTTCGCATCCGGCACGCTGTCGCAGTAGGGCAGGTAGGGTTTGAGGTCGAGCACGGGCGTGCCGTCGAGCAGGTCGTGGTCGTCGATGTGCAGGACCCGCTTCTCGATGCACAGCAATCGCACGCACGAGAGGCCGATGGGATTGGGACGCTGCGGCGCTCGCGTGGCGAAGACCCCTCTCTTCTGCGAGTCGCGGGGTGGCATCACCTGCACGCGAGCGCCGCGCGCGAGGTGGCACCAGAACAGCACCCACACGTGACTGAATCCCGCGAGGTCCTGGAGGCCGTTCTGCAGGCCTTGCCGCACGTGGATCTCGCCGCGGCAACCGCGGCCGAGCCCGCTCTGTCGCGGCGCGTCGTGGTGCACGCGCTGCGGCGCTCGCACGAAGCCGATCGCGTCCAGGACCAACGGTGCGGCGCCCGCGGTCATTGCCGGCCGGCGTGCGGAGCCAGCGCGCGCGGCACGCGCACGGGCTGATTCTCGGGCAACCGGCGCGCATCGGCCTCGGTCCACCCGTTCAGGGTCAGCAGTTCGCGAAAGCGATTGCCATCGCCGAGGTACCGCTTGGCCAGGTGGATCAATGTCTGGCCGCGCGCCAGCTTGACGACGACGTAGTCGGGCTCCGGCTCGGGCGGCGCTGCGAGGTCGGGCCCAGGGTCCGGCGGCACCGGGTCCGGCGCGGCAGGGTCGGGTGCCGCTTCGCCGGATCCCGGACCCGCGGGCACCAGCCCCTTGGCGGGCGGTGGCGTCACGCCCGCCGCGGAGAGCGCCCGGCGAAGCGAAGGCCCGGTGCCCCCGAGTTCGAGCACGCCGCCCCGACCAGCCGCCCGGGCGACTGGCGCGCAAACGAGTCGAGGATCAGGTCGCCCAGCGGCGTCCACGTCGGGTT
>DASUFY010000038.1:0-63455 GCA_036274315.1 Planctomycetota bacterium | reverse complement strand
CGAGTCCGCGGTCGGGCCGCGGTTCCTCGGCGCGGCGCCGCATGCGATGCGCGTGGTTATGCTGTCGGACATGGAGTCGCGTGTGTGCCCGCGGACCGTGCCGGTCATCGCGTTGGCGAGCCTGCTGCTCGCGGGTGTCGGGCCCGCGCAGGGTGCGGACGCACTGACGTGGCACCCGGGTCGCGTGCTCGACGCCGACGGCAGACCCGTGGTCGGTGCCGAGGTGACGTTCGTCAGCACGCTGGCGCACGCGCTCGACGAATGGGACGACCACGTCGCGCGGGCGACGAGCGACGCGCGTGGTCGCTTCCGCGTGGCGCTCCGGCCCGTGCGTTCGTACCGCGCCTGGGCCGTGCAGCGCGGCCCCGACGGCGTGTTGGTCGGGAACGTCGTGCCGATGCAACCGGCGAGCACCGAACTGAGTCTGGCCGCAGCGAGCGCGGCGGCGACGCAGTGGTCGATCCTCGGCACCGGACCGTGGCGCGAGTGTGGCCCGCTGCGCCTGCAGCTCGTCGTCGAGGGCAGCGCGCTCGTCGTCGGCGAACTGGTGGTCGGCGACGAGGGCCTCGTCGAAGTGCCGCCGCTGCCGCCGGCCGTCGGCGTGCTGTTCTTCGTGCGCGATCGCCTGGTCTGGTCGACGGCCGCGACGCTCACCGAACCGCTGCGGCTGCCGCCGCCATGGCACGTCGCCATGCGCGTGCAGGACGCCGCGGGCCGACCGGTGTCCGACGCGATGATCTACCGCCTCGAACCGTTCCAGGCGCTGCCCGAGCCGTTCGTGCAGAGCGCGGCGAGCGGGCGCCGCTGGCCCGTCGGCGCGAGCGACCGCGACGGCAGGGCCGACGTGCTCGTGGCGACGGCGAGCGATCCGTTCGCCGGCGTGGACTCGCCGCTGTGCTTCATCGCCTGCAAGCCGGGCCACAGCGAGAGCGTGGCGGGCTTCCACCGGCAGCCGTTCGCCGACACCGGCGAGCTGCCGCCGGACTCGTCGCACGGTCCGCTGCAGTTCCAGCTGGCGTGTGTGCCGCAGCCGCAGGGCCGCGTGCGCGCCGCCGGCGATCGCCTGCCGGCCCACCTGCAGGTCGTGCAGTCCCTCGTCGTGCAGCAGTCGCGCGGCACGGCCGTGCTCGTCGACCGGCAGCGCATCGAGGTCGCACCCGACGGCGCCTTCGAGCTGCGGCAGTCGCGCGCGCGTACGCAACCGCTCGCGGTCGTCGTGGCGCAGCAGATGCCGCCGCTCGCGCGCGACGACCCGTTCGTGCGCGCCGCGGCGCCAACGGACCTCGTGCTGCCGCCGTTCTCGGCGTCGTCCGACGAAGGGCTGGACCTGCGTTCCCTGCAGGCGCTGCGCCTGCTCGTGGTCGACGACTCGGGTGGCCCGGCCGGCGCGTGCACCGTGGTGTGCACGCCGCTCGGGGCGCGCCGGTACCTGCCGGCCGCGCTGGCGATGCGGAGCCGCACGGACCAGGGTGGTCGCGTGGTGCTGCCCGTGCTGCCGGGCACGTGGCTGGTCTTCGTGGCGCAGGACGGCGGCTTCGCGCATCGCGAGATCGAAGTCCGCGAGCCCGGGCGCGTGCAGACCCTGCGGCTCGAGCCGTGGCTCGTCATGGCGATGCGCGTGCACAAGGCCGACGGCAGGCTCGTGCAGGGGGCGCACGTCAGCAGCGACCTGCGCGACGCCGGGCGGCCCGCTGTCGAGACGCCCGCACAGCAGTGGTTGCGGGAGTGCCTCGGACTGATGTTCGGCGACGAGGTGCGCTCGTTGCGCTCGGACGCGGCGGGCCGGCTCGTGCTGCGCTTCGCGCGCGAGCAGGGGCTGCGCGGCACGTTCCGCGTCGTCGACCGGAGCTGGCCCTCCGACCCGCTCGAGCTCCAGGCCGGTGACGCCGTCGTGGACGTCGTGGTGCGCTAGTCGCAGGTCCGCGTGGCTAGCGCGAGGTGCCGTGGCGCAGCGCCATGTGGTCCTGCAGCCGCTCGTAGGAGTTCTTCTGCCGTTCGGCGTACTGCTGCCGCAGACCCTTTAGCACGTCGCCGCGCGAGACGATGCCGAGCAGCCGTCGCGAGCAGTCGACGACGGGCAGGCGGCGAACGGGGCAGTCGCGGAAGATGGACGCGAGCTCGTAGAGGTCGGTCGATGCGTCGACGACGTCGAACTCGCGGCGCATGTGCTGGGCCACCGTGCCCGGCGGTTCGTCCTCGTAGTGCGCGGCCGCGATCGCGGTCACTGCGTCGCGCTCGCTGAAGACGCCGACGATCTTGCGGTCGTCGACGACGGGCGCGCCAGAGAAGCCACGGAGCAGCAGTGTGTCTACGGCGTCGAGCACCTGCGTTTCGGGACGCAGGAAGAAGACGGACCGTTGCATGACATGCTGGGCCGTGAGCATGGTTCGGCTCATGTCCATGTCCCCAAGGTTACTGCGTTTGTCCGCCGGCGGGCATCCCCGGCGATGCATTGGGCGCGACCCCGAGCACGCGCCGCGCCGCGTCGACGACGCGCCCGAGGCGCTCGACGCACGGGTCGCAGTGGCTGCCGCAGCACCAGCGCCACGAGGCGTCGGGCTCGGTGGCATGGCGCGCCACGAACGCCAGGTAGCTCGCATCGAGCCGTTCGGCGGCCAGCAGCGCGCGGATCCTCGCGGTGGCATCGGCGTCGATCGAACTCGGGTCCATGCGCGTGGGATCAGCGGAACTGCGGCCCATGCCAAGGGCAACGTGCGCCGTCGCAGTGCCGCGGAGCGGGCCGCGGCGTGGCGCCGATGCGGTCCGTATGGCGAGACCGGATGATCGCCTCTACTTGTCGGCCTTGCCAGCGCCCGGCGCAGCTTCGGCCGCCTTGGGCGACATCGCGGCGACGGCGTCCTTGCCCGACAGCGCGAGGCCGACGAACTGCAGCGACTTCGCGACGCACTGCTTCATCGTCGGGCTGCTCCAGGCGTGCCCGCCGCCGTCGACCTTGCGGAACAGGTGCACGAAGCCGTTCGCGGTCATCACCTTGTCGAGCTGCTCGTTGGGTTCGCAGAAGCCGTAGTCGTCGTCGGTGCCCGCGTCGAAGTAGATCTGCAGGCCGCGCAGGTCGGAGGGCTTCTTGGTCGCGACGATGGCGAGCGGCATGTGTGCGGCCCACTTGTCCTTGTCGATCGGATCGCCGAGTTCCTTCGCGAGTCCCGAGCGCAGCTGGCGCTGCACCACGGTCTCGTTCATGCCGCCGAGGTCGGCGGGGTCGGCCGGCAGGATCGCCGCGCTGTGCACGGCGACGGCGCCGAACAGCTCGGGGTGGCGCATCGCGATCTTGAGCGCGCCGAAGCCGCCGGCGCTGACGCCCATCACCGCGCGCTGCGTGCGCTCGCTCGACAACCGGTACTTGCTCTGCAGGTGTTCGAGCAGGTCGCCGGTGATGAGGTCCTCGGCGTCGCACTGCGCCTCGCCGTTCATGTAGGTCGTGCGCGGGCGACGACCCGGCGCGCGGAAGACGACGAGCGCCAGCTCGGGCAGCGTGCCGTCGCCGCGCAGGCGGTCGAGCACCTCGGCGCCGCCGCGGCTCGGGAAGTCGTTGGGGCCGCCGAAGCCCGGCAGCCACAGGATCCACGGGTACTTCTTGTCCTTGTCGGCCGGGTCGGCGTAGCCCTTCGGCAGGTAGATGTAGTAGCCCGCCTCGCCGTCGCGCACCTTCTCGCTCGCGAACGTGCCGGCCTCGAACGTGAAGTGCTCGAGCGTGGGCGACGCCGGCGCGCGTGCGCCCCGACCCTGGCGTTGGGCGGGCGCGACCGCGAGCAGCGCGAGCAGGCAGGAGACGGTGAGCAGTGGGTGCGACATGCGGGTCCTGGTGGGGGAGACGGGCCGCGCATTGTCCGGGTGCGCCGCGATTGCGCAACGCAGCCGTGCCGGTGCGCCGCCGAAAGGCACCCGTCGCCTCGCGGCCTACGACAGCGGCGGCAGCTGCCCGGCGCGCACGTAGGCCTGCTCGTAGAGGAAGAGGCCGGCCCAGACGAGCAGTGCGCACAGCGCGAGCGACACGGGGTGCGCGACCCCGCTGGCCAGCAGCAGCATGCCGAGCACGGCCGCCGCACTCGTGGTCGCCATGCCGGCGTGGAACGCGGACAGCGCGCTGCCGGGCCAGGCGCGCACGGTCGGCAGCAGGGCCGCCGCCATCTTCGCGTTGTGCGTCTCGTGGTGACCGAAGCGTTCGAACAGGCCGAGCCCGTGGTGCACGAGCGCGAGGCACGCGACCGCGAGGCCGAGCTTGACGTCCGGCACGAACGGCAGCAGCGCCGCGCCGCCGACGCACAGTGCCTGCACGAGCAGGTGCGGCAGCAGCACGGGCGTGCGCTGCCACAGGTCGCGCCCTTCGCACTGCGCGAACAGGAACGCGGTGTAGGCGGCGGCCATCGAGCCGCCGACGAGGTTGGTCCAGCGCAGGCCGTCGGCGAGCCCGTCGATGCCGAGCAGGCGCGCGACGATCGTCGCACCGGTGACGGTGCCGAAGGCGATCAGCACCCACGCGCCCTTGACGAGCCAGCTGCGCGTGTTGGGCCGCAGCAGGATCGACAGGAACTGCTTGGGTCGCTTGAGATCCAGCACGAGCAGCACGTTCGTGAGCCCGAGGAACAGCAGCGCGAGCAGTTCCGGCACGTAGTCGCGCGCGACGCCCTGCGCGGTCGGCATGAACGCGACGAACGGCGCCCACAACGACGCGCCCGCGGCGATGCCCTTGGTGACGAGGTAGGCCGAGACCTTCCAGCCCCAGTGCAATTTGTGGGAGGCGTTGAGCACGGTGCGCGCATCGGCGCGCTGCAGCGCCGCGGCGTCGGCCGCGGGCAGCGGGGCCGGTGGCAGCCGCCGGTCGCTCCAGAGGAACGTCTCGGGCTCGTGCGCGGTGCCGGGTTCGAGCGCCGCGGCGTGCGCACCGAGGTAGAACACGTTCGGGCCGGTGCCCTGCTCGGGCCGGCGCACCATGGCCCCGGGCACCTCGGCCAGGATGCGGCTGACGGGGCTCTGCGGATCGTGCAGGTCGCCGCTGATGATGGCGGTCTCGGGGCAGACGACCTCGCAGGCGGGCTTGAGCCCCTGCTCGACGCGGTGGGCGCAGAAGTGGCACTTCTCGGCGCCGCCGGTCGCTTCGTTGAGGTGCAGCGCGTCGTAGGGGCAGGCCTGCATGCACGCTTTGCAGCCGATGCAGACGTCCTTGTCGAGGTCGACGATGCCGTCCCGGCGCTTGTCGAGCGCGGTGACCGGGCAGATCGTCACGCACGGTGCCGCCGTGCACTGGTTGCAGCGCAGCACCGCGAAGTGGCGCCGGACCGCCGGGAACTCGCCGACCTCGGTGTACTTGACCCAGGTGCGGAAGTCGCCGAGCGGCACGTCGTTCTCGGACTTGCAGGCGACAGTACAGGCGTGGCAGCCGATGCAGCGGCGCTGGTCGAGAACGAAGCCGTATTGCATGGGGCGGTGGGGGCGACCCGCACCATAGCAAGGGGTGGATGCGGCGCTACAACCGGTTGCCGGGCACGGACCAGGAAACGGTCGCGCCCGCGCGCCCGGACGCGCCGGGCCCGGGCGCGGTGCCGACGAAATTCCAGTCCCGGCTTGCGTCCGGAATCGGCGTCGGAGATGGTTCCCGCCCATCTGCGACCTCGTCTTGGGCGCGCTTGGTTGGTCCGCCAGTGTTGCTGATCGATCGGGGAACCCTTCAGAGACTCGCGCTTCCCAGTTCGTGGCACCGGTGGTCTTGCCCCTTTCTCCGCCGGTGCGGCAAGTTCGAGCAAAGGGTGAAGTGATCGTCAGACAGCGATGGGTACGAGACTGTACGTAGGCAACCTTTCCTTCCAGACCACAGAAGACTCCCTGCGCGCCGCGTTTGAAGGAGACGGCCGGCAGGTGACAGACGTCAAGATCATGCTCGACCGGGACACCGGTCGCTCCCGCGGGTTCGCGTTCGTCGAGATGGCGAGCGAGCAGGACGCGCAGAACGCCGTGCAGGCGATGAACGGTGCGGACGTCGACGGTCGTCCGCTGAGGGTCAACGAGGCGCAGCCCCGGCAGGAAGGTGGCCGCGGTGGCTTCGGTGGCGGTGGCGGCGGCCGCGGTGGCTTCGGCGGCGGCGGCGGCGGTGGTGGTCGTGGCGGCGGTGGCCGCGGCGGCTACGGTGGCGGTGGCGGCGGCGGTGGCCGCGGCGGCTACGGTGGCGGCGGCGGCGGTGGTGGCCGCGGCGGCTACGGTGGCGGCGGCGGTGGTCGCGGCGGTCGTGGCGGTGGTCGCGATGACCACGGCGGCGGCGGCGGCGGCGACGAGTGGTAGTGCCCGTGCGCGCGCGGTGACCACCGCGCGCGACGTGGTTCGCCCCGATCCGGGTTCGCGACCCGTGCTCGCCTGGCCTCGCGGCCGGGCTCGAGCGTTCGTGCGCTGCGACGGAGTCGTACCTCGCTCGAGGTGCGCGCGGTGGTGCGCGGCAGCGCGTTCGCGCTAGCGCCGCGGCGATGCGCTGCCGAGCGCGCTACGGATGCGGCGCGCTACTGATGCGGGATGGCACTGTGCTGCACGAGCGTGGGCAGGCCCAGCGTCAGCGCGAGCACGACGAAGAAGCCGATGATGGCGAGGCCGATGGCGAAGCCGAACGCCATGGGAAGCAGTTCTTTGGGGTCCGGGAACTTGAGGGTGCTCATGCTCGAGCCGAACGCTAGCCAGCGGGCCGCTGCATTGGAAGGGGCTGCGGCGCGGAATGCCGGTGGACGAGAGCTGGCTTGCCGGGTGTCGGGTCTCGGCGCGCACCTTCGTGAGCATGCGGCCGGTTTCGTCAGCCGCGACCTTGAGCAGTTCGTTGTCTTGGCTCGGCAACAGCGTCTTTGCATGCGCGTAGGGGGAGGACAGATGTGGTGGTGGGCATCCATGTCGTCCAACGACGCGAGCCTGCCGGTCGCGATCACAACCGGGGACGCACTCGTTCTCAACCGCGGCAAGTGAGGTCTCAGCCTCTCACGACTACCACCTCCGCGCCACCGAGTTCGTCGACGCCGACGACGCCCCAGGCGGCGAAGCACTCGAGGAGGCGATGCAGTTGCCGGTGAATCCTGCGCCTCCGCGATCTCGCTCCCCCGCGCGCCGGCCCGCTCACTTCACCTGGTAGCCGAGCATCGCATCGAGCGTGCGCTGCGACACCGCGTGGTAGCGCGGCCGGGCCTTCGCGTAGATCGCCGTCGCGCGCGCCTTGCCGTCGGGCGCCGCCAGCAGCGCCTCGTAGATCGGCTTCAGGAACTTGCGCCGACCGACCGTCATGAGGAACTGATCGAGGCGCGCATCGACCGCGCGGTAGCCGTTCTTGATCGCGACGATGAGCCACGCGCAGAGGATCTCGCTGTTGCCGCTGCGCGTCAGCGCGAACGTGTGGTCGAGCTCGGCGAGCCGCGCTTCGGGCACCGGGCCGAGGCCGTCGAGGAAGCGTTGCCATTGCTGCGTGACCCACGTCTTCGCGTCGAGTTCGGCGGCCGGCCCGCCGGCGAGCCAGCGCGCCTTCTGCGCGTCGACGGCCGCGAACAGCGCGCTATCGGGGATCTGCGCCTCCGCGGGCAGGCCCGGGCCGCGCACCCACGCCTCGACGTCGACTTGTCGCGCGAGCTCGGGCGACGGGCGCAGCAGCTTCTCGTCGAGGAAGGCGAGGAACGTGCCCGTCGTCACGCTCTGGAACGCGTGGCCGTCGAACCACGCGCGCAGGAACGCGTCGAGCCGCGCGCGGCCGAACGCCTGCTCGAGGCGGCGCAGGAACGCGGCGCCCTTCTCGTAGGGCACCTGCGTCATGCCGTCGTCGGGGTTGCGGCCGGCGAGGTCGATGTGCAGCACCTGGTCCTGCTTTGGCAGCGTCGCGAGTTCGTTGCCGAGCTCCTGCATGCCGAGCGCCGCCTCCATCGTCGCGCGCGGCGCGCCGTAGACGCGTTCCATGACGCGGCGTTCGAGGTAGACCGTGAAGCCCTCGTTGAGCCAGAAGTCGCGCCACGTCGCGTTGGTGACGAGGTTGCCCGACCAGCTGTGGGCGAGTTCGTGCGCGACGAGCGACACCAGAGACTTGTCACCGGCGAGCACCGTCGGCGTCGCGAACGTCAGGCACGGGTTCTCCATGCCGCCGAACGGGAAGCTCGGCGGCAGCACGAGCACGTCGTAGCGGCCCCAGCGATACGGGCCGAACAGCTGCTCGCAGGCGGCGACCATCGACTCCATGTCGCTGAACTCGCTCGCGGCGAGCTCGATCGTCGACGGTTCGGTCCAGACCGCGCAGCGTGGGCTGATGTCGCGCGAGGTCAGGTCGCCGCAGGCCAGCGCGATCAGGTAGCTCGGCACCGGCTCGTTCATCGCGAAGGTGTAGGTGTCGCCGTCGCGGCCGCGCTGGTCGGCGCTCATGAGCACGACGAGCCCGGGCGGCGCGTGGATGCGTGCGGTCCACGTGACGCGCACCGCCGGCGAGTCCTGCAGCGGGATCCAGCTGCGCGTCAGGATCGCCTCGCCCTGCGTGAACAGGAACGGCTTCGTGCCGCCGTTCGTCTGCTGCGGCGCGAGCCACTGCATCGCCTCGGCGTCGGGCGACGTCTCGTAGGCGATGCGCACCTGCTGCGTCGACGGCAGCAGTCTTATCGACAGCTTCGTGCCGAGCACCGGATCGGGCTCGGCGCGCGTGCAGGCGAGTTCGGCGCCGTCCTGGTCGGTGACCGAGGTCAGCAGCAGGCCGGTCGAATCGAGCACGAACGGCGCGTTCGGGTCGCGCCGTTCGAGCCGGTGCGTGACCGAGCCTGTGGCCTTGTGCGCGTCGAAGTCGAGCGTGAGGTCGAGGTCGAGGTGCGTCGAACGGACTTCGGCCGGTCGAGCGTAGCTGTGGATGTCGGCGTCGGGCATGGCAGCAGGTGCTGGCGTGGGCGACGGTCCGGTCGCACAGGCGGTGAGGACGAGCATCGACAGGAGGACGCGCATGCGCGCCGTTGTAGCTGGCCGGCGACCGGCCCGCCAAGGGAACGTCGACCCTGGTCCGTGTGGCCGCGCGCCACCTGGGCAGGGTGGGCAGAGCACCGCGGTCGCAACGGACCCGCGACCGCGGTAGCCTCGCACGCGATGGCAGCGAGGCGCACGCGACTGCAGGGCCTGTTGGCGAAGCTCGCCCGCTCGCACGGCGAGAGCCAGGGCGGACCGCCGCGCGACCCGTGGCAGGCGATCCTCTACGAGAACGTCGCCTACCTGTGCAGCGACGAGGCGCGGCAGCGCGCGTTCGAGACGCTGCGCAGCAGCACGGGGCTCGAGGCCAGCGTGATCGCCATGGCGCCCGACGAGTTGCTGCTCGCGGCGACCGGCCACGGCAAGATGGCGGCGCAACGCACGGCGAAGCTGCGGCAGTGTGCGCAGCTGTTCGCGAGCGTCGGCGATCCGCGCCAGCTCGTGCGGCTGCCGCTCGCCAAGGCGAGGGCCGCGTTGAAGCGTTTCCCCGGCATCGGTGATCCGGGCGCCGATCGGCTGCTGTTGTTCGCCGGCGCCGAGCCGCTGCTCGCGCTCGAGTCGAACGGCCTGCGCACGCTGCTGCGGCTCGGCTACGGGCGCGAGCACGCCAACTACGCCGCCACCTACCGGTCCGTGCAGCAGGCCGCCGCGGCGCAGGTGCCCGGGACTGCCAAGGCCCGCGTGCAGCTGTACTTCGTGGCGCGAACGCACGGCCAGCAGGTCTGTCGCGCGCGGCCGCTGTGCGAAGTGTGCGCGGTCGCCGCCGACTGCCCGTTCGCCCAGCGCCCTTGAGGCCGGCGCCGCTGAAGAACGGGCACGCTGCGGGCACCTGGCGCGGAAGTGCTTCGTGATGCGGCGCGCGCCCCCTTGCCTCGCCGCGCGCCGATCGCAACAATCCTTGCCCCCCAACGGCCGCGCCAGTGCGCGCGGGCCCAACCCGACCATGTCCTCGACCAAGAGCCAGATCCAGCTCACCCTCCCCGACGGCTCCGTGCGCGACTATGCGCCGGGTACGACGGGGCTCCAGGTCGCCGAGTCGATCGGCAAGGGCCTCGCCAAGGCGGCGGTCGGCATCGAAGTCGACGGCGAGGTGCAGAGCCTGCAGCTGCCGATCGGACGTTCGGCGCGCATCAAGATCTACACGCGCGACTCCAAGGAAGGGCTCGAGGTGCTGCGCCACTCGGCGGCGCACGTGCTGGCCGACGCCGTCAAACGGATCCGTCCCAGGGCGAAGCTCTGGAAGGGGCCGCCCGTCGACGACCCGCGCTACGGCTTCTACTACGACATCGACTTCGGCGACGAGCCGATCACGCACGACGACCTGCCCCGGCTCGAACAGCTCATGGCCGAGATCGTGCAGCAGGACGTGCCGTTCGTGCTCGAGTCGCTGCCGCGCGACGACGCCCGCAAGCTCATGGTCGAGCAGGGCGAGGACTACAAGGTCGCGACGATCGACAAGATCCCGGCCGACCAGCGCATCACGTTCTATCGCTCGGGTCAGTTCGTCGACCTGTGCCGCGGTCCGCACGTGCCGAGCACGGGTCGCATCGGCCAGGGCATCGCCGTGCTGGCGCTCGCCGGCGCCTACTTCGGCGACGACGCCGGCAACAAGATGCTGACGCGCATCTACGGCCACGCGTTCGCCGACAAGAAGGCGATGGACCAGCACCGCGCCAATCTCGAGGAGGCGCAGAAGCGCGACCACCGGCGGCTCGGCGTCGACCTCGACCTGTTCTCGACGATGGGCGACCTCGGCGCCGGGTTGATCCTCTGGCACCCGAAGGGCGGCTTCGTGCGCCACAAGATGGAGGAGTTCTGGCGCCAGCAGCACCTCGACGGCGGCTACGACATCGTCTACTCGCCGCACATCGCCAAGGCCGACCTGTGGCAGACCTCGGGGCACCTCGACTTCTACAAGGACTCGATGTACTCGGGCATCGACATCGACGGCGCCGAGTACCGGCTCAAGCCGATGAACTGCCCGTTCCACATCCAGATCTACAAGAACAAGCGCCGCAGCTACCGCGAGCTGCCGTTCCGCTGGGCCGAGCTGGGCACCGTCTACCGCTACGAGAACCAGGGCTCGCTGCACGGGCTGCTGCGCGTGCGCGGCTTCACGCAGGACGACGCGCACCTGTTCCTGCGCGAGGACCAGGTCGAGGCGGAGATCGAACGCTGCCTGCGCTTCGTGATCGACATGCTGCGCGCGTTCGGCTTCCACGACTACGCGATGAACCTCAGCACGCGGCCGCCGAAGAGTGTCGGCAGCGACGAGGGCTGGCAGAAGGCGACCGCTGCACTCGAGGCGGCGCTGAAGGCGGTCGGCCTGCCGTACGAGATCGACGAGGGCGGCGGTGCGTTCTACGGGCCGAAGATCGACGTCAAGATCAAGGACACGCTGGGTCGCACCTGGCAGTGCTCGACGATCCAGTGCGACTTCAACCTGCCCGAGCGCTTCGACATGACCTACATCGACGCGGCCGGCAACAAGACGCGGCCCGTGATGGTGCACCGGGCGCTGCTCGGATCGATCGAACGCTTCTTCGGCGTGCTCGTCGAGCACCACGGCGGCGCGTTCCCGGTCTGGCTGGCGCCGGTGCAGGCGGTGCTGCTCGCGGTCGGCGAACGCCACGCCGACGCCGTGCAGCAGATGAGCCGCGACATGAAGGCCCGGGGCCTGCGCGTCGACGCCGACGACAGCAACGAGAAGATCGGCCACAAGATCCGGCACCACCTGTTCAGCGAGAAGGTGCCGTTCGTCGCCGTGGTCGGCGACCAGGAACTCGCCAACGGCACGGTGACGGTGCGTTCGCGCACCGAAGGCGACCTCGGCGCGATGCCCGTCGCGGCGTTCGGCGAGCTGCTCGGCAGGCTGCAGGCCGAGCGCAAGTAGCGGCCGCCCGCGCGCTCGGCGGGTCAGTGCTCGCCGGTCTCGTTCACGTCGTGCACGCAGAGGATCGCACCGTTGCGCTGGCCCCAGCTGCCGGCCGAGAACTCGACGCGGCCGACGCCCTTGTAGAAGTAGACGATGCGGACCGTGTCGCGCCCGCTGAAGCGGAACGGCACGAACTGCTTGCCCGTGATGTGCGAACCGGTCGACGTCGGTGGCCCGAGGATCGCGTTCACCTCGCTCTCGCTCATGCCGAGCGTCACCTTCTGCAGCGGCGAGTCGGCGGGCACGTTGGCGTGCATCTGCGCGCGCGCCTGGGCCTCCTGCTCGGCGGCCTTCGCTTCGCGCGCGGCGCGCTTCTCTTCGGCGGACTTGCAGCTGGGCGCCACGCAGACCAGCACAGCGAGGGTGAGCAGACAGGCGGGTTGGTTCATGGAGTCGTGCCGCGCGGCATGGTAACGCCGCAGGCGCGGCGATGCAGCGCCGGTGCGGGCATCGGCAGCGGCTCAGGCCCCGCCGACGGCGACTCCCGGGCGGGACTCGAGCAGCGATCGCAGGGCCTGGTGGGCGCGGTGCAGCGTGCAGCGGATGGTGCGTGCATCGGAGCCGAGCACCGCGGCGACCTCGGTCGTGTCGAACGAGAGCAGGTCGCAGAGCAGCAGCACCTCGGCGTGGCGCGGCGGCAGCTCGTCGATGCTCGCGCGCAGGCACTCGCTGCGGCGGTCGGCATCGGTTGGCATGGGCCACGGGCGCGCGGGCTGGCGGTGCCGGCCATCGGGCAGGAAGCTCGGCAGCAGCGCCGCGACGGGCGCAGCCGGTGCCGTTCGTCGTGCGCGCCGGCGTGCGAGGCACTCGCGCACCGCCGTGCGGCGCAGGTGCGCACACAACCGCGGCTCGTCGCGAACCAGGGCATGCGTCGGACCGAGACCCGAGAAGGCAGCCCTGGCGACCTCGACCGCCTCGGTGGGAGAACCGAGCAGCACCCGGGCGATCGACAGCAGTTCGGGCAGCATGCGTCGCACGACGAGTTCGTAGGGCGGCGCGCAGGCTCGTTTGGTCGGCGGCGCCGCATCGAGGGTCGAGGTCCCGTCGGGCACACGATCGAAGGGCGGTCGAGCTCGTTGGGCATGCGGCGAGAACGGCGGCGGCGAGGTGTGCATGCCGCACGCGGAGCAAGCCCCGGGCCGCGCAGTGCGCTGCTCAGCATGACCGGTCGGAAGCCTGTTCGGAGACGGTGCTTACCGAGGCGTGTCTGCAAGAGCCCGCGTGCCTGCCGCCGGTGGTCCGCCACGATGGGCCGTGGCCGTCACGAACGGTCGTGTCGCGGAGCGGAGCTGCAACCGCGGCACGCTCCACGCCGATCGTGTGCGGCCTCGCCGTCGGGCAGCTATATCATGCGCGCCGAAGCGACCCCCGGCCCTTGGGATATGCCCGAACCTCCCGACCCTGCGACCGTTCCCGCGGCGGCTGGAAGTGCCGCCGACGCCCTGCTCACGCAGCTCGCCGACGCGGTCGGGGTCGGCGCCAGCACCGACTTCCTGCCGACGGTCGTGCAGCGACTCACCGCCCTGCTCGGCGTGCGCTACGCGCTCGTCGGCGAACGCACGGACGACGGCAACGTGACGGGGCTCGCTTACCAGGACGCCGACAACACGCAGGTGGACGTGCCGTGGGCCGTCGAACATTCGCCGTGCGCCGAGGTGCTCGCAGGCCGGCCGCTGCGACACCTGGCTGACCTGCGCGGTGCCTTTCCGAAGGCGCGCGTCGTACGCGACCTCGGCCTGCAGAGCTACGTCGGTGTGCCCCTGCCCGGCCCCGACGGCGCGGTGCTCGGGCATCTGTGCGTCTTCGACAGCATGCCGTTGCACTTCGGCGAGCGCGAGCACGCGATCTTCCGCATCTTCGCGGGACGCGCCGCCGCGGAGCTGATGCGCCGGCGGCTCGAGCGCACGCTGGGCGAGAGCCAGGAACGCTTCCGCGATCTGTTCGACGAAGCGCCGATCGCCTACGTGCACGAAGGTCTCGACTCGCGCTTCCTGCGGGCCAACCGCGCCGCGCTGCGCATCCTCGGCGTCAAGCCCGAGAACGCCGTCGGCACCTATGGCAAGTCGCTGGCGCCCGACACGCCGGAGGCCCAGGAACGGCTGCGGCTCGCGTTCGAGTCGGTCGGGCGCGGCACCGACACGAGCGGCGTCGTGCTCGAGCTGCGGCGCCAGGACGATGGCCGGCCGGTCTTCATCCAGTGGTGGTCGCGCCCCGATCCGAGCGGCACCTACACGCGCACGATGTTCCTCGACATCACCGAGCGCGTGCTCATGGAACGGGAGCAGAGCCGCCTGCGCGCGCAGAACGAGTACCTGCAGGAGGAGATCAAGGCCGTGCACGACTTCGACGCCATCATCGGCGGCGCCGACGTGCTGCAGCAGGCACTCGAACACGTGAAGCGGGTCGCGCCGACCGACGCCACCGTGTTGATCACCGGCGAGACGGGCACCGGCAAGGAACTCATCGCGCGCGCCATCCACTCGGCGAGCCGCCGTCGCGACAAACCGCTGATCAAGCTCAACTGCGCGGCGCTGCCGGCCGGGCTCGTCGAGTCCGAGCTGTTCGGCCACGAGAAGGGTGCGTTCAGCGGCGCGATCGCGCGCCGCATCGGGCGCTTCGAACTGGCCCAGGGCGGCACGATCTTCCTCGACGAGATCGGCGAGGTGCCGATGGACGTGCAGGTGAAGCTCCTGCGTGTGCTGCAGGAGCACGAGTTCGAGCGTGTCGGCGGCGGCGCGCCGATCCGGCTCGACGTGCGCGTGATCGCGGCGACGAACCGCGACCTCGACCGGGCGATCGCCGAGAACCGGTTCCGCTCCGACCTGTTCTACCGGCTCAACGTCTTCCCGATCGCGCTGCCGCCACTGCGACAGCGAGAGGGCGACATCCCGCTGCTCGTGCGCTACTTCCTGCGCAAGTTCGCCGCCCGTGTCGGCAAACGGGTCGAACACGTGAGCCCCGAACTGCTGGCCAGGTTCGCGGGCTACGCGTGGCCCGGCAACATCCGCGAACTCGAGAACCTCGTCGAGCGCGCCGTGATCCTCGCCAACGGAGACACGCTGGACGTCGACGCGGTGCCGTTCCTGTTCGCCGATCGCGCGGGAGCGCCGGTGCCGCAGGTGGCGCCCGGCCCCGGCAGCTTGCGCAGCATGGAAGCCGTCGAACGCGAACACGTGCTCGCGGCGCTGCAACAGAGCCGCTGGGTGATCGCCGGCGATGGCGGCGCGGCCGCCGTGCTCGGCCTGCATCCCAACACGCTGCGCAGTCGCATGGAGAAGCTCGGCATCACGCGGCCCGGGCGCGCCTGACCGGCCCGCGAAGCGCGGCGAAACGCCGAGCGCGCGCCGGGCATCGAAGCGGTCCCGAGGACCAGAACATGCAACGACCCACGCAGTGCGCACTCGCGGCGCTGTGCGCCGCGGCCATCTGCCCAGCGCAGCTCCCCACCAAACCCGTACTGACGCTCGACGCGGCGCGCGAGGTCGCATCGGCCGCGCACCGCGCCGCCGATGCGAGCCGCGCCACGGTCGTGATCGCCGTCGTCGACGATGGCGGTCACCTGCTGCTGCTCGAGCGCCGCGACGACACGCAGGTCGCGAGCGCGGCCGTGGCCGAAGCGAAGGCGCGCACGGCGGCGATCTTCCGCCGGCCGACGCGCGAGTTCGAACAGCAGATCGCCGACGGGCGCCTCGCGACGCTCGTGCTGACCGGCGCCGCGCCCCTGCAGGGCGGCGTGCCGCTGACGGTCGACGGCCGGGTCGTCGGCGCAATCGGCGTCTCCGGCAACTCGCCGGCGCAGGACGAACAGATCGCGCTCGCCGGCGCCGCCGTGGCCGCCGGGCTCGGCTGGCCGCACGCAGTCGTGCCCGCGCCCGTCGCGACCACGATCGTGCGCAACGACGCGCGCCTCGACGCGATCCTGCCGTTCGATGCGCAGCTCGAGCGCATCGCCAGCGGCTTCACGTTCACGGAGGGGCCGGTCTGGGTCGGCGACGCGCTGCTGTGCAGCGACCCCAACCAGAACCGCATCTGGCGTTGGACGCCGGCCGAGGGTGTGCACCTGTATCGCGAACGAAGCGGCTACCAGGGCGCCGACATCGCCGAGTACCACCAGCCCGGCAGCAACGGCCTGGCGCTCGACCCGGCCGGGAACCTGATCGTCTGCGAACACGGCAACCGCTGCATCGCGCGCCTGTCGCCCGACGGCACGCGCACGGTGCTCGCCGATCGCTACCGCGGCAAGCGGCTCAACAGCCCCAACGACCTCGTCGTGGCGCGCGATGGCACGATCTACTTCACGGACCCGCCGTTCGGCCTGCCGGGCTTCGCCGCGGATCCGCGCCGCGAGCTGCCGTTCGCCGGCGTGTTCTGCTGGCGGCGCGGCGAGCTGTCGCTCGTCAGCGACGAACTGAAGGGACCCAACGGCATCGCGCTGTCGCCCGACGAACGCGTGCTCTACGTCGGCAATTGGGACGTCGAGCGCAAGGTCGTGCTCGCGTTCGCGCGCTCCGCCGACGGCGCGCTGGGTCCGGCGCGCACGCTGCTCGACCTGACACGCCACGCCGGCGAGACGGCGATCGACGGCGTGAAGACCGACGCGGCCGGCAACCTCTGGGTGTGCGGTCCGGGTGGCATCTGGATCACGGCCGCCGACGGCGCGGTGCTCGGTCGCATCGCCGATCGGCCCGAGGAGCCGCACAACCTCGCGTTCGGCGAGGGTGGCCGCACGCTGTTCGTGGCCGCGCAGACCGGGCTCTACCGGCTGCGGCTCGCGGGATCGAGAGCCGAGTAGCAGGTCACGCCGGCGGCGCGGCCGACGCGCGCGCCGTGCGGTGCGCGGCGACGAGGAACCCGGACGCGGCGATGGCGGCGAGCGCGAGCACGGCGGCGAGCGCGGCGAGGGCCACGGCCATGCTCGTCGCGTCGCGCACGCGCGCGATGCCGCCCGCGGCGAAGACGGAACCGAGCGTGCCCATGCCGTCGACGAAGCCGAGGCGCGCCGCACCGGCGCTGGTGCCGGCCCGGAGCGGCAGCACACCGCTGACGAGCGACTGCGGCATCGCCGTACAGCAACAGACGGCCGCCAGCAGCAACAGCGTGCCGGCGAGGTTCCACTGCGCGGCGCCGAGCAGGCCGAGGCCGAGGCCGCCGGCCAGCAGCGGCACGAGCGTGAGCCCGGCGAGCCAGCGTGGACCGCGATCGGCGAGCAGGCCCGCCGCGAGCGCGCCGAGACCGCCGGCGAGCGGCAGCAGCGCGCTCGCGCGCACGGCCTCGGCCGCGGGCATGGCACACGATTCGACGAGCAGCAGCGGCGACCAGAACGACAGCGCCTCGCGCACGAGCGCCAGCGCGACGCTCATCGCTGCGAGCCAGGCCAGCGGTGCCCTCGGCGTGCGCGCTGCGGCCGCCGCAATGTGCTGCGCGGCAGGAGCTGCTGCGGCACCGCGCCGCGACGTCGAGTGGCGGACCAGCACGAAGCCGATGCCGAGCACGAGGGCGGCGAGTGCCAGCGCCGTCGCCGACGTGCGCAGCACCGCCGGCGGGCCACCGCCGTGCGCCACCACGGCGGCGAGCACGGCGCGCACCGTCGCGTCGCCGAGCAGGTAGCTCTGCGACAGGAACGCCATCGCCGTCGCGAGCCGCGCGCGCGGCGTCGCGGTCGCGACGACCTGGCCGACGGATGGCCAGGCGAGCGCGAGCGACGCCATGCCCAGCACGCGGCAGACCGCGAGCGTGCCGGGCTGTGTGCACGCGGCTGCCGCGAACTCGGCCAGCGACGCGCCGGTCAGGGCGATGACGAGCAGCTTGCGACCGCCGAAGCGATCGGCGAGCACGCCGCCGGCGAACTTGCCGAAGCCGTAGACCAACATGCCCAGCGAGGCGATGTCGGGCAGCGCGCGGCCGAGCCCGTCGTGGGCGCCGTCGTCGAGCCACAGTGGTGCGAGCGTCGCGAGGTCGGCGCGATGGAAGTACGTGCACGCGTAGCCGACGAACAACAGCACGATCGTGACGATGGGCAGTCGGTCGGCGGCGGCGCGCACGGCCGCATCATCGCCGTGCGGGGGTGCTGTTCGTCAAGGCGTGCGTGCGAAACGCGCGCGGCGCCGCTGCATCGAACGCACGCCCCGAGCCAGGTGCCGCGACGCGGCGCCGGGGCGTTCCCGAACCAAGAGCATCGAAACCAATGCACACCCTCCGTCATCGCTTCTCCATCGCCTGTCTCGCCACCGCGCTCGCCGCGGCTCCGGCATTCGCCGGCGGCGAACCCGTCACCAGTGCGCCGTTCCAGGGCGTGAAGGCCAACAAGGGCACCGTCACGCTGCAGCAGGTGGGCACCTCGTGGACGCTCACGCTGAGCGCCGACTTCGTCGTGCCCGAGACGCCGGCGCCGCACTGGCAGGTCGTCGACGCGCGCGGCAACACGTTCCTGCTGCAGCGCCTCGTCGCCAAGGACAACAACTTCCACCAGACCATCACGCTGCCCGACTACGTGCTCGACGTCGCCAAGGTGCAGATCTGGTGTTCGTTCGCCGAGACGTTGCTCGGCGAGACGAGCTTCGGCAAGGTCGTGCCGCTGCAGACGCCGCCCGCTTTGTGCGCCGGCGAGACGTCGGCGCAGTTCAGCGGCAAGAAGGCCAACAAGGGCACGGTGACGTTCGGTCACCTCGGCGACCAGCGCGTGCTGACGCTGAGCGCGGACTTCGTCGTACCGGAGACGCCGGCGCCGCACTGGCAGGTCGAGGACAGCGACGGCCGCACGTTCCTGCTGCAGCGGCTCGTCGCCAAGGACGGCAAGTTCAACCAGACCGTCGTCGTGCCCGCCTACGTCAAGGACGTCGCCAAGGTGCGGATCTGGTGCGCGTTCGCCGAGACGCTGCTCGGCGAAGCGGCGTTCCGACAGGCCCAGATGTGACCCCTGGGGCGGAGCCAACCATGAAGAACCACATGCGCAGATTCGTTCTCGGCGCCGTGCTCGCGGGCGGCGCCGCCGCCCAGGTGCCGGCAGGACTCGCGGCGGCACACGACCCCGCGGCAGCAGCGCCCGTCGTGCAGGCCGCGACGCTGGCCGGCCGCAAGGTGCTCACGTTGCAGGGGGCCAAACAGGTCGCGGCCGCGGCGATCGCCGAGGCGCGCCGGCTGCGGGCGCCTGGCGCCGCGGTCGCCGTGACCGACGAAGGCGGCAACCTGCTCTACCTCGAGCGGCTCGACGGCACCTTCGCCATGGCCGCCGCGGTCAGCACCGGCAAGGCGCGCACGGCCGCGCTGTTCCAGAAGCCGACGAAGGCGTTCGAGGACCTCATCAACAAGGGGCGCACGGCCATGGCCGCGCTGCCGGACTTCACGCCGCTGCAGGGCGGGGTGCCCGTGCTCGTCGACGGCGTCGTCGCCGGTGCGGTCGGCGTCAGCGGTGCGGCCAGCGCGCAGCAGGACGACGAGATCGCCAACGTGGCCGCCGCCACGAAGCTCGGCGAACGCGCCGTGTCGTGCTGCGAGGGTGTCGAACCGGGGCCCGTGACGCACATCGCGAGCGCCGACGTCGCCGCGGCGTTTGCGGTGGGGCGCCCGCTGCTCGAGGTGCCCGACTACAAGATCCACGCGAGCCTGCGCCGGGCGCCGGGCCTCGCCGAGGTGCACGACGACGAGACCGATGTCATCTACGTGCTCGGCGGCACGGCGACGCTGGTCACGGGTGGTTCGGTGGTGGAGCCGCAGCCGATCGCCCCGCACGAGGTGCGCGGCAAGTCGATCGCGGGTGGCAGCGTGCACCAGCTGGCGCCCGGCGACGTGCTCGTCGTGCCACAGGGCACGCCGCACTGGTTCCAGCAGGTGGCGGCGCCGTTCACGTACTACGTGGTCAAGGTGGTCCATGGCAGCCATGGCGCCTGAGCCGCGCGGACTCGCGTTCGCCGCGGCGCTGTGCGTCGCGGTGGCCGCCGGCGCGCAGGCCCCGGCGGCGCGCGCGGCCGCGGTCGAGGTCGACCTCGGCTCGACGGCCGGCGCGCGGCAGGTCGGCGCCGAATGGCGCTACCACGACGCGGAGCTGGTCGAGGTCGACTTCCGTGAGCCAGGCCCCGACCGCAAGCCGAGCGGCGCACCGAACCGGACCCATGACATCGCGCCGCACGCCGGCGCCGAGGACTTCGACGACTCCGGCTGGCCCGTGATCGCTCCGGACAGCCTCGAGGTCCGCCGCGGCACGGGGCGGCTCTGCTTCGGCTGGTACCGCGTGCGCTTCGAGGTGCCCGCGACGCTCGGTGGCGTGGCGACCGCCGGTCGCACGCTCGAGTTCGAGGTGGTGCTCGACGACTACGCCGAGGTCTGGGTCGACGGCCGACTGCCGCGCTACCTGGGCCAGAACGGCGGTTCGCTGGTCGCGGGCTGGAACGCGCCGAACCGGCTGCTGCTGACGCACCGCGCGTTCGCCGGCCAGCACTTCACCATCGCGATCTTCGGGGCCAACGGACCGCTGTCGGAGCCGCCGGCGAACTACCTGTGGATCCGCTCGGCCACGCTGCGCCTCGGCGCGACCGAGCCCTGGGGCGCGGCGCAGGACCTGGCCTTCGAACGGCTCGACGCGCGCCTCGACGGCGTCGTGTCGCCGCGCGCCAGCGTCGAACAGGTCAGCGCGGGCCACACGTGGCTCGAGGGACCGGCGTGGGATCGCCAGCGCGAATGCCTCTACTTCTCGGACATCCCGCGCAACGAGGTGCTGCGATGGGCACCCGGGCAGGGCACATCGACGTTCCTCGCGCCGAGCGGCTACTCGGGTGCAGCGCCGTTCGCCGGTCGCGAACCCGGCAGCAACGGACTCGCCGTCGACGCGGGCGGGCGGCTGTGGCTGTGCCAGCACGGCGACCGCCGCATCGCCCGGCGCGAGGCCGACGGCACGCTCGTCGGCGTCGTCGAAGCGTTCGAGGGGCGGCGCCTCAACAGTCCCAACGACCTGCTGCTCGCGCCCAACGGGGACCTCTACTTCACGGATCCGCCGTTCGGACTGCCGGGCCAGTTCGAGGACCCGGCGCGCGAGCTGCCGTTCGCGGGCGTCTACCGCCGCACGCCCGATGGCACGCTGGTCGTGCTCGAGCGCGGTCTGCGTGGTCCCAACGGGCTGGCGCTCGCACCCGATGGCCGCACGCTCTACGTCAGCGACGCGGACCCCGAAGCGCCGAAGTGGGTGCGCGTGCACCTCGACGAACGCGGCCGCGTGATCGGCCGCGACGTGCTGCTCGATGCAGCGCGGTGGAAGGGGCAGCGACCGGGCTTCCCGGACGGCATGAAGGTCGACGCGGCCGGCAACCTGTTCGCGTGCGGCCCGGGCGGGCTCTACGTGTTCGGCGCCGACGGCAGCCTGCTCGGCGTGCTGCACACCGGCGTCGCGACGTCGAACTGCGCCTTCGGAGCCGACGCGCGCACGCTGTTCGTGACGGCCGGGACGGCTCTGCTGGCGGTGCGCTGGTGAGCTCGACGGCCGCGGCACCGCGCTGCCGTGGCGTGCGACCGGGCGTGCGACTATCGTGCGCGTCGCCATGAAGGTGCACTCGCAGTCGCCGTTCGTTGCGTTGCCGTGGCTCGCGGAGCTGATGCCGGCTGCGGCCGGCGAGCTCGTCGTGGCCGGGTCCGAGCGCGCGCTCGGCCTCGCGACCGTCACGCGGCGGCTCGGCTGTCGACTCGCGCTCGCGCACGAACTCGGCCGCGGCGACGCGCTCGGCATCGACATGGTGCACGGCGCGATCAACGCGCTGCTCGCGCGCGGGGCGTTGCCACAGTGCGCGGCCGTGTCGGTGCTCTCGGCGCCGGACAGCGAACTCGCGCAGGCGGTCACCGCCGGCGTCGCGAGCGCCTGCCGTGCGCACGAGGTCCCGATCGCGGTGCCGGCTGCCGGGCGCAGCGACGACCTGCAGGTCGGCCTCGTGCTGTCGGGTGCGATCATCGCGGCCGCTGACGCAGCCCCGGTTCCGGGCGACGTGGTGCTGGCGCTGCGCGGCCGCGGTCCCATCGACGCCGACCTCGCGGCGCTGCAGCTGCGTGCGCACGAACTCGGTCTCGGCATGCAGCAGCCGCTCGCCGACGGCGAGGCGCTCGGCGCGTGCCTGACGATGGCCCGGCCCAGCCACTTCAGCGTGCTGCAGCAGCCGCTGCGCGAACGGTGGCCGGCCCGCGTGCTCGACGTCGACGAACACGGCCTCGAGCGCACGCTGCGCGCGGCGCTGCCCGCGGGCGTCGACGTCGTCTGGGACTTCGCGGGCTGGCAACCACCCGCGCCGTTCGCGCAGTGGTTCGCGGAGCCCGAGGCGGCGATGGCCGCCGCCGCTGCCGGCAGCTTCGGTTGCGGCATGCTCGTGCTGGTGAACGAGGCGGAGGCGCCGCGCTGGTTGAAGCTCTGTTCGGCCTGGAACGAGCCCGCGACGGCGATCGGCCGCCTCGTGGCCGCATCGGCGCGCTGAACCGTGCGCGCCGCGATGCAGCGGTCACGGCCCGCCGGCCAGGATCGCCTGCACGAGATCCTCGGGGACCTGCACCACCGGCGCGCGCTCGCGCTGTTCGCGCAGCGCCGCGAGCGTCGCGCGGTAGCTCGCCACGTAGGCGGCACACTGGGCGCAGGACTGCACGTGGTCGTCGCAGTCGCGCAGCCGGCGGCGCGGCAGGTCGCGCGACAGCCAGCCGTCCAGCATCAGCTGCAGGAACTCGCGGCAGGAGGTCATCGTGCTCAGGCTTGCTTGCGGCGCGCAGCCAGGATGGCGTGCACCAGGTCTTCGGGGACATCGGCCGGCACCTGCTCGTCGTCCGCGCCGAGCTGCCGGCATGCATCGACGGTGCGCCGGTAGGTGTCGAGGTAGTTGACGCAGTCGGCGCACACGGCCAGATGGCGGCGGAACGCCCGGTCCTCCTCGGCCAGCAGCGTGCGGGCCAGGAAGGCGTCGAGGAACTCGGCGAACTCGCGGCAGGTCATGAGATCAGGTCCTCGAGGCGGCGGTCGAGCATGGTTCGCAGGGCCTGGCGCGCGCGATGCAGTCGGATCTTCACGGCGTTGACGGTCGCCCCGAGCAGCCGGGCCGTGGCCTCGGTCGACAGGCCCTCGATGTCGCGCAGCACGACCACTTCGCGGTACGTGGGCGGCAGCTGGTCGATGGCCTGGCGCACGAGCACCTGGCTCTCGGCGCTCTGCAGGGCCAGCAGCGCCTGCCCGCTCCACGGACACGGCGGCTCGAGGTGGTGGCCGTCGTCGGTGAATCCCGGCAACAGGTCCTCGATCCCGCACTCGGGGCGGCACCGGCGGCTGCGCAGCTTCATGAGCGCCGTGTTGACGACGATGCGGTGAAGCCAGGTCGTGAGCCGGCTCTTGGCCTCGAAGGCGCCGATCGAGCGGAACGCCGAGAGGAACATCTCCTGCAGGCAGTCGCGCGCATCGTCCTCGTTGCCGAGCAGACGCCGCGCGGTCGCGAACATCTGGGGGCCGTGCTGCCGCACGAGCCGGGCGAAGGCATCGTCACAGCCGCGCTGCAGCGCCTGCACGAGCAACAGTTCTTCGGCCTCGGCGGCGGCGTGCACGGTGGGTTCGGCTGGATTGCTCATGCGACGTTCGACTGCCTGGCTCGCGGCGCTGCGCCGAATGGTACTCGCGGGCCTTGGTTGCCGCACCGCGCCCGAGGTTTCGCGGATTTCGCGGGAATCCCGCCGCGGGGCGACCCGCAGCGTCACGTCTGCGCCGTCGCCAGCGGCTCGGCCGCGGCCCGGGCGCGCGTCGTGCCGAGCGGCGGGCCGCCGCCGTTCGGGCTCAGCACGAGGTCCTTGCTGAAGAACAGGTCGAGCGTCCAGTCGATGGCGACGCGGACCTTGCGCTCGAGGCGCGGCAGCTTCGACAGGTAGATCGAACGCCACAGCCACCAGGCGACGAAGCCCGAGAACCGCATGCCGAAGACCTGCGCGACGCCGGCGCGATGGCCGATGGTCGCGAGTTGACCCAGCGTGCGGAACGAGAACGGCCTCTTCCGGCCTCGGCCGAGCGACGACGCGAGGTTCCTCGCGAGCGTCTTGGCCTGGCGCGTCGCATGTTGGGCGGTGGGCGGGTGGAAGCCGCCCGTGCGCCGGTCGGGCACGAGCGCGCAGTCGCCGAGCGCCCAGATGCCGTCGAAGCCCGGGACCTGCAGGTACTCGTCGACGAGGATGCGGCCGCGCTGTTTGCCGCACGGCAGCGTGCCGATCAGCGCGTGCGGTGCGTTGCCGGCCGCCCAGACGAGCGTGCGGCAGGGCAGCCGTTCGCCATCCGACAGCAGCACGCCCTGTTCGTCGACGCCGGCGACCTTGGTGTCGAGCCGCACCTCGACGCCGCGCGAGCGCAGCTTCTGCTCGGCGTAGCGCCCGAGCCGGGCGTCGAGTTCGGGCAGCAGCGCCGGGCCCGAGTGCACGAGCACCATGCGCACGTCCTCGGGCGCGAGGTTGGGGTAGAAGCGCAGGGAGCTGCGCACGTAGTCGTGCATCGCGCCGATCGTCTCGACGCCGGCGAAGCCGCCGCCCGTGACCGCGAAGTTGAGCAGCGCGCGTCGCGTCGCGGTGCAGCACTCGGAGTCGGCCTCCTCGAGGCTCGTCAGCACCCGGTTGCGAAGAGCCAGCGCGTCGCCGAGCGAGCGCATCGGGAAGCACAGCTCGGCCGCGCCAGGCGTGCCGAAGAAGTTGGTGTGGGAGCCGAGTGCGAGCACGAGGTGGTCGAACGGCAGGTCGTGTCCGTGAGGGTCCTCGACGCCGTGTCGCACGTGCACCGTGCGGGCGCGCAGGTCGATGGCCTGCACCTCGCCCTGGAAGAAGTCGGCGAAGCGCAGCAGCTTGCGGATCGGGTTGACGATGTGCGTCGTGTCGAGGTCGGACGCGGCGACCTCGTGCAGCATCGGCGTGAACAGGAAGTAGTTGTCGCGGCTGACGAGCGTGATCGAGACGCCGGACCTCTTGCCCAGCGCGCGCTCGAGCGCCATGACCGCGTACACACCCGCGAAGCCGCCGCCGAGAACCACGATGCGCTTGGATTCCGTCATGGCCGTTCCGATGCGACGCGCGGTCCGCGGTTTCGCGCCGTCTGGTCCGCAGTCGTGCGAGGCCCGGCGTCGCGCCGGTGCGGCGCGTACGCAGCCGCGGCGGCAGTGCCATGCGCACCGCCGCCGCATCTTCCGACGATCGTCGCGTTCTCAGTTCTTGGCCGGCTTGGTGCCGTGCCCGTTGCAGCCGTTCGGGCCGTTGCAGCCGTTGACCTCCTTCTTGGCATCCTGGCCCTTGCAGCCATTGGGCCCGTTGCAGCCGTTGGTGTCCTTCTTGCCGTGACCGCCGCAGCCGTTCGGCCCGTTGCAGCCGTTGCGTTCGGCAGCCGCGGTGTCGCCACCGCTGCACGACGCCAACGTGGTCGTCGCGGTCATGAGGCCGGCGACTGCGGCGCCGACGAGCAGGGAGGAGAGCTTCTTGCCGTTCTTCTTCATCGTGAGTCCTTGCGGCCGTGCCGCGGGTTCGTTCGAAGACGAGCCAGCGGCCATGTGCCGCGCGCCGTCTCTCGTTCGATGCGCACGACGCGACTCGCGTTTCACGCGAACGAGACGCGACGACAGCGCATGAAACCGCGCGAGCGCGCCCGCATCGGACCCGCCATGAACGCATCGACCATGAAGTCTCTCTACGAACGCTTCGCCGTGCGCACGTTCGACCGCCTGCGCGACCCGCTGCTGCTGTTGCTGCGCATCACGTGGGGCTGGATGTTCTTCCAGACCGGCTTCGGCAAGCTCGGCAACCTCGCGGGCACGACCGGGTTCTTCACGAGCCTCGGCCTGCCGATGCCGTTCGTCAACGCGGTCGTCGTCGGCACGCTCGAGTGCGTCGGCGGCCTGCTGCTGATCGGCGGCGTCGCGAGCCGTGTCGTCGCGATGTTGCTCGCGGGCAACATGCTCGTCGCCTACCTGACGGCGCACCGCGACGCGTTCGGCAGCCTGCGTGCGTTCGTGGCGGCAGACCCCTATCCGTTCCTGCTCGCGGCCCTGCTCGTGCTCGCCTTCGGGCCCGGCCGGCTGTCGATCGACGCGTGGCTGCGGCCGGCGGCGGGCCGCAGCGACCGCCTCGCCGAACCGCGCGCCATGCGTGGACACGCCTGAGGCTAGAGTTGCCGCGTGCCGTGGTGCACGCCGGCATCGGCGGACTCGTACACGACGACAGGAGATGAACGTGACAGCCAGCGACCCGGTGCAGGAATGGTTGGAGGCCGACGGCCTCGGTGGTTTCGCGATGGGCACCGTCGATCTCGTGCGCACGCGGCGCTACCACGCGCTGCTGTGCAGTGCCGCGACGCCGCCGACGGGGCGCGCGGTACTCGTCGCCGGCAACGACGTCGAACTGCGCGCCGGCGGCCGGGCCCTGCCACTCAGCGCACAGTGTTACGCGCCCGGCGTCGTGCATCCGCGCGGCGACCAGCACGAGAGGAGCTTCACCGCCGAGCCGTGGCCGGCCTGGGAGTTCGCGCTCGGCAACGGCATGCGCGTGCGCCACGAGCTGCTCGTGCCGCGCGGCTGCAGCGCCGTCGTGCAGCGCTGGACGCTGGTGTCGCCGGGAGACGAACCGCCGGCGCATGGTGACCCCGTCGACCTCGAGGTGCGTGCGTTCCTGGCCGGCCGCGACTACCACGCGTTGCGCGCCGAGCGCGACGGGGTGCGCGTCGTGCAATGCGACGATCGCACCGCCGTGCACTGGCGGCTCGAGCACGGCGATGGCAGCGCCGCGGCCCCGGCGATCGTCGCCTGCGGCAACGGCCGCTACCGGGCCGGCCCGGTCTGGTACCGCAACTTCCTCTACGCGGAGGAGACGGCGCGCGGCTTCGTCGACCAGGAGGACCTGCTCGCTCCGGGCACGTTCCACTTCGACCTCACGCAGGGTCCGGCCGTGCTCGTCTACGCCGCCGGCGAGCTGCCCGGCAGCCTGCGCGGCGATCGCGCCGATGTCGCGATCGCGGCGCTCATCGAGCGCGAACGCGTTCGTCGCGCCGAGCTCGGCTCGCCGTTGCATCGCGCCGCCGAGGCCTACCTCGTCGCACGCGGCGCCGGCAGCACGCTCGTCGCGGGCTATCCGTGGTTCACGGACTGGGGCCGCGACACGTTCCTGGCGCTGCGCGGCATCTGCCTCGCCACGGGCCAGCGCGGCGCGGCGCGCGACATCCTCGTCGAATGGTCGCGGCACGTCTCGCGCGGCATGTTGCCCAACCGCTTTCCCGATCGTGTCGCCGCGGAACCGGTCGAGTACCACACCGCCGACGCGGCGCTGTGGTTCGTCGTCGCCGCCGACGCGTACCTGGGGTCCGGCGCGAGCGATCCCGCCGACGCGCGCGCGCTCGGCGCCGCGCTGCTCGAGATCGTCGCCGGCTATGCTGCGGGCACACGCCACGGCATCGGCATGGATCCGGGCGACGGACTGCTGCGGGCAGGTGAACCCGGACGCCAGCTGACCTGGATGGACGCGATCGTCGACGGTGTCGTGGTCACTGCGCGCATGGGCAAACCCGTCGAGCTGCAGGCGCTGTGGGGCAACGCGCTCGCGATCGCGGCGAAACACGACGGTCGCTGGCGCGCGGCGGCGCAGCGCGCTCGCCGCGCGTTCGCCGAACGCTACTGGAGTCCGCGGCACGGCCACCTGCACGACGTGATCGATGTCGACCACGTGTTCGGTGCCGTCGACAGCCGCCTGCGCTGCAACCAGATCCTCGCGGTCGGCGGTCTGCCGTCGCCGATGCTGACCGGCGAGCGCGCCCGCGCGGTCGTCGACCGGGTCGAGCGCGAGCTGCTGACGCCGATGGGCCTGCGTTCATTGGCGCCCGGCGAGCCCGGCTACGCCGCGACCTACTCGGGCGGCCCCGGAGCCCGCGACACGGCCTACCACAACGGCACGGTCTGGCCGTGGCTGATCGGCCCGTTCGTCGAGGCCTGGCTGTTCGTGCACGGCCGTTCGCCGGCCCGGCTGGCCGAGGCGCACCGCCGCTTCGTGCAGCCGCTGCTCGCGCACCTCGGCCAGGCCGGTGTCGGCCACGTCAGCGAGATCGCCGACGCCGAGGCGCCGCACACGCCACGCGGCTGCCCGTTCCAGGCGTGGTCGCTCGGCGAACTGCTGCGCCTCGAGCTGCACGTGCTCGCCGGCCGCGAGCGCCCCGCCCCGTCCACCCACATGCCGCGTGTCGCGGCGACCTGATCCCGAGGAACCGATGCCCACGCCCGCCGAGAACGCCGAACTGCTGCGCCTGCAGCAGGACCACCGCCGCGAACAGAACTGGAAGCGATGGGGCCCGTACTTGTCCGAGCGACAGTGGGGCACCGTGCGCGAGGACTACTCGCCGGGCGGCGACTGCTGGAACTACCTGCCGCACGATCACGCGCGCAGCCGCGCCTACCGCTGGGGCGAAGACGGGCTGCTCGGCATCACCGACCGCGAGTGCCGGCTGTGCTTCGGGCTCGCGCTGTGGAACGGCGAGGACCCGATCCTCAAGGAGCGTCTGTTCGGTCTGACGGGCCCCGAGGGCAACCACGGCGAGGACTGCAAGGAGAGCTACCACTACCTCGACTCGACGCCGACGCATTCGTACCTGTGTGGGTTGTACCAGTACCCGCAGGCGGCGTACCCGTACGAGCAGCTCGTGCGCGGCAACCGCGAGCGTTCGCTCGAGCAGCGCGAACTCGAACTCGCCGACACGGGCGTGTTCGCCGACGGGCGCTACTTCGACGTCGAGGTCGAGTACGCCAAGGCGTCGCCCGACGACGTGCTCGTGCGTGTCACGGTGCACAACCGCGGCCCCGACGCGGCCGAACTGCACGTGCTGCCGCAGCTGTGGTTCCGCAACACGTGGTCGTGGGGACGCGAGGGCGAAGGCTACTGGGCGAAGCCCTCGCTCGCGGCCGACGGTGCTTCGGTGCGCGCCGAACACGAGACGCTCGGCCGGTTCCGCTGGTTCACAGCGCCGTGCGACGGGCAGGCGCCCGAGCTGCTGTTCACCGAGAACGAGACGAACGTCGCGAAGCTGTTCGGCGGCACGAACGCGCGGCCGTTCGTCAAGGACGCATTCCACCGCCGCGTCGTCGGCGGCGAGGTCGCGGCGGTCAACGCGGCGCAGGTCGGCACGAAGGCCGCGGCCTGGTACCGGCTGCACGTGCCCGCCGGCGGCAGCAGGACGATCGAGCTGCGGCTGCAGGCGGAAGGCGCCGCCGGCGGTGCGGCGTTCGGGCCCGGGTTCGAGCGCGTCTTCGCGGCGCGGCGCGCCGAGGCCGACGCGTTCCACCGGTCCGTGGCGCCCGCCTCGCTGACCGACGAAGAACGGCTCGTGCACCGCCAGGCCTGCGCCGGCCTGCTGTGGAGCAAGCAGTTCTACCACCTCGACGTCGCGGCCTGGCTCGAGGGCGATCCCGCGCAGCCGCCGCCGCCGCCCGAGCGCCGGCAGGGGCGCAACGCCGAGTGGACGCACCTCTACAACCGCGACGTGATCTCGATGCCCGACAAGTGGGAGTACCCGTGGTACGCGGCGTGGGATCTCGCCTTCCACATGCTGCCGATGGCGCGGCTCGACGCGCAGTTCGCCAAGGAGCAGCTGCTGCTGATGCTCCGCGAGTGGTACATGCACCCGAACGGGCAGCTGCCCGCCTACGAGTTCGCGTTCGGCGACGTCAATCCGCCCGTGCACGCGTGGGCCTGCTGGCGCGTCTACAAGATGACCGGCAAGCGCGGCAGCCGCGACCGGCTCTTCCTCGAGAAGGCGTTCCAGAAGCTGCTCATCAACTTCACGTGGTGGGTGAACCGCAAGGACGAGCACGGCAAACACCTGTTCTCGGGCGGTTTCCTCGGTCTCGACAACATCGGCGTGTTCGACCGCAGCAAGCCGCTGCCGACGGGCGGCCACCTCGAGCAGGCCGACGGCACGGCGTGGATGGCGTTCTACTGCGCGACGATGCTGTCGATGGCGCTCGAGCTGGCCAGCGAGGATCCGGCCTACGAGGACGTCGCGTCGAAGTTCTTCGAGCACTTCGTCGCGATCACGGCGGCGATGAACACGCTGGGCGGCACGGGGCTCTGGGACGAAGGGGACGGGTTCTACTACGACCAGATCCACCTCGACGGCGCGACGCAGCGGCTCAAGGTGCGGTCGATGGTCGGGCTCATCCCGCTGTTCGCCTGCGAGATCCTCGAACAGGACGTCGTCGACCGGCTGCCGGGTTTCGGCAAACGCATGCGCTGGTTCCTCGACAACCGGCCGCACCTGGCGCGGCACGTCACGGTGGGCAACGGCGATGGCGGCCCCGGTGCGCACGGGCACCTGTTGCTGGCGATGCCGTCGCGCGAGCAGCTCGTGCGCGTGCTCGGGTACCTGCTCGACGCGCGCGAATTCCTGTCGCCGTACGGCGTGCGTTCGCTGTCCGCCGTGCACCGCGAGCAGCCGTTCGTGTTCGAGATCGACGGCCAGCAGCACCGCGTCGACTACGTGCCCGGCGAAGGCACGACGCGCCTGTTCGGCGGCAACAGCAACTGGCGCGGGCCGATCTGGTTCCCCGTCAACTACCTGCTCGTCGAGGCGCTCGAGCGCTACCACCACTTCTACGGCGACGAGTTGAAGGTCGAGTGCCCGACCGGTTCGGGCACGTGGCTGACGCTGCAGCAGGTCGCCGACGAACTCAACGATCGGCTGACGAACCTGTTCCTTCCGGACGCAGCGGGACACCGGCCGTGCCTCGGCGACGACGGCGGCGCGGCGGCGGACCCTCACCGGCGCGACCTCGTGTTGTTCCATGAGTACTTCGACGGCGACACGGGGCGCGGTTGTGGCGCGAGTCACCAGACGGGTTGGACGGCGCTCGTGGCGCGCTGCCTCGAGGAACGGGCTCAGGCGCGGTCGGGCGGCGAGAGCGGTGGTGAGGCGGGGCACCGCGACGTGCCGCTGCCGCGCGCGGCGCCCGTCGCGAGCGGTGCGCGCGTGCGTGGATAGGTGGCGCGGGCTGGCCCGTGCGGCGCGCGGTCACCTGACCTGCAGGTTCCTGCCGGCCAACAACAGGTGTCGTCGCCACCATACCTTCGTGATGACCAGGTAGCGGCGCTCACCGATCGCGAGCATGGCCTTGACGGGGTCAGCGCGCTGTGGCGCGCGCACGCGGTACCGGTTGTCCAGCAACGTTGACGATCGGCGCGTCTTGATTGCCGCCCACCAGCTGCTGGCGCGGACTACTTCTTCTTCGGGCGACCGCGCGGGGCCTTCTTCTTGCCCTTCGCTCTCGACTTCGTGTTGTCGCGCAGCCAGGCGGCGAACCCTGCTTCGTCGATGGAGCCGTCCGCGACGCCGACCATGAACACCGCCGCAGCCCCCTGCTCCGCAAGCAGCGAAAGCCCGTTGCGCTCCAAGAACACCGCCGCCGCCAAGAACGCCGTGCGCTTGTTGCCATCGACGAACGGGTGGTTCTTCGCGATGCCGATCGCGTACGCCGCGGCCAGGCGACACAGGTCGGCTGGCTCGTAGGTGAACAGATGCAGCGGGCGCGCCAAAGCCGACTCGAGCAGTCCTTCGTCGCGCAGGCCATCGGAGCCACCGTGTTGCCGGAGGCACTCCGCGTGGAACGCCAACACCGCCGGCTTCATCAGCCAGATGGGAGCCTTCACTTCGCCAGCTCGCGCAGGGTCTGGCTGTAGCGCGACATCAGCGAACGGGCCCGCTGCATCTGCTTCTCGAACTCGGCGTCCTCGACCGTCAACTGGAAGCCCTTGGCGTTGGGCAGCAGCGTCAGCTTGCCGCCTTCCCTGACCTGCAGCGCCTCGAGCACGTCGGTGGGCAGGATGACGCCGTACGAATTGCCGATCTTGCGGAGCTTGAGTTCCATGTTGCCACCTATGTTATAACAGGAACTCGAGGTCCGCAAGCGACGGCCGGCCAGCGTCCTGGCCGGGAGTCTCGCCTTGCCGCCTGCGCCCTGCCGCGCAGCAGCGAGGTTCTCCTCAGGGCGCCGGAAACCGCCCGGCTCCCCGCGCACCCAAGCGACATGGTGCAACCGCGCAGCCGCCTCGCATCCCTCGTGCCCACATGGTTCGGCCCGGCCGCGCTCGACGGGCTGCTGCTGGGCCTGTTCATGGTCGCCGCCGGCACGTTCGGGACCTGGCTCGAGGGGCCCGGTTCGGCGCTGCGCGAACTGCTGCCCGATGCGTTCGTGCGGCGCGCCCTGATGGGCCTGCTGATGGGGGCGACCGCCGTGGCGCTGATCTACTCGCCGCTCGGCCAGCGCAGCGGTGCACACTTCAATCCCGCGACGACGCTGGCGTTCCTGCGCCTGGGCCGCATCGAGCCGCGCGTCGCCGCTGGCTACGTGCTGGCGCAGTTCGCCGGCGGGGCGCTGGGGTTGTGGGTCGCGAGCTGGTGGCTGACGCCGGGACTGGCCGCGCCCGACGTGCACTACGTCGCGACGCTGCCAGGGCCGTGGGGTCGGACCGCGGCGTTCGCGGCGGAGGTGGGCATGACGTTCGCCCTGATGTCGGTGGTGCTGCGGCTGAGCCAGAGCCGGCGCTGGAACCGCTGCACGGGTCTCGTCGCTGGCATGTTCGTCGCGCTCTACATCACGTTCGAGGCGCCGGTCTCGGGCATGAGCCTCAACCCCGCGCGCAGCTTCGCGAGCGCACTGCTGGCGCGCGACTACACGGCGCTGTGGTTGTACCTCACGGCGCCCGTGCTCGGCATGGTGCTCGCGGCCGAACTCTTCGTGCGCCAGGCCGGCCTGCACGCCGTGCTGTGCGCCAAGCTGCACCACGACAACCCGCACGCGTGCGTGTTCCGCTGCAACTGGGGCGCGCACTGAAACGGTGCGCCGCGCTCCGGCATCCAACCGGCCTCCTTTCCCCTTCGCGGCGCGGTACTCATGCAACACTACGACGTCATCATCATCGGCACGGGGGCTGGCGGCGGCACGCTGCTGCACAAGCTGGCGCCCTCGGGCAAGCGCATCCTCGTGCTCGAGCGCGGCGAGTTCCTGCCGCGCGAGAAGCAGAACTGGGACCCGGCCAGCGTCTTCCTCGACAACCGCTACAAGACCCACGAGCAGTGGCTCGACCGCGATGGCGTGCCGTTCCATCCGGGCACGCACTACTACGTCGGCGGCAACACCAAGGTCTACGGCGCCGCGCTGCTGCGCTTCCGCGAGCGCGACTTCGAACGGCTGCCGCACGTGGGCGGCATCTCGCCCGAGTGGCCCGTCAAGTACGCCGACTTCGAGCCCTACTACAGCGCCGCCGAATGGCTCTACCAGGTGCGCGGCGAACGTGGCGTCGATCCGACCGAACCGTGGGCGAGCCGGCCCTACCCGTTCCCGCGCGTCGAACACGAGCCGCGCATCCAGCAGCTGCACGACGACTGCGTGCGTTTGGGGCTCCAGCCGTTCCACGTGCCGCTCGGCATCCAGCTCGACGAGACGCGCCGCCACCTGAGTCCGTGCATCCGCTGCGCGACCTGCGACGGCTTCCCGTGCCTCGTGCACGCCAAGTCCGATGCGGAGACGCTGTGCGTGCTGCCAGCACTGCAGCGGTCGAACGTGACGCTGCTCACGGGAGCCAAGGTCGAGCTGCTGCGCACGAACGCGACCGGCACGGCGGTGACCTCGGTCGTCGTCGAACGCAACGGCGAGCGCGAAGAGTACGCGGGCGACGTCGTCGTCGTCGCGTGCGGGGCCATCAACTCGGCCGCGCTGCTGCTGCGCTCCGCGAACGAGCGGCATCGTCAGGGCCTCGCCAACGGTTCGGGTGTGGTTGGCCGGCACTACATGTGCCACAACAACTCGGTGCTGCTCGTCATCTCGCGGCATGAGAACCCGACCGTGTTCCAGAAGACGATCGCGCTCAACGACTTCTACTTCGGTTCGCCGGACGTCGACCACCCGCTCGGCCACATCTCGATGGTCGGCAAGTCGGACAAGGTCGTGCTCAAGGCCGGGGCGCCGAAGTTCGCACCGGGCTTCGTGCTCGATCGCATGGCGAAGCACGCGATCGACTTCTGGTTGACGAGCGAAGACCTGCCCGACCCCGACAACCGCGTGCGCCTCGACAGCGAGGGTCGCATCGTGCTCGACTACCGCGCCAACAACCTGAAGGCGCACGAGCTGCTGCAGAAGCAGCTGAAGTCGATGTTGGGCAGGCTCGGCTGCGAAGACCACTCGTGGTTCGAACACAACCTCTACCTGGGCAAGAAGATCCCGCTGGCCGGCGTCGCGCACCAGTGCGGCACCGTGCGCTTCGGCGCCGATCCCGCCACGTCGGCGCTCGACGTGCACTGCAAGGCGCACGAGCTCGACAACCTGTACGTCGTCGACGGTTCGTTCTTCGTGTCGAGCACGGCGGTCAACCCGGCGCTGACGATCATGGCCAACGCGCTGCGCGTCGGCGACCACCTGCTCGAGCGTCTCGATGCGCGCGCCACGGCGGCGGCGCCGCGCGCCGCGGAGACCGCGCGATGAGCGGCGCGCGGGGCGCCGGCGCGCGGGTGCTGCTGTTCGTGCTGTCGGCGGTGTCGCTGCCAGCGCAGGCCGCGCCGGGCGCCGCGGCGCCAGCCGTGCTGTCGGTCGGCGTGACCGTGCGCGACCTCGACGCATCGATCCGGTTCTACCGCGACGTGCTGCAGTTCCGGCTCGTCGCGCGCACCGAACACGACGGTGCCGACGAAGAACACCTGCAGGGCCTGTTCGGCCTGCACAGCGACGTCGCCCGACTGCAGCTCGGCGACGAGTTCCTCGAGCTCACCGAGTACCTGGCGCCGCGCGGCCGGTCGCTGCCCGAGGACTCGCGCAGCAACGACCTCTGGTTCCAGCACGTGGCGATCATCGTGCGCGACATGGACGCCGCCTACGCGGAGTTGCGGCGGCACGGCGTGCGCCACGCGTCGCCGCGGCCGCAGACGCTGCCCGATTGGAACCCGAACGCGGCCGGGATCCGCGCCTTCTACTTCCAGGATCCGGATGGCCATGCGCTCGAAGTGCTGCAGTTCCCGCCCGACAAGGGCGCGGCGAAGTGGCATCGGGACACCGAGGCCCTGTTCCTCGGCATCGACCACACGGCGATCGTCGTCGCCGACACGGAAGCGAGCCTGAGATTCTGGCGCGACGAACTCGGCCTCGAGGTGGTCGGCCACAGCGACAACCACGGCTTGGCGCAGGAACGGCTCAACAACGTGTTCGGCGCGCGACTCGCGATCACGACCTTGCGCGGCCAGGCCGGACCTGGCGTCGAGCTGCTCGAGTACGTGACGCCGCGCACGGGGCGCGCGATGCCCGCCGACACCGTGGCCAGCGATCTGTGGCAGTGGGTGGTCATGGTGCGCTGCACCGGGCTCGATGCACGCGTGCCGCAGCTCGCGCGCGCTGCCGCGCTGGTGTCATCGAAGGCCGTGTCGAGGCCCGATGGCGCCGAGCGGCGATTGCTGGCGCGCGACCCCGACGGCCACCGCGCGATGCTCGTCGAGGCATCGGCCGCCACGACCGCGCGGCGTTGAGGCACGCGCCGTAACCCGCGCGCGGCGCGTGCATCGAATCGGCATGCACCGCAACACCGAACCCTGGGTCCTCGTTCTCGCCGCCGGGTCGGGCACTCGCCTCAGCGAGTTGACCCGCGCCGACGACGGAACCGTCGTGCCGAAGCAGTTCTGCTCGCTGCGCGGCGGCCGCAGCCTGCTGCTCGACACGATCGATCGGGCGCTGCGTCTCGCGCCGCGCGAACGCGTCGTCGTCGTGGTCGCCGCCGAGCACGAACGCTGGTGGGGGCCGCAGCTGACCTGCCTCGACGCCGACAACATCGTCGTGCAGCCGGGCAACCGCGGCACCACGGCCGGGCTGTTGCTGCCGCTGGCGCGCATCCTCGAGCGCGATCCTGGTGCGGTGATCGCGGTGCTGCCCAGCGACCACCACGTCGACGAGCCGGCCGTGCTGACGCAGGCGATGCAGCGGGCGCTGGTGGCCGTGCGACAGGACCCGCAGCACCTCGTGCTGCTCGGTATCGCACCCGATGCACCCGACACGGGGTACGGCTGGATCGTGCCGGGCTCGTGCACCGCCGCCGGCATGAGTTCGGTCTCGGCGTTCGTCGAGAAGCCGCCTCTCGCGCGCGCGAACGCGCTGCTGCAGGCCGGCGCGCTGTGGAACTCGTTCCTGTTCGCCGCTTCGGGCGCCACGCTCTGGCGACTCTGCGCCCGGTTCGCGCGCCCCACGGCGACGGCGATCGGCGCCGCGAGCCTGCGTCCGGCCGGAGAACGTGAGATCGCGCTCGACGCCGTGTACCGCGGGCTGCCGACGATCGACTTCTCGCGGACCGTGCTCGGCGCCTGTGCGTCGCTGCTGCGTGTGCTGATGGTGCCCGAGTGCGGCTGGACCGATCTCGGCACGCCGAGCCGCGCCGCGCACTGCATCGCGCGCATCGAAGAGCGATGCCCGCAGCTGCCGGCGCGCGCGGCGTGGTTCGACACGGTCGACCTGGCGACGGCACTCGCGGGGCGCGAGCAGCGCGAACGCACGGGCGTCGCGGTCGCCCCTGGACGCGCGACGGCCGGCACGCTGTCGAGCGCGGTCGCAGGACGCCGTGAGCTCGTCGGGCGATCGGCCTGAAGCCGCGCTTGCGAAACGGTCCGCCGCGTGCAGCATCGAACGAGACAAAGGAACGAAACATGACCACCACGAAGATGTCGAGTGCCACGATCCGAGACCTGACCGCGGAGCAGCTGCCCGAGGTCGTCATGCCGGCCTGCGACGTTCGGCCCGTGCTCGTCGGGCAGACCGCGATCGTCACGGGCGCGTCGTCGGGCATCGGCCGCGGCATCGCGAACGCGCTGTGTGCGGCCGGCGCCAACGTCGTCGTCAACCACATCGGCAGCGAGCAGCCGGCGCTCGACGTGGTCGAGGAGATCACGCAGTGTGGCTGCCCGAGCCGCGGCAAGGCGATCGCCGTGCGCGGCGACGTCGCCGACGAGGCGCAGGTGCAGGCGATGTTCGCGCGCACGATCGACGAGTTCGGCACGGTCGACATCCTGATCAACAACGCGGGCCTGCAGCAGGACGCGGCGATCGAGTCGATGACGTTGGCGCAGTGGCGCAAGGTCATCGACGTCAACCTGACCGGCCAGTTCCTCTGCGCGCGCGAGGCGGTGCGCGAGTTCAAGCGACGCGGCGTGCGGCCCGACGTGTCGTGCGCCGCCGGCAAGATCGTCTGTGTCTCGAGCGTGCACGAGGTGATCCCGTGGGCGGGTCACGTCAACTACGCGGCGAGCAAGGGTGGCGTCATGCTCATGATGAAGAGCATCGCGCAGGAGGTCGCTCCGTGGCGCATCCGCGTCAACAGCATCTGCCCGGGCGCCATCCGCACGCCCATCAACCGCGCCGCGTGGGCGACGCAGCAGGCCTACGACGAGCTCATGCGGCTGATCCCGTACAAGCGCATCGGCGAACCGGAGGACATCGCGCGGCTCGCGGTGTGGCTGTCGTCCGACGAGGCCGACTACATCACGGGTGCGAGCCTGTTCGTCGACGGCGGCATGACGCTCTACCCCGGCTTCGAGGCCGGCGGCTGAGCCGTGTCGCACCGCGCCTCGCGCCGGATCCCGGGCACACTGCTGTTGGCGATCGGCCTCCTGTCGTGGCTCGCGGGGTGCGCGTCGCCGCGCCGCACGAGTCCCGTCGTGCGCGAGCTCTACCACGCGACGGCGAGGCGCGAAGCGCGCAATCCGGTCGTCGTCATCCACGGCATGCTCGGCGCCCGGCTCGAGCAACGTTCGACGGGCAAGACCGTGTGGGGTGCGTTCACGAGCGACGGCATCGATCCCAACACGCGCGAAGGGGCGCGCGCGCTGGCGCTGCCAATGACGCTGCCCGGCGAGGCGGGGCTCGCTTCGCCCGACGCGGACCGGTACCTGGGCTGGCTGCTGCCCGACGAACCCGATGCCGCGGTGCGGCGGGCGCGCGCCAACGCTGTGCTCGCAGCACACCTCGCGCGGGCGCGCGCGTTCCACGCCGCGCTCGATCAGGATCCGGCGGTACCCTGTCCGGCCGAGCTGTGTCTGTTCGCGGCGGACACGATCCCGACGCTGGCGCGCACACGCCTCGTGCGCGCGCACGGCCGTCTCGAACCGCGGTTCGACGGCGGGGACCTGCGCGAATTCGGCGACGGCACGGTGCCGCGCTTCAGCGCGCTCGCCGACCGCAGCATCGGCGGCGTGCAGGGCGGCTGGCTCGATTCGCCGGTGACCTGGAGCGGGGTGACGTTCCTGCCCGACGACCACCTCGGCCTGACGAGCAACCCCGTGTTCACCGACAACCTGCTGTTCTACCTGCTCGAACAACGGCCGCGGTGGCGCGCTGCGAGCGCGTCGGCCGGCGACGCGATTGCCTCGCGCGACCCGGAGTGATGCGGCCTCACAGCGCGTCGAGCACGAGCACCTTGCCGACCGCCTTGACCGCGGCGTCAGCCTCGGCACTGCGCACGTGTCCCGCGAGCAGCACGAGCTCGCCGCGCAGGCTCGCCTTGTGCCGCACGTGCACGACCTGCCAGTCGAGATCGATCGGCTGGCCGGCAGGCACTGCCCGGCAGAAGCGGAAGCGGAAGTCGAGCCCGAGCATGGCGCGTGCCTGCCCACCAGGGAGGTCGACCGCGCGATGTGCGGCGCGGTATCGTTGCGCCGATGGCAAGACCACTGCTGCCGCCCTGGATCTCGTGCGTGCTCGCCGCGCTGGTGCCGGCGCAGGAACCCCAACTGGCCGCGCCCGCGACGTTCGACCTCGACGCGGCGTTCGCCGCGGCCCGACCGCCGCTCGCCGAGGCGCGCTGGACCTTGATCCCGTGGCGCCACTCGCTGACCGATGCGCTCGTCGAAGCCAAGGAGCAGAACAAGCCGATCTACCTGTTCGTCAACGACGGCGACGTCGATTCCGGCAGATGTTGAGCGGGCGGCGTTGCCGTGAGGGCAGGTCTGCTCTCCGACCCGCGCGTCGTGTCGCTGCTGCGCACGCTGTTCGTGCCCGTGCACATCTCGGCCTGCAACACACCCGACGAGATGCGCGACGCGCGGGACGCCGCGCTGCTCGCGAAGTACGACGCGACGACGTTCCGCGGCGGCGAACGCGAGGCGTTCGTGCTGCCCGACGGCACCATGCAGCAGGTGTTCCTGAGCCTGAACGGTTGTGACCTGACGTCGTACTCGGGCGGCCGCTGCCACTACACGGCCGAAGCGCGGCGCGACGAGGGTGCCGTGCGGTTGTTCCGTCACCGCGGCGCGCTGGCGCTGAAGGCGCTGCACGGCGACCTGCCCGGACCCTGGCGCGAGACCTGGGACGGCGGCGGCGAGGCCACGGCCGCGATCGAAGCGGCCGCTCCGGTGTGGCCCGAGCCGGGTGCGGGCGAGCAGGGCTTCCGCGTCTTCGTGCGCAACAGCTACCGCATGTACGACGACCTGCACGGCGCCGAGCTCGCGCTCGTCGATGCCGCGACGGCGAGCGCCTGGGGAACGGGCCTGTCGGGGGCCGGCGACGAGGCCGCGCTGCCGCGGCCCGCCTTCGTGGCGCTGGCTCGCGCCATGGTGCCGCGCGGCCAGGTCGCGACGTGGCTCGCCGAGTCCTCGATCGCGGGCGAGCTCGTGTTGCACGCCGAACACGTCGACGAACACACCTGCAGCGGCGTCGTCACCGGTCGCTTCGACCTGGCCCCGCAGCAGGAGAGCGAGGCGGGCAAGCGGCCCGAGGCGGCCTGCCGGTTCCGATCGACCGGCCAGCTCGCAGGGCGGTTCGTCTGGGATCGGGAAGGGCGCTGCCTGCGCGAGCTGCGCGTCGTCGCCGTCGACGTCGCCTTCGAATGGCTGCCGCGCACGGGGCCGGATCGGCAACCCGTCTTCGCGCCGCGCCATCAGGTCGGGATCGAATGGCTGAACGGACCCACGGGGAAGGCGAGGTAGGCGCAGGTCGGGACCGCACGCCATCGCGCCGAGCCCGGGGTCGTGGCGGTCGCAGCGACGAAGCGGGGTCCGGAGCCGGTACGCGGTTGCGGACCGCGGTCTGGCCTACTACCCTTCCGGCGTTCGCGCGGAGCCTCCGCGCAGCCCCCCCAAAACCATCCTTCAAGGAGTCCGTACCACGTGTTGTTGAAGTCCAAGAGGATTCATGTCCAGCAGGCCTGATTCGCGGCGTCCGATTTCCCAAGATCGCGGCCCGCGCATCAACCATCAGATCCGCATCCGCCAGGTCCGCGTCATCGACGAGGAGAACAAGCAGCTCGGCATCATGGAGACTGCCGATGCGCTCGCCCTGGCGCTGCACAAGCAACTCGACCTCGTCGAGATCGCGCCGAACCAGCGGCCGCCCGTGTGCCGCATCATGGACTTCGGCAAGTACAAGTACGAGGAGAAGAAGAAGGAGCAGGCGAGCCGGCGCAAGCAGCACCAGGTGCAGATCAAGGAGCTGCGCGTGCGGCCGGCCACCGGTGAGCACGACCTGCAGGTCAAGATGAAGCAGGCGCGGCAGTTCCTCGCCGACGGCGACAAGGTGCTCGTGTGCTGCCTCTTCCGCGGCCGCCAGATGGCGCACAAGGAGGTCGGCGAACAGCTCGTGAAGGAAGTCGTCAAACTGCTGGCGGACGTCGCCAAGGTGGAGTCGGGCATCCGCATGGAAGGGCGCCGCATGGTGCTCCTGCTCAGCAAGAAGTAGGTGCGGGCGAGCGCGCCCCACGGACCGGCGACGGCCGCACCGCGGCGCGCGGCGCCGCGCGCCCGGCTGCCACGATCGTGGCCCCGGCGCGGCCGGCAAGTATCGTTGTGGCCACCGTCCCTGCGGCGGCCAGAGACCACAAGGCATGCATCGCCCCGATTTCGAAGAAGTGTTCGGCGTCAACGCCGCCTACGCCGAGAAGGTCTACGGCGACTACCTGCACGCACCGGAGTCGGTGCCGGCCGAGTGGCGCAGCTGGTTCGAGAGCGCGCTGCCGCCCGAGCAGCACGCCACGGCCGTCGCGGCGAAGCCCGCGCGCCCGAGCGCGGTCGCCGCGCCGAAGGCCGCGGAGCCGGACGCACGCGGCTCCGGCGAGGACCTGCAGCCGCTGACCGGCGTCGCCGGCAAGATCGTCAAGAACATGGCCGAGAGCCTGACCGTGCCGACGGCGACGTCGACGCGCGAGATCCCAGCCAAGGTGCTCGAGGAGAACCGGCACGCGATCAACCGGCACCAGCAGGGCCTGCACCTGCCCAAGGTCAGCTTCACGCACCTGATCGCGTGGGCGATGGTGCGCGCGGTGCAGCAGGTGCCGGCGATGGCCGGACAGTTCGTCGAGCAGGACGGCAAGCCGTTCCGCCGCCTCTCGCCGAGCCTGAACGTCGGGCTCGCGATCGACGTGCCCGGGAAGGACGGCCGCCGCAGCCTCGTCGTGCCGAACATCAAGGACTGCGGCGCGCTCGACTTCGCGGCGTTCTTCGCGCGCTACAACCAGCAGGTCGACAAGGCGCGCAAGGGTTCGTTCACGCCCGACGACTTCGCGGGCACGACGTGCACGCTGACGAATCCGGGCACGATCGGCACCGTCAGTTCGCTGCCGCGCCTGATGACCGGCCAGAGCTTCATCCTCGCGACCGGTGCGATCACGGTGCCGGGCGCGTTCCACGGTGCCGCGCCCGAGACGCTGACCGAACTCGGCGTGGCCCGCACCATGATGCTGTCGAGCACCTACGACCACCGCGTCATCCAGGGCGCCGAGTCGGGCCAGTTCCTCGACTGCATGCACAAGCTGCTGCTCGGCGAGCACGGGTTCTACGACGAGGTCTTCCAGTCGCTCAAGGTGCCCTACCGGCCCGTGCGCAACAGCGTCGACCGGCGGCCGCCGCTCGGCAGCAGCCTGCGCGAGGCCGAGAACCTCGAGCGCGCGGCCGGGCTCATGACCTACATCCGCAGCTACCGCGTGCGCGGCCACGTGCTCGCCGACCTCGACCCGCTCGTGTTCGCGCCCAAGGACTGGCCCGAACTCGACATGTCGACCTACGGCCTGACGATCTGGGACAAGGAACGCATGTTCTACAGCGACGGCGTGACGAAGAAGCCGTTCGCGACGCTGCGCGAGATCCAGGAGACGCTGCACCTGACCTACTGCCGCCACGTCGGCGCGGAGTTCATGCACATCGCCGACCAGGAGCAGCGGCACTGGCTGCGCGAGCGCATGGAGCAGAACCGCAACGAGGAACCGCTGGGGCCCGAGCTGCAGCTGCGCATCCTCGACAAGCTCGTCGAGGCCGAGGCGTTCGAACAGTTCCTGCACACGCGCTTCGTCGGCCACAAACGCTTCTCGCTCGAGGGCGGCGACACGCTCGTGCCGGTGCTCGACGCGCTGCTCGATCGCGCGGCCGAACACGGCGTGCGGCACGCGGTGCTCGGCATGGCGCACCGCGGGCGGCTCAACGTGCTCGCGCACGTGATGAAGAAGCCGCTGACGAAGATCTTCGGCGAGTTCGAGGGCTGGCTCGACCCGGCGATGACGCAGGGCAGCGGCGACGTCAAGTACCACCTCGGCGCGACCGGTGAGTACACGACCGACGGCGGCGTCGACGTCGCGGTCGAGCTCGCCTGCAACCCGAGCCACCTCGAAGCCGTCGATTCGGTCGTCGAGGGCATGGCGCGCGCGCGCCAGGACCACCTGCTCGTGGGCGGCGAGAAGAAGCCGCAGAGCCTCGTGCTGCCCGTGCTCGTGCACGGCGACGCGGCGTTCGCGGGCCAGGGTGCCGTGTTCGAGACGCTGCAGATGTCGCAGCTGCACGGCTACCGCACGGGCGGCACCGTGCACATCGTCGTCAACAACCAGATCGGCTACACGACGTCGCCCAAGGACTCGCGCAGCACGCCGTTCTGCACCGACGTGGCGAAGGGCATCCAGGCGCCGATCTTCCACGTCAACGGCGACGACCCGCTCGCCGCGGTGCGCATGATCCGGCTCGCGATGGACTACCGCACGCGCTACCACAGCGACGTCGTGCTCGACATCGTCTGCTACCGGCGCCACGGTCACAACGAAGGCGACGAACCGAGCTACACGCAGCCGCTGCTCTACCGGCAGATCGAAGCCCACCCGACCGTGCGCCAGACCTACCAGGATTTCCTGCTCCGCGCCGGCGTGCTGCGCGCCGAGCAGCTGCCGGGCTACGACGAGAAGGTGCAGCATCGGCTCAAGCAGTCGCTCGACGAGGTGCGCGCCAGCGAACCACCGAAGGTCGTGCTGGCCGCCGAGAGCGAGGAGCGCGAGTGGAGCCCGGCGGTGCCCGCGGTGCCGCTGGCCGAACTGCGGCGGCTCAACGCGCGCCTGCTCGAGTGGCCCGCGGACTTCACGCCGCACCCGAAGGTCAAGGGTGTGCTCGGCCGCCGCGCCGAGATGCTCGCCGGCCACACGCCGATCGACTTCGCGACCGCCGAGACGCTCGCGTTCGCGAGCCTCGTCACGACCGGCGTGCCCGTGCGGCTCGCGGGCCAGGACTCGGGTCGCGGCACGTTCAGCCAGCGCCACGCGGCGCTCTACGACGCGACCGACGGCCGCCGCTACGTGGCGCTCAACCACATGCAGCCCGGCCAGGCGAGCTTCATCGTCGTCGACTCGCTGCTCAGCGAGGAGGCCGCGCTCGGCTTCGAGTACGGCTACAGCACGACGGCCCCCGGCACGCTGGTGCTCTGGGAGGCGCAGTTCGGCGACTTCTGCAACGGCGCCCAGATCCAGATCGACCAGTTCCTCGCGGCGGGCGAAGCGAAGTGGCAGCAGCAATGCGGGCTCGTGCTGCTGCTGCCGCACGGCTACGACGGGCAGGGGCCCGAGCACAGTTCGGCGCGGCTCGAGCGCTTCCTGCAGCTGTGCGCCGAGAACAACCTGCGCGTCGCCAACCCGTCGTGCGCGGCCAGCTACTACCACCTGCTGCGCGCCCAGGCGATCGACGCCGAGCGCAAGCCGCTCGTCGTGATGACACCGAAGAGCCTGCTGCGCCAGAAGGACGCCGGTTCGGCGCCCGAAGAACTCGCGCAGGGCGCGTTCCTGCCCGTGCGCGACGACGCCAACATCGCCGATCCGGCCGCGGTGCGCCGCGTCGTCTGCTGCTCGGGCAAGGTCTGGTACGACCTCGTCGATGCGCGCGGCGCGGACACCTCGGTGGCGCTCGTGCGCGTCGAACTGCTCTACCCCTGGCCCGGCGCGGCGTTCGCGGCGCTGCGCGAACGCTACGCTGCGGCCGAGTTCGCCTGGTGCCAGGAGGAACCCGCGAACATGGGCGCGTGGACGTTCGTGCGCGATCGCTGGCCGTGGGCCGCCGTCGCCGCGCGCCGCGCCGCGGCGAGCCCGGCGACGGGTTCGCTGCAGAAGCACAAGGCCGAACAGCTCGCGGTCGTCGAGAAGGCCCTCGCACCCCGATGAGGCACTCATGAACACCCCGATCTCTGCCGGTATCACGGTCCTGCTCGCCGCGGTCGGCGGCCTCGCGCTGTGGCAGCAGGAACCTTCGGGCCGCGACGCGGCGACGGCGGCGGTGGCCGGGGCGGCGCAGGCGTTCCTCGACGCGCTGCCGGCCGAGCTGCGCGGGCGCGCGCAGCCGCCCATGGACGACAAGGAACGCACGGCCTGGAACTTCGTGCCGGGTCGCTACGCGGGCGTCGAGCTCGGCGCGCTCGACCCGGCGCAGAAGGGCCGCGCCGAGGCGGTGCTGCGCGCGATGCTCAGCGTGCGCGGCTACGAGAAGACGGCGGCGATCATGCAGCTCGAGAACGTGCTGCACGATCTCGAGTCGGCGGCCGGTCGCGACGCGAGCCACCGCGATCCGGGCCGCTACAGCCTCATCGTCTGGGGCGACCCGAAGCCGCTCGGCACCTACACGGTGCGCTTCCAGGGCCACCACGTGTCGCTGCAGGTGGCGGTGCTGAAGGGCCAGCTCGTGGGGCACACGCCGCAGTTCCTCGGCAGCAACCCGCACGACGTCGCGGGTCCGGCGGCGACGCGCCACCGCGTGCTCGGCGCCGAGGAGGATCTGGCGCGCGCGTTCCTGCTGCTGCTCGACGACGCGCAGCTCGCGAAGGCCATCATCGCGACCGACGCGCCGCGCGACGTGCTGCTGGGTCCCGGCAAGCCGCCGTCGGCGCTCGGCGAACGGCGCGGCCTGCCGTGGTCGCTCATGAGCGAGACGCAGCGCGGCGTGCTGTGGCGGCTGATCGAGGAGTTCGCGCACGTGCAGCGCGCCGAGTTCGCCGCGGCCGATCTCGCCGACATCCGGAGCCACGGGCTCGACGAACTGTCGTTCGCGTGGGCCGGCGGCCGCGAGCGCGGCCAGGGCCACTACTACCGCATCCACGGCGTGCACTTCGCGATCGAGTACGACTGCACGCAGGACGACGCCAACCACGTGCACACGGTCTGGCGCGACTTCGATCACGACTTCGGCGGCGATGCGCTGCGGCAGCACCTCGAGGAGCAGCACGGGGGCAAGTAGCGCGCCGGCCGGCCCAGCCAGCGCGCGGGAAGGCTCGACCATTTCATGATCGGTTCCGACAGATGCGGGGTTGGCGAACTCGATGCCGACGCGCGGCTGTGGGCCGTTCCCGCGCACCGCCTGTTCGCGTAGGCTGGAGGAGTCCGACCGCCGCCGATCGCGTCGACCTCGGAGGCGCGGTTCGCGCGGCTGTCGCCCTTTCCCACCCTGACCCACACCACGCAATGCGTAGCACAATCACCACCTTGCTGTTGGCCGCGGCACTGCCGTGCCAGGCCGCGTTCACGACGTTCGGCAGCGGCTGCTCGCTGCAGAGCCAGACTCCCGCGATCGGCAACAACGGGCTGCCGCAGATCGGCCAGACCTTCTCGATCACCTACACCGGGCCGAACTACCTGTTCAGCTCGGCGCAGCAGATGGCCCAGCCGTTCCTGGCCCTCGGCACGCAGCCGCTCTTCCTGACGATTCCCGCCGGGCTGCTGATCTACCAACCAGCCGGCTGCGTCGCCTATCTCGAACCGTTGAGCCTGACGCCGATGGCGCCGGACCCGATCCTGCCGAGCTATGTGGCCTCTTACGCGATCGCGGTTCCGAACGACGCGGGCCTGATCGGCTTCCAGTTCCTGGCGCAATGGCTGCTCGTGCACTCGCAGTGCGGCTTCGCCGGCTGCGGCCTGAGCGGCTTGATCACGTCGGACGCGGCGACGATCACGGTCGGGCTGTAGGCCGTTGGCTCGGCGGCTAGCGCGGCACGCCGAGCCTGGCACGGATTGCATCTTCGGCCGCGCGCATCGTGCGAGCGATCTCATCGAGCAGTTCGAAGCTGCGCGGAAACTCGCTGCGACGGACATAGATGATCGCCGAGTATCTCCCGGTGCCATAGGGGCGGCCGTCCGGTGGGCGCGCACTCGCCACCATGTAGAAGTAGTCGCGATTGAGTTCACCGAGCCCCAACGCTTCTCGGGCCTTGGCGATCTTCACGGCGGCCTCGGACTCCGGGAGTCCATCGCAGTCGACGATGACGTAGCTCCCAGCCTCCACCGCCGCGTGGTAGGCCTCGTAACGGCTCTTCCAATGTTCCTTCTCCAGCTCGCGAGCGGCCTCGATCAACTCGCGGCGCATGTTGGTAGCTGTGCTTCGGACCCCTTCGGGCAGGTTGAGCAGGAACCGGTCCATGTCGAACTGGTAGAACGTCGAGGTGCCGTCTCTCAGGTTCTTGCCATCGCCGCCCCACAGCATCATCGTGTGCAAGAAGGGCTTCTGCTCCAGCGGGTGCGAACGGGAATCGGTCGGACACTTCGCGAGCTCTTCGGGTGACCAAGGGAGGGCAGAGTTCTCGCGCGGAGCAGGATCCGGACCCTGGCCTTCGTCAGCCGCGACCTGGGCTCGCTCCGGAGCCACCGACGTGGCCGCTGCGCCATTCAACCCTGCCGGCTGATCGGCCGCGACCGCGCGTACCGGCGGCGCCACCTCATCGTTGTGACGCAGTCCGAGCAGAAGGACTGCGACGGCTAGGCCCGCGGCGCATGCCACGAGAAGGGCAACCCCGCGCATCAACAGTTCCCGCAGCTCAGTGCCACGGACCCGGAGGACTGCGGAGTCGAGCCACCGGGACACGCCCACTGCAGGTTGATCGTGCCGCTCTGGCCGCAAGGAGCCTTGGCCTCGAGGGGGTAGCTCCAGTCGATCTTCCAATTGCCGTTGGGGAGGACAGAGTATCCGCTTGGAGGCACCTGAAAGGAGGCTCCGTTGGGACCCGATACCAACTTGACGGCCAGGGTCGGCACCGGATTGGTGTTCGGCGGACACTGGAGCCACACGTCGAACTGCATCTTGTGCGTGCATGAAACCGGGTCGGCAGGGCAAACGGGAGGTGCGTGGCACGTACCGGGCAAGGAACCCGCGTCGACGATCGTGCCACCGCACGACCAACCCCCGATGGTCAAGCTGGGCTCGACTGGCAACGTCGCGACGGCACATGCACACTGCGCGACAACCGATGAGGTCAAGACCACTCCAAGCGAGGTTTGCTTCAGCATGCTTGAAGATGTACCCCCCCCGCGTGGTGTCAAGGTTGCCGTCGCCTGCCGGTGCTGCGTGGCTGGATCACAGCCCGACCGTCAGCAGCGCCGCGTCCGAAGTCGGCAGCGCCTGCAACCAGCACGGCGCCACGATGCCGCACTGGATCACGATCGCGAGCCACTGCGCCGTGAACGTGAAACCCGCGAGCGTCGGGTCGTTGGGGATCGTCAGGTCGAGATGGGTCTCGAACATGCCCGTCGCCGTCGGTGGCATCAGCGTGAGCAGTTCGGGCACGATCCACTGCGTGCAGCCGAGCGGCTGCTGCGGCAGGATCGTCGCCGGGATCGGGATGTTGGTCGGCGCGAGGCCCAGGGCGAGCACGGGCTGGATGCTGAGCTGGTTGTTGAGGTTCGGGCCCGTGTAGGTCACCGAGACCATCGTGCCGAACTGCGGCAGGCCCTGCACGCCGATCGCCAGCGGCTGGGACATGTAGGTGCAGCCCGTGCCGAACAGCGTGACGCTGGCCGTCTGGGCCGGCGCCGCCGTCAGCGCGAGGGAAGTGAACAGACACGCGAGGATGGGGGTTCGCATCGGGATTCTCCGTGGACGTTGGTAGCGTGAAGGCGCCGACGAGTTGCGCGGTCGGGCCATCTTCCGGAGTGCGTGGACCGCTCACCGCGTGACGGCCGCGGCAAACCCCGCCGCACGTTCGATCGCCGCCTGCAGGTGCCCGTGCTCCGTGTGGCCGCTGCGTTTGCGCGGCACCAGCGAATGGTCGCCGTCGGCCAGCCAGAAGACCTCGATCTTCGGCGACAGCACGTAGCCGGCCACTTCGGCCCGCGTGCCGAACGGATCGCGTTCGCCCTGCAGGATCAACGTCGGTGTGGCAAGCTCGGCGAGGTGCGCCGTGCGCAGCTGGGTGGGTCGTCGCGGTGGGTGGAACGGATAACCGAAGACGATCACGCCGGCGGCACCGAGGCCGTCCGCGATCGTCGTCGCGACGCGGCCGCCCATCGACTTGCCGGCCAGCACGAACGGCGGCCGCGCGTGCTCGCGCACGACGTCGCGGAAGCAGTCCTGCAGCACCGGCAGGCGGTCGGGGCCGCGCCGCATGCCGTGCCGCGCCTCGTGCTGGTGCGGGAACTCGAAGCGCAGCACCGCAAAGCCCGCCGCGCCGAGGCCCGCGGCGACCGCGGCGAGGAACGGATGTTCCATGCCCGCCCCGGCGCCGTGCGCGAGCACGATCGTGACCGCGGCGCCGGCGGGCCCGTCGCGCAGGATCTCGGGGGCGCTCACGGCGCCGCGGCGGCCGCGCGCGGCCGCAGCAGGAACGTGAACGTGCCCTTCGCCACCGTGCGACCCGCCTGCTGCACGACGGTCTCGCAGACCGCGATCGTGCGGCCGATGCGCAGCGGCGTCGCGGTGGCGACGAGCGGTCCGGCCGACAGCATCGCCGCGCCGAGGAAGTTCATCTTGCACTCGATGCCGGTCATGCCGCGGTCGGGCGGCAGGTCGGGCCAGAGCAGGTAGACCGCCGCCGTGTCGGCGAGTGCTGTCAGCACGCCGCCGTGCACGACACCCTCCTCCTGCAGGAACTCGGCGCGCACCGGCAGCGCGACCTCGACGCGGTCGGCGCCGCGATGCTGCAGCTCGAAGCCGAAGAACCGGTTGCACTGGGTCGCGGCGAACGGCGAGGGTTGCACGGCGCGCACGCTAACATCGGCGCGCGCCCGGCGTCCAGGCGCACGCATGCCGAGCCTGCTGCGAGACCCGCGCGACCGTTTGCCGGTCCTGTGCTCGGTGCTGCCACCGCTGCTCGTGCTCGTGTGGCCGTCGTGGCTCGCGGTCGCGTTCGCCGTGTGGTGGACCGGCAACACCGTCGCGCACCAGGCCGTGCACCGGCGCTTCTGGCGCCGCCGCCGCCTCGAGGGCCTGTGGTCGCTGTGGCTCTCGCTGTTGCTCGGCGTGCCGCAGCAGCTCTGGCGGCAAAGGCACCTTGCGCACCACGCCGCCCGGCCGTGGCGGTGGCGCGGCGGTGGCCAGCTCGTGCTCGAGCTCGCGGTGCTGGCAGGTGGTTGGGTCGCCGGCGCCCTGCTGTGGCCGGGCTGGCTCTGGCACGTCTACGTGCCGGGCCTCGGCGCCGGGCTCGCGCTCGCGTGGTTGCACGGTCACGAGGAGCACCGCGGCGGCACCACGAGCGTGTACGCGGCGTGGTGGAACCGGCTGTTCCTCAACGACGGCTACCACATCGAACACCACGAGGCCCCCGCGCGACACTACCGCGACCTGCCCCGGCATCGCCGCGCGGGCGCGCGCGCGAGCGTGCTGCCGCCCGTGCTGCGCTGGCTCGAGGCGCTGCAGCCCGCGGTCTGGCTCGCGGCGGCCGAACGGCTCGTGCTGCGCCGGCCGTGGCTGCGCGAACGCGTGCTCGCCGCGCACCGCCGCGCGCTGCGGGCCGTGTGCCGGCAGCTACCGTCGCCGCGCCGCGTCGTCATCGTCGGCGGGGGCCTGTTCCCGCGCACGGCGATCCTGCTGCGCGAGCTGCTGCCGGCTGCCGAACTCGTCGTGCTCGACGAGAACGCGCAACACCTCGAGTCGGCGCGGCCGTGGTTGCCCGACGGCGTCGTGCTGCAGCGCGGCACGTTCGCGGCCGGGCAACGGCTCGACGCCGATCTCGTCGTGCTGCCGTTGGCGCTGCGTGGCGATCGGGCCGCGATCGAGGCCGAACCGCCCGCACCGTGGCTGCTCGTGCACGCCTGGTTCTGGCAGCGGCGCGGCGAGGGCCGCGTCGTCGCGTGGTGGTTGGGCAAGCGCGTGTACCTCGTGCGCGCCGCGGCGGTGCTCGGCGGGGTGCAACCCGCATGAAGCCCGGTTGGCCCGACGACGTGCACGGCGTGCAGCCCGGCGGCGGCCCGGTCGCGGCGCTCGCGCAGGCGTTCGGTCGGTGGCGCCGCGCGTGGCTGCGTGCGCTGCGGCCGGCCGTGGCCGCACGTCGCGCGGCGCAGCGGCTCGGTTCGTGCCCGGGCTGTACGCACGACGTGCTCGACGGCCGCGACCTGCTCTGGGTGCGCAACGTCTGCGGCCACGACGTGCCCGGCCCGCTGCGCGTCGACCCGTTCCGCGACCGCTTCGGCCTCGTGCGCCTCGGCCGCGCCGACGTGCTCGCGTGCCTCATGCTCGGCGGCGCGGCCGCGTTCGCGCTCGCGTTCGTGCAACCGTGGTTCGCGCCGGCACCGCTGCTGCTCCCGCTGTTCGCCGTCTGGTTCTTCCGCGACCCCGACCGGATCAGCCCTCGGGGGCCGGCGCTCGTGCTCGCGCCCGCCGACGGCGTGCTCGACGACGTGCGCCACGAGGCACAGTGTGCGTTCTTCGACGGCCCGGCCTGGCGGCTCGGCATCTACCTCTCGCTGCTCGACGTGCACGTCAATCGCGCCCCGGTCGCGGGTCGCGCCGAAAGTTTCGAGTACCGGCGCGGGCGCCGGCTGCCGACGAAGCGGCGCGGCTGCACGGACGGCAACGAACAGCTGCTGACGTGGTTCCGGCTCGACGGTGGTGGCACCGTGGTCGTGCGCCAGATCGCGGGGCCCGCGGCGCGTCGCATCTGCAACGTGCTGCGCAGCGGCGAGCGCGTCGCGGCCGGCCAGCGGTTCGGCCTGATCAAGTTCGGTTCGCGCACCGAGGTGTGGGTGCCGGCCGACGGCGTGCAGCTCGCGGCGCGGCCCGGCGATCGTGTGCGCGGCGGCGAGAGCGTGCTGGCGCTCCTGGCGATCTCACGGGCGGCGGCAGTGGATGCGCAGCTGGTTGAAGTGCAGCAGCGCTGACTCGACCGGATAGCGGCGGCAGCCCTGCCAGACGAAGCCGACCCGTTCGACGGCGCGGCGCAGGTCCTCTTCGCTCCAGAAGCGCATCTCGAACGTGTCGTCGGCGGGCGGGTCGGCCGGGGCGCCGGGCACGGCCTCGGGCATCTGGAAGACGAAGTCGCCGCCGGGCCGCAGCACACGCAGCGCGTCGCGCAGGTAGCTGTGCGTCACGTGCCGCGGCGTGTGCTGCAGCACGATGTGCGAGAAGACGAGTCCGACGCTCTGGTCGGGCAGCGGCAGCGTGTAGCCGTCACCCTCGATGAAGTGCACGTTGGGCAGGTGCCGCAGCCGCGCGCGCGCCTTCTCGACCATCTCGTGGCTGACGTCGATGCCGACCAGGCTGTGCACGTGCGGCGCCACGAACTCGTCCATGCGGCCGATGCCGCAGCCGATGTCGGCGACGGTCTGATCGGCGTGCAGCAGGTGGCGCAGGCCGTCGAAGAACGCCGCGACGTCGCGCTCGCCCGAGCTGCGGAACGCCTCGCCGGCGTCGGGCGCCGCGGTCGCGATGTAGTACTCGGCGTTCTCGCGCGCGCGCCGGTTCCAGTCGCCCTTCATGTCGAGCCGGCCGCCGGGCAGCGCGCGTTCGTGCACGAGGTGCTCGCGCACGACCTCGCCGCCGATCAGGTGGCGCTGCACGATCTGCTCGAGCACGTCGGGGTCGCAGCCGGCGTACCACGCGCCCTCGGGGTAGACGACGGCGATCGGTCCCCCCGTGCACACGCGCAGGCAGTTGGCCTTCGTGCGCTGCACGCCGCCGCCTTCGGACAGGCCGAGTTCCTCGAGGCGGCCCTTGAGGAACTCCCAGGCCGCGAGGCCTCGTTCCTTCGTGCAGCACTTCGGCTTGCTCTGGTCGCAGCAGAGGAAGATGTGCCGGCGCGCCTCGGGGATGCCGAGCTTCTGCACGAGTGCCGGCGAGGGGGCCTGTGACTGTGCCTGGAGCTGGGATCGGACCGCATCGGGGTTCGGGGGCGTGGTCGCCGGTTCGCTGGCCATGTGCAGAGAATGGCGCGCCGGGGCGCGCCGCGCCAGAGCGCGCGAGGCGGCTAACAGCGCCGGCGACCCGGCGTCCTCGGCGTCGAGGTGAACGCGATGCACAGACTCCCCGCCGTCCTTTCCCTGGCCACCTGGACCCTGCTGTGCGCCGATCCGGCGCCGGCGCGACCCGCGCCACCGCCCAGTGATCCGACCGGTGTGTTCGCGCTGCTCGACAAGGTCGTGCTGCTGCCCGACGACCAACATCCGACCGAGGTCGAACTGCACGGAGTCTTCGCGGTCGCCGCGGGCCCCCTCGGCGACTACTACCGCGCGCCGCGCCGCGGCGTGGTGCGCTTCGCGGCCGGCAAGAAGCCCGACGACGCCGTGCAGCAGTGGCGCGAACTGGCGAAGCACGCCGGCAAGGGCACCGTGCTCGGCTTCTCGTCGCGCTGGGAACTCAACGCCGAGCAGGCGCTGCCCGTGCGCGTGCTCGGGCCCGGCGAGGCGGCCGGCGCGCTGCCGGTGTACGGCACGGGCTTCGGCCTGCACGAGGTCCAAGGCGTCGAGTACGGTCCCGTGCGCGAACTGCTGCTGCTGCCGCGCTGCGCGGACGTGGCGTTCGAAGCCGCGCGCGACCTGCGCTGGCCGGCGCGCCGCTGCACGTTCACGTGCGAGAACTGCCTCGCCAAGGACGCCGACCTCGCCTACGTCTTTGCGGTCGACGTCGACGGCGAACGCTTCGCCAGCAAACCGATCCCGGCCGGGGCCGGCACGACCACGTGGTCGACGGAGCTCGTCGTGCAACCCGGCCAGACCGTGTCGTGGTCGGTGCACGTGGCCGGCGGCAAGGTCGCGCGCGCGCCGGTCGCCAGCGCCAGCGAGGTGGTGCCCGAATCCCCCGCAGCGGGGCGCTGACGTGTCGCGCGGCGAAGGGGCGGCCGCGGCGCGTGCGGCGGGGGGTGCGGTGCTGGGCGCCGCGCTGCTGGCGAAGGTGCTGTCGTTGTGGGTGGTGCCCGTCGCGAGCGTGCCCGCCGCCCTGCGCCTCGGCCTCGACGACCTCGCGCTCGCGCTCGGGCTCGCCACCGTGCTGGCGCCCGCACCGCGCTGGTTGGCGCGCGCCGTGGCCGTGCTGATGGTCGCCTTCCTGGCCGCCAACGTCGTGCTCGAGCGCGCCCTCGGCGTGCCGATGCTGCGCTCGATGTGGGTCGGCGTCGATCCCGCGATGGCGGACTCGGCCTGGCTCTACGTGTCGCCGGCCAACGCGGGGCTCGTGCTGGCCGTGCTGCTCGCTGCCGCGTGCGGCGCGCGGCTCGGCGCGCGCGTGCACTGCCCGGCGGCCACGAGTGCTCTGGCCTGCCTCGCCTGCATCGGCCTGCTGGCCGTGCTGCCGGCGCCGGCGCACGTCGTGCACCGCAACGCCGCCGTGGCGCTCGTGCGCAGCCTGCTGCCGCGCGCTGCGCCGGCACCGCCGGTCGGCGCCGGCGAGCCGGTGCTGGTCGCGGCCGCGACGGCCTCGCCGCTCGAGGCGTGGCGCGGCGTGGCGCGCGGCCGCAGCGTCGTGTTCGTCGTGCTCGAGTCCGCGGCGGCGCGCTTCGTCGACGGCGACGGCCCGACGGCGATGCCGTACCTGGCCTCGCTCGCGCACGCGGGCCTCGACTGCCGCACGGCCTACGCGGTCTATCCAGAGAGCATCGAAGGACAGGTGCCGATCTTCTGCGCGCTGCCGCCGAAGCCCGACGGCGAGCCGACCGACTACGGTGAACACGCGCGCCTGGCACTGCCGCACCGGCTCGCTTCGCACGGCTACACGAGCGCGCTGTTCCACGCCGGCCGGTTCCGCTTCCTCGGCATGCAGCACGTGCTGGCGCCGATGGGCTTCGACGTGCTCGCCGATGCGGGCACGATCGGCGGCGAGGCCGAGTCGAGCTTCGGCATCGACGAGGAGGCCACCGTCGACGCGCTGCTGCGGTGGGTCGGCTCGCTGCCCGCGGAGCGACCGTTCCTGGCCTGCTACCTGCCGATCGCGGGCCATCATCCGTACGCGAGCCCAGAAGGTGGTCCGTGCCCGACCGACACACCGCTCGGTTGCTACGAGAACGCGCTGCACTACGCCGACCGTGCGCTGCGGCGCCTGTGGTCGGGCGTCTGCGCGCTGCGGCCCGCCGACCGGCTGCTGCTGTGTGTCGTCGGCGACCACGGCGAGGCGTTCGGCGAACACGCCGGCAACTTCGGCCACAGCTTCGAACTGTACGAGGAGAACCTGCGTGTGCCGCTCGTGTTCCACGCCCCGGGCACGGCGATGACGGGCCTCGTCACCGACGCGGTGTGTTCGCACCTCGACGTCGTGCCGACGCTGCTCGATCTGCTCGGGCTGCCGGTCGCCGACTCGCTGCTGCGGCGGCCGCTGCACGGTGGCCGCGCGCAGGCGTTCACCGACTGGGGCGAGCTGCTCGTGATGGCGCGCGACGGCGATCTCAAGCTCGTGCGCGAGGTGGCATCGGGGCGCGAGCATCTGTTCGACCTGTCGGCCGATCCCGGCGAGCGGCAGGACCTCGCGCCGTCGCGGCCCGAAGCGGCGGCGTGCCTGCGCGGGCAGGCGCTGCGCTTCCTCGCCGCCACGGGCCGTGCACCGGCGCGGTGATCGCGCGCCGGAAGCGGGGTTGGACCGGCGCTGCCGATGCGTAGGCTTGCCGCGATGTCGCCGCAGCCAGGCCAGAAGCCAGTCCCGACCGCGCCGGACCGAGCCATCGATGCGCACGCGTGCCGGGCCGGACTGACGCAGCTGCTGCGCGCCGCGCGCGCGCGCACCGACGCGATCTTCGAATTGCTCGAGCCGCGCGCGTTCGTGGCGCGCCCGATCCCGGAGCGCCACCGCCTCGTCTTCTATCTGGGCCACCTCGAGGTCTTCGACTGGAACCTGCTCGTGCGCGATTGCCTCGGCCGGCCGTCGCGGCACGCCGAGTGGGAACAGCGCTTCGCGTTCGGCATCGATCCCGTCGACGGCGAGCTGCCGCAGGACCGGCCCGAGCAGTGGCCCGACGTCGACACCGTGCGGCGCTACGGCATGCAGCTGCGCGCCGACGTCGACGCCGAGCTGGCGCGCGCGCCGCTCGACGGCTGGCTCGAGCGCGGCTGGGCCTGGCGCCTCGCGATCGAACACCGCGCCATGCACGCCGAGACGCTGGCCTACCTGCTGGCCTCACTGCCGCACGAGGCCAAGCGGCCGGGGCCCGCGCCGGGCGGACTCGACGCCGCGCCGCCGCGCGCCGAGCTCGTGCCGATCCCCGCCGGGCACGCGACGCTGGGCCGCAGCGCCGCTGAGCGGCACGCCGGCTGGGACAACGAGTACGAGATGCACCGCGTGTTCGTGCCGCCGTTCGCGATCGATCGCCACGCCGTGACGAACGCGCAGTGGCTCGAGTTCGTCGAGGCCGGCGGCTACCGCGACGAGCGGCTGTGGACGCCGGCCGACTGGGCCTGGCGATGCGCGCAGCGGATCGAACGACCCGGCTACTGGCAAGGTGGCCCCGGCGCATGGCGCTGGCGCGCCATGTTCGCGAGCGTGCCGTTGCCGCCGGCCTGGCCCGTCTACGTCAGCCACGCCGAGGCCAGCGCCTATGCACGCTGGCGCGGCCGCCGTCTGCCGAGCGAGGCGCAGTGGCACCGCGCCGCGCTCGGTGGGCCCGACGGCCGCGAACGCGCGCATCCGTGGGGCGACGCCGAGCCCGTGCCCGGCACGCACGGCAACTTCGGCTTCGCCGCGTGGGATCCGCAGCCCGTCGACGCACATCCGGCCGGCCAGAGCGCGTTCGGCGTGCACGGCCTGTGCGGCAACGGCTGGCAGTGGACGCGCACGGTCTTCGCGCCGTTCGCCGGCTTCGAGCCGCTGCCGTTCTACCGCGGCTACTCGGCCGACTTCTTCGATGGCCAGCACTTCGTGGCCAAGGGCGCGAGTGCCGCGACCGAGACCATGTTCCTGCGCCGGTCGTTCCGCAACTGGTTCCAGCCGCGCTATCCGTACGTGTTCGCGACGTTCCGCTGCGTCGACGAGTCCGGCTGACGCGACACGGTGCTTGCGGTCGGCGCCGCGAGTGCGTTCGCTTAGGCATGCATGCCCACCTCCCCGTTCCAGCACGTCCTGCCGGCCATCACGACGCCGTTCGACGCCGACGACCGCGTCGACCACTCGTTCCTGTCGCGCCATGCGCGCTGGCAGCTCGAGCAGGGCTGTTCGGGGCTGATCCCGCTCGGTTCGCTCGGCGAGGGGGCGACGCTCGACTTCGACGAGAAGGTCGCGGTGCTGCGTACGCTCGTCGAGGCGGCCGGCGACAAGCCCGTGCTGCCCGGTATCGCGGCGCTGAGCACGCGCCAGGCGGTCGCGTTGGCCGAGGCCGCGGCCGCCGCGGGGTGCGGCGGCCTGATGGTGCTTCCGGCGTACGTGCACAAGGGTGAGCTGCACGAGGCGAAGGCCCACGTCGAGGCGGTGCTGCGGGCCACGGACCTGCCGTGCATGCTGTACAACAACCCGCCCGCGTACGGCACCGACTTCACGCCGCCGTTCGTGGCCGAGCTCGCCGCCGCGCACGACAACCTCGTCGCGGTCAAGGAGTCGAGCGGCGACGCGCGCCGCGTGACGGCGATCAAGGCGCTGGTCGGCGAGCGGCTCGCGGTGCTGGTCGGCATGGACGACATGGTGCTCGAGGGTGTGGCGGCCGGCGCGACGGGCTGGGTCGCGGGGCTCGTCAACGCGTTCCCGCGCGAGAGCGTCGAGCTGTTCGAGCTCGCGCGCGACGGCAAGCGCGAGGCCGCGACCGCGCTCTACCGCTGGTTCCTGCCGCTGCTGCGGCTCGACACGGTGCCCGAGTTCGTGCAGCTCATCAAGCTCGTGCAGCAGAAGGTCGGACAGGGCAGCGAACGCGTGCGGCTGCCGCGCCTGCCGGTGCAGGGCCGACAACGCGAACACGCGCTCGCGGTCATCGACCGGGCGCTGGCGACGCGGGGGCGCAGGTGACGGGCCTGCGCGGCGAGCACTTCGTCGCCGGGGCGCGCGAAGCGGGGCACGGCGAGCCGTTCACGGGCATCGACCCGCTGACCGGAACGCAGCTCGCGCCCGACTACCGCGAGGCCAGCGGCGATCAGATCGACCGCGCGGCGGCGGCGGCCGGCGAGGCGGCCGCACCGTTCGCCGCCTGCGAACCCGGCGTGCGCGCGCAGCTGCTGCGTGCGATCGGCGACGGCCTCATGGCGCTCGGCGACGACCTCGTGCAGCGGATCGGCGCCGAGACGGCGCTGCCCAAGGCGCGCGTCGAGGGCGAACGCGGGCGCACGGTCCTGCAGCTTCAGCAGTTCGCGGCGCTGCTCGAGCAGGGCTCGTGGGTCGACGCGCGCATCGACCGCGGCGAGCCGGCGCGGCAGCCGGTGCCGAAGCCGGACCTGCGCCGCATGCTCGTGGCGCTGGGCCCGGTCGCGGTCTTCGGCGCGAGCAACTTCCCGCTCGCCTACTCGGTCGCCGGCGGCGACACCGCCTCGGCGCTGGCGGCCGGCTGCCCGGTCGTCGTCAAGGCACACCCCGCGCACCCCGGCACGAGCGAACTCGTCGGGCGTGTGATCACCGAGGTCGTGGCTCGCCAGAAGCTGCCGCCTGGCACGTTCTCGCTCGTGCACGGGCGCACGCCGGCGACCGGCGCGCGCCTCGTGCAGCACCCGGCCATCGCCGCGGTCGGGTTCACGGGCTCGCACCAGGGTGGGCGCGCGCTGTTCGACCTCGCGGCCGCGCGGCCGCGGCCGATCCCGGTCTTCGCCGAGATGGGTTCGATGAACCCGGTGTTCATCCTGCCGCGTGCGCTCGCGGCGCGCGGCGCGCAGATCGCCGAACAGCTCGCGGCTTCGGCGACGCTCGCGAGCGGGCAGTTCTGCACGAGTCCGGGCATGGTGCTCTGGGCGGCGGGCGACGGCGCGGACCCGTTCGCACAGGCGCTGCGCGAACGGCTCGGTGCGGCGGCGCCGGGGCCGACGGTGCACACGACGATCCGCTCCGGCTACGAACGCGCGCTGGCCGAGGTGCAGCAGCTGCCGGTCGCGGTCGCGGCAACGTCGGCGGCGGGCACGGCGGCGACCTCGGTGTGCCCGACGCTGCTGCGCGCTTCGGCCGACGTGGTGCTCGCGCACGAACGGCTGCGCACGGAGATCTTCGGACCGGCGGTGCTCGCCGTGCCGTGTGCGGCGCCCGGCGACCTGCTCGCGATCGCCCGTTCGCTGCACGGGCACCTGACCGCGACCGTACACGGCGATGGCGACGACTTCGTGCAGCACGCCGAGCTCCTGGCGGTGCTGCGCACGAAGGTCGGACGCCTGATCGCCAACGGCGTGCCGACCGGCGTCGAGGTCTGCGGCGCCATGGTGCACGGCGGGCCCTATCCGGCGGCCACCGACGCGCGCTTCTCGGCGGTCGGCACGACGTCGATCCAGCGCTGGGTGCGTCCGGTGTGCTGGCAGGACTGGCCGCACGACCTGCTGCCGCCCGAACTGCGCGACGACAACCCGCGCGGCATCCGGCGCACGGTGGACGGGGTGGTGGGCTGAACGCGCGCGTGCGAGACCCGGTGCGCGCGGCGGCGGTGCTGCTCGTGCTGTCGCTGGTGGGCTGCGTGAGCCTGCTGCAGCAGCGCGACTACCAGCTCGTGCAATGGCAGGACGGCGACAGCTCGCGCATCGAGGTCTGGACGGCCCAGGGCACGAGCTGGCACGGGCAGCCGTGGTACTTCGTGCTCGAGACCATCGGCACGCCGGTGGTGTGGCTCGCGGAGACGGCGCTCGCGATCTCGGCCTGGCGCAAGCCCGACGTCGCGATCGCCGGCGGCCCGCTCGGCTACCTCTTGAGCCTGCTGCCGGGCTTCACGTGCATGCCGCTCGACCTGCGTTCGCGCGGGCTGCGCCTGCAGGACGCGCTGCACCTGCCGCCCGACGCGCGGCTCGAACTCGACCGGCTCGACAGCGGCCAGGGCGTCGAGTGGCTGGCGCGGCAGTTCGAGGCGCTCGGCGGCGATGGGCTCGACACCGCACGCAGCGTGCGCGACTGGGTGGTTTCGGTGCGGCTCGTGCCGCCGGCGACCGATCCGGGCCGGTGACGGGCGGCGACGTGCGGTGCCGGGCGCGGCGGCGGAGGCGCGGGCGCCGCGTTACGTGACGCGCGCACTTGCATAGAGAACGTCGTCCCATTGACCGCCGGAGGCCGTTCATGCGTGCTGCTGCCACGATCTGTTCATCCCTGCTGCTTGCCGCGCCGTCGTTCGCCCAGACGGTGACGGCGAGCATCACCACCGCGAACCAGCTCGAAGTGCACGCCAGCTCGCCGGGATGGCCCGTGCAGAACGGCATCACACCGCCCAACACGGCTGGCTTCGGGATCTCGATCGCCCAGACGCCGAACGCCGAGATGCGCAGCGAGTGGGACGCGTTCGCGCACCCGTTCGAGGCGCGGGCGTCGTGGCGCCAGCGCGCGGCCGTGTACGCCTCGCCGGCATCGCTGGCTTGGACCGCGCCCGGCGACCTGCTCGTGAGTCTGCAGGCGACCGTCGCGGTGCCCGTGGTGATCGAGCTCTCGCACGTGCTCGCGGCGAGCGCCGGCGCGGCCGTGCCCGCGCACGGCATCGATCTCGGTGACGATGGCTCGTTCGAGATCGACGAGCTGAGTCCGCCGACCTTCGCACTGAGCGTCGTTCTCGGCTCCACACCGCTCGCGATCCGCCTTCGCAGCCAACTCGTGCAGGTCGGCACCGGCGTGATCGAGCTCGAACTCGGCGTACGCGTGTTGCCCCAGAACAATCTCAGCATCAACGCGGCGGTCGCCGGTTGCGCGTTGGACTCGCTGTTCGTGCAGCCGAGCTTCGCGGGCCGCGGCTTCGCGACGCAGATGCTGACGATCCACCCGACCGTGCTCGTGCTCGGGCTCGGCGTGCAGCCGGTGACGCTGCCGGCGCCACCGTCGCCCGGGAGCGGGTTTCCGTGCCTGTTGCTGCCGTCGCCGGACTTGCTCGTGTTGACGGGTTTCGCGCAGGGCTTCGAGCTGGCGCTGCCGGCGGCGGTCAGGCCTCTGACGCTGTGGGTGCAGGGCGTCGTCGTCGCCCCCGCGGGGCTCGGCACGACGACCGGCTACTCGGTGACCGCGTTCTGAAGCGCGCGCCCGGACGCGGTGGCCACGCCCAGGCGCCGTGCCGGCGAGATCAGCTGCAGCCGCTCGTCGCGCCGCAGCTCACGCACTTGAGGCACGTGCCGTTGCGCACCAACGTGAACGCGCCGCAGCCGCCGCACGGGTCGCCCTCGTAGCCCTTGAGCCGGGCCTCGGCGATCTTGAGCCGCGTCTGCCGCACATCCATCGTCAGCGTCGACGACTCGGCGCGCAGGATCACCGCGTTCGGCGGTGCGGGGCCGCCGTTCGCCGCGCCGCCGTTGCCGGCGACCGGGCTGTCGTAGCCGCGCACGATGCCGCGGCTGTGCGGGTGCAGGTGCTCGTTGTCGTGCACCGGCGTCGGCGGCTCCTGGCCCTCGTAGACCGTCTCGGAGACGACCTCCTCGTCGGTGTACTCGGGGCTCTTGCCGCCCATCGTCGTGTTGCGCAGGTCCTCCGTCTGCACCTGGGCCAGCTCGTCGCGGCCGAGGTAGCTGATCGCGAGTTCGCGGAACACGTAGTCGATGACCGAGGTGACCATCTTGATCTGGTCGTGGCCCTGCACGATGCCGTTCGGCTCGAAGCGCGTGAACACGAACGCGTCGGCGAACTCGTCGAGCGGCACGCCGTGCTGCAACCCGAGCGAGACCGCGATCGCGAAGCAGTTCATGAGGCTGCGGAACGCGGCCCCTTCCTTGTGCATGTCGAGGAAGATCTCGCCGAGCGAACCGTCCTCGTACTCGCCCGTGCGCAGGTAGATCTTGTGGCCGCCGACGACGGCCTTCTGCGTGTAGCCCGCGCGGCGGTTCGGCAGGCGACGGCGCTTGGCGATGTAGCGGTGCACGACGCGCTCGGTGATGCGCGCGGCCATCGCCTGGACCTCGGCCGGGTAGGCACCGAGTGCGGCGCTCGCTTCGGTCTCGTCGACCGTCGAGCTCAGCGGCTGACTGAGCTTGCTGCCGTCGCGGTAGAGCGCCACCGCCTTGAGCATCGACTGCCAGCCCGTGCGATACGCGGTCTTGACGTCGTCGAGCGTCGCGTCGTTGGGCATGTTGATCGTCTTGCTGATCGCGCCGCTGATGAACGGCTGCACGGCCGCCATCATGTGGATGTGCGCGGCGTAGGGGATGTAGCGCTGCCCCTTCTTGCCGCACCGGTTGGCGCAGTCGAAGACCGGCAGGTGCGCGTCCTTGAGGTGAGGCGCGCCCTCGACCGTCATCGTGCCGCAGACGAAGTCGTTGGCGACCTGGATGTCGGTCTTGGAGAAGCCGAGGTGCTTGAGCAGGTCGAAGCTCCAGTCGGCGAGCTGGGCCTCGCTGACGCCGAGCTTCGTGCGCAGGAACTCCTCGCCGAGCAGGCTCTTGTTGAAGGCGAAGCTGATGTCGAACGCACCCTCGAGCGCCTTCTCGATGCGCTGCAGCGCGGCGTCGTCGAAGCCGCGTTCGGCCAGCGATTCGTGGTTGATGGCCGGTGCGCGCGCCAGCGTCTTGCGGCCGACGACGTAGGCCAGGATGTCGTCGATCTGCGACGACGAGTAGCCGAGCTTCTTGAGCGCCGGCGCGAGGCTCTGGTTGGCGATCTTGAAGTAGCCGCCGCCGGCGAGCTTCTTGAACTTGACGAGCGCGAAGTCGGGTTCGACGCCGGTCGTGTCGCAGTCCATGAGCAGGCCGATCGTGCCGGTCGGTGCGATGCACGTGACCTGTGCATTGCGGTAGCCGTGCTTCTCGCCGAGCGAGAGCGCGCGGTCCCAGCACTCGCGCGAGGCCTCGAGCAGCTCGGGTGGGCACAGCTGCGGGTCGATGCCCTGCGGCGTCACGCTGAGGTCCTCGTACTCGGACGCCGACGCGTGGTAGGCCGCGCGGCGGTGGTTGCGCACGACGCGCAGCATCGGCTCGCGGTTGCGTTCGTAGCCCGGGAACGGGCCGAGCTCGCGCGCCATGTCGGCCGACGTGGCGTAGGCCTCGCCGCAGAGCACGGCCGAGAGCGCGCCGGCGATCGTGTAGGCCTTGGGCGAGGCGTAGGGGATGCCGAGGCGCATCAGCACGGTGCCGAGGTTGGCGTAGCCGAGACCCAGCGTGCGGTACTCGTAGCTGCGCTGCGCGATCGACTGGCTCGGGAAGCTCGCCATCAGCACGCTGATCTCGAGCACGACCGTCCACAGGCGCGTCGCGTGCTTGTAGCCCTCGAGGTCGAACTTGACCGTGTTCTTGCCGTCGGGCCCCTTGGCGTCGCCCTCGTGCAGGAACCTGGCCAGGTTGATCGACGCGAGGTTGCAGGCCGTGTCGTCGAGGAACATGTACTCGGAGCACGGATTGCTCGCGTTGATGCGACCGTCGGCCGGGCACGTGTGCCACTCGTTGATCGTCGTGTCGTACTGCACACCGGGGTCGGCGCAGGCCCAGGCCGCGTAGGCGACCTTGTCCCACAGCTCGCGGGCCTCGACCTCCTTGGCGACGCCGTGGTCGGTGCGGCGGATCAGGCGCCACGTGCCGCCCTCTTCGACGGCGCGGAAGAACTCGTTGGGCACGCGCACCGAGTTGTTGGAGTTCTGGCCCGAGACCGTCGCGTAGGCCTCGCCGTCCCAGTCGGTCGTGTACTCGGGCACCTCGATCGCGTGCAGGCCCTGCTTGCCGAGCTGGATCGCGCGCTGCAGGTAGTTCTCGGGCACGCACGAGGCGCGGGCCTCGGCGAGGGCCGCGCGCAGGCGGTCGTTCTCGCGCGGCACCGTGACGATCGTCGACTCGCCGTCGGCCGTGCGCACGTGGCAGGCGTTGACGACGGCGTTGAGGTGGCGGCGGATCAGCTTGCTGCCGGTCACGAGCGCGGCGACCTTCTGCTCCTCGTTGACCTTCCACGACACGAACAGCTCGATGTCGGGGTGGTCGAGGTCGAGGCAGACCATCTTGGCGGCGCGGCGCGTGGTGCCGCCCGACTTGATCGCGCCGGCGGCGCGATCGCCGATGCGCAGGAAGCTCATCAGACCCGAGCTCTTGCCGCCGCCCGACAGCGGCTCGTTGCCGCCGCGCAGCGCCGAGAAGTTGCTGCCGG
>DASUFY010000037.1:0-32860 GCA_036274315.1 Planctomycetota bacterium | reverse complement strand
GAAGTGCGTGTTGCGGAACTCGCTCTTCAGGCACCGCTTCTGCTGCTCCTTCACGCGGCGACGCGCCTCGAGCGCGGTGCGCACGATCCACTCGAGGTCCTCGTCGGCGACCTTCGTTTCGCGATCGGGGAACAGCAGTTTGGTGAGCCCGCTGACCGTCTTGTGCACGGCCTCGATGTCGCGCCCGCTCAACGCGCCACCCCAGAACACGCGATTGGTCAGCAGTGACAACCGGTTCTCGTGGCGCAGGCGCGTCCAACACTCGCTGAGGAAGTCGCTGACCAACCCGAAGCGGCTCGTCAGGTGCTCCTTCGGCTTGAGCTTCGGGAACTCCCAGCCCGGCGCGAACGCGTGGATGCGGTCCTGGAACGCCGTGTCGTCGCGCATCTCCTTCGGCAGCGGACTCAACAGGTGGCCGATGCGCTGCTGCTGTTCGACGTCGACGTCGAAGTTGCCGACCATCACGATGCTGCCGTCCGCGCGGATGCTCTCCTTGCCGCGGCTGAACTCCCCCGAGGCCATGTAGCCCTTCATGATGTTCACCCCGTCCTTCTGATCGAACGAGATGCCGGACACCTCGTCGAAGCAGACGACGTCGTACTGGCACACGAGGCCGCGCTGGCCCGTGGACATGTTGACGAACATCTTCGCGACCGTCGCCTTGCCGCCAGAGATCAGGTGCGCATAGGGCGAGATCTGCTGGAAGATGTGGCTCTTTCCGGTTCCGCGCGGCCCCAGCTCTACCAGGTTGTAGTTGCGCTCGACGAAGGCCACCATGCGCAGCAGCACGACCATCCGGGCGCGGTCATCGAGAGCCGTCGGCTCGTAGCCCACCGAGCGCAGCAGCAAGTTGCGCCACTCCTGCGTCGTGAAGTGCTTCCGCCCCTTGCACAAGACATCGAGCACGTTGGGACTCGACATCTGAATGGGGCGCAGCCCCGCGATCTTGAACGGTCGTCCGTTCCGCTCCTGGGCGATCAGGGCGTCGTACTCGAGCGTCACTTCGGCATAGAAGCCGTCCGTGAGCATGCGCTCGTTCTCCTTGACGAGCGCGTCGGCGACCTGCACTTCGCTGAGCGCCAGGCTCGGCAGCTCGGCAACGTAGCAGTCGTTTCGTGCATCCAACCTGGCGCGCACGATGTCGATCAGCTTGACGCTGCCTTGCTCGCGCGCCTTCGACTTGAACAGTTCCTCGTCGCCAGTGCGAACCGTCCGACCACGCAGCTGCTCCTCGACGATCTCCAGGCCCTCCTCGATCTCCTTCGGGTCGGTGCTGGCGCAGTAGCGGCCCAGCAGGAATTCCACAACGTAGGTCGGGACCGGGTACTGCCGCGAGTACTTGCGCACGAGGTCCTTGCGCACGAGGTAGCCAGCGAACGCCGAGGCCGCAAGCTTGTCGAGATCGTCCATCGGAACAACGGTCATGTCGATGCACCCACCTTGGTTTCCTGTTGCGCGATCACAGAGTGGTCCGGAGCCAGCAGCACGAGCACGAGCGAAGCCGTCTCGTGACGATCGTCGGCGACAATGAGGCTAGTGCTGCCGTCGGCTTCGAGCGCCTTCGGCGCCTTGACCACCGACGCGCCGTTCGCATTCTCGAGCCGCAGATCGGCACGAACTTCGCCGCCTTCGACGTCGGCCTCGATCAGGCATCGCATTCCGCGCCAAGTCAACGACTTGATCGAAGCGCGCAACCGTCGCTCGCCACCGCGGGTCACCACGAGATCGGGCGTGAGGCACTCCTGGATGCTGAGCCCGCCGTGCGCGTAGCACAGCGATCCGTTGAAGCACGCGATGCCGGGCGCGACCGCTGCACTCTCGCTCGGGTTCCAGTGCCAGGCGACGCGCGGAACGGACACGTGCGAGTTGCCCGACACGACGGCGCAACGGGCCCACCGCCGCAGGGTCAGGTGCTTCGGCAACTCGGCCACCGGCAAGCCCTCAGGAAGGAACAGCCAGCCGTGATCCGTCACGATGCGCACGCTCCTCCAGCCCGCGTCGAGCAAGCGGACGACCCGCTCCACGAGGCGCTGGATCTGCTCCAACAGCTGTCCCGGAAGTTGGTCCTGCCGCTCGTGCCCCAGCGAGTCAATATCGCCCGCTTCGAGGAAGCCACGCGCGTCGGTTCGCAGCGGCCAGTCGCCAGCGTCACCACCGAGGACCTGGTAGCCCTTCGCCGCGATCGCTGCCCGCAACGATCCGGCATCGATCGTCTTGCCACCGCGCAACACGGGCGCGAAGTCCTCGCCGAGCTTCGTGCCTGAGACCTCCGCCGCGACCGGCGTCACGGCTGGCTTGCCGGTCGCCGTCACGCTGGGCAATGCCGCCCAGCGCCTACCCAGCTCCGCGCGACAGCCCTGCCCCTCCAGTCGCTCCGCAAGCAGACACCCAAGGTCGTAGCGAAGGCCATCGACGAACACGAGGCAACCGCCCTCGTCCGGCTCCACGGCCTCCCGCTTCGGGCCAACGATCGCCGGCGCGCGCTCAAAGGCCTGCTGGAACACGGTCGCACCCTCCTCGAGCCACGCTTCCGCCAGCTGCTGTACAACCTCCCGAACCGTGGTCTCGTGCTGCACCGAAACTCCGGCCAGCGCCTGCCAGGCCGACGCATCCGCCCGCCATCCCACCTTGGCGTAGCTGTCCGCGATCTCGTCGACCGTTGCACCCGCGAGTGGCCGGCGCGCGATTCCCGCCAAGACGGCGAGCCGTTCGAGCGCGACGGCGAACGGCGAGAGGCCGAGCCGCGCCCACACCCACTGCCGCCGCGCGCCGTGCTCCTTCTCCAGTTCGAGCACACGCTCGCAACTCTCGGCGTGCGGGACTCCCTCCAGATCCGCCAGCGCTGCGGCGAGCCGTTCCTCGTCCCTGTCGTTGCGCTGTGGCCAGTGCGACGCCTGAAACAACGACGCAGGCCGGCAGCGCCGGAGCAACTCGGGAATGCCAGAGCAGACCTCTGGAGCCTCCTCGAACCGACGCCACACCTCGTCCCACGCGCCCTCGGCGCCGGCCATCAGCTCGCCACCCTTCAGCACACCCGCTCGCTCCGGGTCGAAGTCGAACCGCTTCTCGCACTGCCCGCGGAACGCCGTCCACCTCTCGACCCCCATGCTGCTTCGCGCCCCGTCGGGGTCGCCGAGCCAGCGCAGCATGTCGCGCACGACGTCGCTAGAGAGCAACTGATCGAAGTCCGTCGCCTCCAGGCGTCCGTGCCGTAGCCGCGCGAGCGGCACGCTGGCCAGCTCACGCAGTGCGTTGCGCATGGCGTGCTGGGTCGCGGCATCCCGCGCGACGTCCAAGCCGAGCGCCTGCGGCGAGGTCAGGAACGCCATCGCGGTCCAGTCGTGTCCGCCGCGCTGCAACCACAGCGTACCGCGGAACATCAACTCGACGAGCGGCTGCAGCGGGATCGGGCACTCGCTCGCGCTCGCGAGATTCTGCCTGCCGACCTTCGGCAGATAGAGGATCGGCACGACACCCGCAGGAGGGGCCGCGTCCGGCAGCGCGCGATCGACCACGCAGCGCAACCAGATCGCCGGGCCAGTGCGCTGCGCTGGCTGGTACTCGCCGTACACGAACAGCTCGGGCACGAAACGCAGCAGCGACGGCAGGAGCGGCAACCACTCGCCGCCCGGATCCGTCCAGAGGATGGCCGCGGGCGGGACGACGCCATCCGCAGTGCTCGCCTGCGCACGCAGGTGCTGCGCGAGGGACTCGAGCAGCGTGCTTGCCGGCTCTCTCACGTTCCACCCTCGCTGGCCTGAACACGCCGATACCGGACGGGTCGCTTCGTCTTCTCGATCAGCCCCTCGGCAACCAGCCGCACGATCCAGGCTTTCGCCTGTGGCTTAGCGATACCAAGCAGCGCGGCGATCTCCCCTTCGGTCATCGGCTCCGGGATCGCACTGACAAGCCGGCGCACAACACCGAAGAGCTCGTCAGCGGCGGAGAGCGCCCGTTGCTCGTCGCCGGCAGGGCTCGCAGCCGCGCTTGTCGGAGCCTCTCGCACGGCGTCATTCCGTGGATGCACGACGAACGGAAGTTCGGCCTGCCCACGCGCCGGTGTCGGCGGCGCCGTCAGTACCCGCTCCAGCTCTGCGGACGACTCCGGATGCGGCCACGGCAGCGCCCCGCGTTCGCGCAGCGCGGCCATGCCCTTGCCGAGCTCTCCGCGTGCACGCACATAGACCGGCCCGAACTGGAACTTGCTCAGCTGCTCGACGGCGCCGGTCCACGTCCCGCCCTTCTCGAACTCTGCATTGACCACGAGGCCGGCGTCGGCGAGCGCGTAGATCACGCGGTTGCGCTGCATCGCCATGCCCGCGTGAAAGCCGGCGCTCGGGTCGCAGATGGACAGCAGCACGAGCCGCCCCGAACGCAGCGCATCCCGGTTGTTGCGCTCGACCGCCGCACGCGCGAGCCCGTCGGCGAGCATGCCGACCACGGTCCCACCTTGCTCCAACGAGGCCGTCATCGCCGCCTGATCGATGCCGCGGGCACCGCCCGAGACGACGCCGCGTCCCAACCTCGCCACCGCCCGGGCTGCTTCACGCGCGAACTCGAGCTGCTCGTCCGTGGCATCTCGCGATCCCACGATGGCGAGACCGCCCGCATCGCAGAGCGCGATGTTGCCGCAGCCGTAGAGCACCGGGGGCGCAGACTCCTTGAACCGCGCCTTCAGGCGGCGTGGGTAGGTCGGCTCGGCACGGCTCACCACCCAGATGCTGCGCGCGTGCCAGAGCTCGCTTGCCTGCGCCAGCGCAAAGCCCCGCGCCAACAACCGCTCGATGCGCGCACCATCGAGGCTGCCGCGACACTCCGCGATCAGGCTCTGTGCATCCTCCGTGAGCAGATCCGACGGTGACCGCTTGCGATCGCGCAACGCACGCGCCAGGTCGTTGTACTCGCCGAGGCTGAGAGGATCGGCCTCCGCATGCGCTCCCTTGGCCGCGGTGCGAAGCGGCGAGGTCAGCAGCAGGATTGCCTGCGTGTTCGATTCGATGGTTGCGGTCATTCGTCGTACCCAGCCAGGGCAAGCGCCAAGGGAAACACTGGACCCGAGCCGCTCTGCCGCAGTAGCCAGCCAGCGACGGTGAACGTCCAGCCCGAATCGACCATGTCGTCGACGAGCAAGACTGGACCTTCGGGCAACGGTCCCTTGCGCACGGCGAGCGAGCCATCGACGTTGCGGGCCTGCTGCGCCGAGTTGCGCATCGCCTTCTGCTCGGGCCGATCGTCGGTCTTCACCAGTGTCTCGTGGAACGGCAGCTCGAGCGCCTTCGCAAGGCGGCGGGCGAAGTCGGGGACGAGGTCAGGGTGTCGCCGGGACGGAATGCAGGTCACCCAGGTCGGCTTCGGGTCCGGAGCCCACTCTCCCACCAGTCTCCTGCAGGCTTCCACCAACTCATCCGCGAAACGGTTGTCGCTGTACTTCCCGCGTCGCACGACGTCCCCGTAGCCCGCGTCACCCCAGGAGCACAGTGCCTTGCCGGCCCTCGTCCGCCGGTCTTCCGGGATTCTGCCAGACACTCCGAGCTCAGGAAGGCCTCCACCCGGCCACTGCTTGCGAGGGTCTATGGGGAAGTTGGTACGTCGCAAGAACTGCGCGGCGTCCTTGGCCAGCTCGGTCGAGAAGGTCGTTGGCAGGTCTGCGAGCGTAGACACTTGCACGGCGGTTGGGTCGCCGTCGAGCGCAGCGATCAGGAACGCCATGTGCCCCTTCTCGAACTGCACGTACTGCTGCATCTGAGCCTGCTCCTGTCGCCGCAGCTCGGTCAACCGCGTCGCGCGATCCCAGAACGAGTTCGAGAGCTGCGTAACCGTCAGCTGCCACCGAGGTCCTTCCTTGACGATAGGCGCGGGTTGTTCGAGCGAGAGGAGCTGAAGGGTCTTCTCGATGCGACCCTTCGAGACATTGATGCGCGCCAGCAGATCAGGCACGGACAAGCCGCTTGGTTCGGCCTCCAGCGCACCGATGACCTGCTGTACTTCCTCGCGCGTCGGGAACGCGCTGCGGATGAACCAGTCGGTGATGTCGGTGTCCTCCTTGCCGCTGAGAAGCACCCCTCGCGCACTGGGGATCGCACGACCGGCGCGACCGACCTGCTGGTAGTAGGCGACGACCGAGCCGGGCGCCTGGTAGTGCACGACGAACCCGAGGTCCGGCTTGTCGAAGCCCATCCCGAGTGCCGTAGTGGCGACGAGAGCCTTCACGCGGTTCTGCAACAGGTCTTCTTCCAGTCGCTCGCGGTTCTCGCTCTCGCTCGTGTACGCAACGACGTTGAGGCGCTGCGAACGCAGCCAGCTCGCCACCATCTCGGCGTCGCGCACGGTGAGCGTGTAGACGATGCCGCTGCCCGGCATGGCATTCAGATGCTCCGCGATCCACGCGAGACGCGCCGTCTGGCTCGGCAACCGGATCGTCTGCAGGTGGAGCGATGGGCGGTTCAGGTCTCCGCGCATCACTGCCAGCTTCGGCCCGAGCAGTGTCTTCAGGTCGTCCATCACGCGGTTGTTCGCGGTCGCGGTCGTCGCCAGCAACCGGGTGTTGGCTGGCAGCGTGCGAGCGATGCGCTCGATCAGCCGGTAGTGCGGACGAAAGTCGTGCCCCCAGTCGGAGACACAGTGCGCTTCGTCGATGACGAGCATCGAGACGCGCGGCGCCACGTGGGTCAGCACCTGCTGCTGGAACGTCGAGTTCGCTAGCCTCTCGGGCGAGATCAGCAGGATGTCGATTTCGTCGCGGCGGACCTTGCCGGTGACCTCGTCCCAGTCTTCTTGGTTCTCCGACGTGATCTGCTCGGCGCGCACGCCCATGCGCCTCGCAGCCTCGATCTGGTTGCGCATCAGGGACAGGAGCGGCGAAACCAGCAACACGGGACCTTGCTTCTGTTCTCGCAGCAGCTTGGTCGCGATGAAGTACACGGCGCTCTTGCCCCATCCGGTCTTCTGGACGACGAGCAACCGGCCCTTGTTCTCGACGAGATGGCGGATCGCATCCTCCTGCCCATCGCGGAAGGCCGACCTTTCGAGCCTGGTGCCGGCGCTCAGCAGTTCGAGGGCGCGTGCCGTTCGGTAGCTGCCACTGTTCATGAGCCAGCGGCCTCCCGTCCGGCGTGACGCGCTCGCGCAGCCTCCTTCGCCGCGCACGTGTAGTGCAGGTCGTTCCACCGCACGCCGTCGAATGTGGCAGCCTTCCCGGCTACGTAGTCCTTGCCCTGCTGCGGGATCTCAGGGTTGCAGCTCCAGAACCACGGGAACTGGTTGCGTGGGCGCAGCGACTCCGGTTCCTTCCCGCGGTCCTTCTTCCAGTGGACGTTGACCTTGGCGCGCAGGATGCCGGCGCCTTTCTGCTTCACGTCCTTGGCGAGCACGAACGGGCGGATGTTGATGCGGACACCGTCGTTGATGTCTGGGTCCCAGCCGAGCGGCTGTTCGTGCAGCGACTTCCAGCGGATGAACAAGTCGTACGGCGGCTCGCCGGCGAGGATCTTCTCGAGCTCCTCTTGCAGCACCAGGGCGGCGGCAAGGCGTGCTGGGGCGCCGCCGACGTTTGCCTTCTCGTCGGCGCGCTGGCGATCGATCCACTCCTTGAGGTAGGTGAACGTCAGCAGCTTCAGGACGCGAAGACCCTCGCCGTTCGGCCCCGCGAGCTTGTGGTAGTTGACGAGGGCGTGGAAGCCGTCCGCGCGGCCGTCCCAAATGTGCCAGACGAACGGGCGATCGTGGAACAGCTTGCAGTGTGCGGCGAAGAAGCCGTCGCGCAGCCAGGCGTGCAGCGACTCGGCTGGCTTGCCGTCGTCGCCGGCAGCGGCGGCGAGCAGCTTGCGTTCGGTGTCGGGTAACCACTGCGGGCCGAACGCGGCTTGCAGCAGAGCGCGCAGGCGATCGGTTGCGGACGCTTCGCCGCGAATCGGGTTGAGGCAGACAATGCCGTCCTGGTCGGCAAACGGGACCAGTTCGGCGCTGCGCGTCGTCCACGCTCGCTGTACGGCGTCGAGGCGCATCGCCGGATCGAGCTCGGCGGGCCAGCGATAGCCGAGCAAGCGCACGGTCGCGACCTGGAGCACGTCGGTGAGGTTGGGTGTGCGGCAGAGCAGCGACGGGTGCTGCGGCAGCGACGGGTCTGCGACGGCGAGCGGGGAGCTGTCGGCTGCGCCCACTGCGGTCATGCCGGCGGGATGGCCGTGAAACAGCCACTGGGTCGGGTCGTTGGTCTGCGGCTCGGGGAGGCCGAGAGGGTACTGCTCGGCGGCGACGCGCCGCCAGTGGTCAAGGTCGAACGGGACCTTGACGAGCGTCGCGTTGGTGACGTTGAGGTTCTGGTTGATCCGTCGAAGGTCGCGCACGTACTGCGTAGAGCTGCAGTAGCACCAGACCGCGGGAGTGAGGTCGTCTGCGACCGGAAGCACGACCGCCACGTTGGAGTCGAACTTGGTGCCGAGATACCTGGTGACTGGCAGATGGCCCATCTGCTTCACGGCAACGCCCGATCGGCCCCACGCCTGATTGCCTCGGCGGTCGGCATCGTGGAGCCGTTCACGCAAGACTCGCGCAAACGACCTGAGCTCGCCTTCCCCATCATCCCACAATAACGCCTTCTCGCATCCGCCGAAGTGAACGGTCTTCGCAGGCGTGGACTGGTGCTTTGCCCAGCGGCTCGATGGTCCGACCGGCTGCTCCCAGCAGGTGCGTTCGAAGCGTTCGCTGTCTCCGTTCAGAACTCCGGCCAGACCGATCGCATGCTGGTCCAGGAGACGATCACTCCCGCCCGTACTCAAGGTGACCACCGCGTCCGGGTTGCTCAGTTGCTCGGCTTGAGGCACGAGCCTCACGCTACCGTCGGCTGGGCCGCGTGGCGCGTCACCTTCTTCCGCGACCGATTCAGCGCTGTCTTCGCCTTCCCCCAGGTCACTGGGCTGCGGCACACTCGCGATTTCGATCCGTTCGCCGCGCAGTAGCGCAGCTTTCTCATCCAGAAGGATCAGCCGCTCCCCGCGGTTCGTCGAGACATCTATGCCGAAGAATCGGTCCTCGGGCGTTGGCGAGGATCCAGAGAACATCAGCAACACCGTTCGTGGTCCACGAATGCCGAAGCTCCACCACGCCTCCTCGCCGAGTTTCGCAATGCCGTTCCACAGGCGATCCTTCAGCAGCTTCTCGCGCAGCTTCCTGTAGCTCGTTAGGAACAGCCAGTTCTGCGGCGTGACCACCGCCATCGTGCCCGTCTTGCCGAGCCAGCCGAACGCGCGCTGAACGAACACCGTCGCGAGGTCCGCCTTCGCGTCCGGGTAGTGGTCTTCCGCGAACGTCTTGAGCACGTCTCCCTGCGAGCCGCGCCCGAGGTATGGCACGTTGGTCGCGACCAGCGTGAACGTCTGCCCGAGGATCGCCGCGGCCTTCGCCATGCCCTGCGCCGCAACCGCCTGCTCGTGCTCATCCTCGTCGTCCCCATCGATGCGCAGCGCCTGTTCGAGCAACGGCAGCAGTTTGTCGATGGGCGCCGCGAAACCCTCTTCGCGTAACAACCGGGGATCGATCAGCGCACCGAGTTCGGGCGCCTGCTGGAACAGCGCGTAGAGCTTTGCCATGCCGCGCCGCAACGCGTTCTTGCGATCCTCGTCGAGCCTCAACCGATCGACGATGCGCAGCCAGTTCTTCTCCGGTCCGGCCGGCCCCACGCCACAACACGCAACATGCAGTGGCGGCAGTTCGACAACCGAGCCCGCCGCCTTCCACGCTGCCATTGCCAGGGCGAACGCCGCGATCTGGACGCAGCGCGCGTCGAGTTCGAGCCCGAACAGGTTATCGCGCAACACCGCGGCCCCGGCCTCGGCCGAAGCGAGCCCTTCTTCCTGCCCCCGAAGGGCCGCCAGAAGTTCGAAGCCGGCCACCAGGAAGTGCCCCGAACCACAACACGGGTCCAGCACCTTCAGGCCCATCGCCGCACGTGGCCAACCCTCAAACACTCCCGCCGCGGGCCGCCACGGCCCATCGCCTTCGCGTACGAAGCGAAGGTAGTCGAACGAGTAGCCAGGCAGCGCCACCGCCTCTCGAAGCTCGGCCTCGCTCTGCGCACGCTGCGCCAGTTGGGGTCGCGCCGCGAGCACCTTGCCTGCATGCCAAGCCCCGAGCGTGTTGTGCAGCAGGAACTGCACCATGTAGTGCTCGGTGAACAACTGCGTCACCGCCGGCAGCGTCTCCCCCGAGATCTTTTCGCCGCTCTTCACCCGGGCATTCACCGCGTCTTTCTCGGCGCTCTGCCAGAACTGGTAGGTCCAGCCGAGCGCATCGTCGGCTCGAAACACCCGTTCGTCGAGCCCCGTCACCAACCGCTGCAGCTCCTGCCGCGCCTCCGGCGGCAACGACACCTGCAGCACAGGATCGTCCAGTCGGAAGATCTGCGGCAGCATCCGCTGCGCGAAGCTCGCGGCGAGCGCCCACGCATCGAGCCCCCGCTCGCGGGCCAGATCCTCGACGTCGCCGAGCGACACCGGCACCTGGTTGCTCGGCTCGATGAGCAGATCGTTCTCCGCGAGGAACCGCGCGAACAGCATGCGATGCCAGTGCTCGTACGCGACCTCGCGTCCCAGCCGCCGGATCTCTTGTCCGCCCCTGTCGTCGCGCCGGTCGCCGAACTGCCGCCCGTGCGCACGCAGGCGGCTGCGCAGCTTGCGTTCCTCGGGCGCCATCGACCCATGCGGCTCGTGATGGTGCACCGCCAGCGACCGCAGGACCTTCTCCGCTCCGGTCTCGGCGATCATACGAGCCTGCACGATAGCCTTCTCGAGCTGCTTCCTGAGAACGGGGTCGAGCGTCGCCATTGTCAGTTACCGGCCAAGGTAGTCCTTCACGAACCGGTCGAGTTCGCCGCATGCGTGGACGAGTTCTTGCGTGCTTGGAGGGGCGTTGTCGTGGCATCTCGGGTTTAGGAGCTTCTTCAGCGCCTCGAACTTGCCTGCGTGTGAGGGGTCTTTTCGCAGCATCGGAGCGACCTTCGGAGCAAGCCACTCGAGCGCGTGCCCATCGTACTCAGCAATCTCCACCGCCCCGTCGCCTTGCGACCTCCGATCCTCGACGAGCAACTCCTTGCAGAATCGCTCGGCAGCATCGCGCAAGTGACCTGCTCCGCTCTTCATGTTGTCTGGATGCCCTGTACGAGCAAGTGATCGTGCGCGTCCGATCTTGGCTCGCAGCCCATCGCTAGTGGCCTCGATGATGCATCCTTCGGCTGCTGTCTCGACTCGCAGCTGCGCTTGGCTGATGTTCGCATGCCGGTAGCGCGACTCCAGTTCCTCCCAGGTCGGCTGGCTCTGCGTCAGGACCACAACCTGCATTGGAATCGCGAGGAGTGCCTCCAGCACATCTGCGTGGAAGTGAACGCGATAATCTTCGTCGCTTGAGAGCACAGGCTCGTCGAGCACGATGAACCCGAGCCCCTCGCGCTGAGCGCGGGCCAGGAACAGCGCCAACCCAAGGCAGTGCATCTGCGACTGGCTGAACACCGCGACTGCATCACGCACCTTCGGTGCCGAACGGTCTTCGTGTGGCGAGAGTTCGGCTTTGATGTCGATCGTCCGCTTCGCGCCCTTTCGCGGCCTGACCGTCGAGAAGAACGCCGGCTCGCCCGGCCGTAGACGGTCCCACCACTCCCTCACGAGATCGCTGTACTCACCGAACTTCTCGTCGAGCACGCGCTCCTTCGCGGCGTCGATCTCCCGCAACGCCTTCTCCATCTCCTTCGTGACAGACTGAAGGGCTGTCCGCTCGACCATCGCTGCGTGCAGACCGCCGACGTCCAATGCGAGGTCGATGAAGTCCTGCCAACCTCTTGTGTCGGCGCGCGCGTCTACCACGCCCTCCAACGCCGATCGCAACCCCCTCGCGTGAACCTCGTACGCTCGGCTCGCCTCCACCACTGCGTCGCGTCGACGTTGAAGCTCCGCGTACGCTGGGATCACAGCCTCAAGGCTCTCGAAGCTGGCGAGGCTCGAGACCATACCTTGCGCCAAGGTGACGACCTCCTCTGCCTTCGCGCCAAGAGCAGCAACCGCGCGCAACAGCGATCGAAGGCACTTCAACCACGGCGACAACAGTGGCTCAGCTACGTTCCCGAGGATCTCGCGAATTCGAGCCAAGGAGAATCCCCGCCGGCGACGCTCCGATCCTTCCAGCGCCGCAAGAGCAGGCCGTGCGTTCTTCGCCGTTGCAGCGCATGCCTGCGCCGACGCCAAGAGCTGTTGCAGCGTCGATCGGGCGGCGCCCTCAGCGGCCGCGAAACTGCGAGTCTGCTGCACTCGTTCACGGAGGAAGGCGATCCTATCGGGCGTCAGAGACGCCTTCGTCGCACACAGAGGGCAGTCCAAGGTGCCCTTCGCACCCGCCACCTGCGGGAGCTGCAGCGCCTGTTCGAAGAGGGTGACGAGCCGAGCCACCTCAGCATCGACCTTGCCACGTTCATCAAGGTACGTCCGGAGGCGTGCCCAAGCCTCCGGTGCCGGCGCAGACCATGCGGCTGGCTCCGTCCGCGAAAACAAGTCGAGAGGGAAGGCACTGCCACGTCGCTTGGCCAGCACCGAGCGAACGCGCTCGGTACGCTCGGCGAGCGTGCCCTCAGCTGGCTGCCCTGCAGCTGAGAGCAGCACAGCCGCAGCCCCCTCAAGGACGGACGTGATCGCAGGCAGGTCCGGAGCCCCTGGCGGCAGCTTGCGGAGCTCCCCCTGGATCGGAACGATCCCGGAACACGCCGCGAGTTTCGAGAGCGCCGGCGCAGCCGGCTCGCGAAGTTCGCCCATGGCCGCCGCGACCTCGCTGCGAAACGTCTCGAGATCATTCAACTCGAGCAACGTCTTGAAGTAGGTGGCGCGTTCCTGAGGTCCTGCGGAGAACAAGTAGCCAAGCGTGTGCTGGGCAAGCACGGGAGCTTGCAGGGGTGGCTGCGAGAGGACGATGCCCAAACTGGCAAGCCCGGAAGCGTCCGACACGACGCCATCGATCTCGAGCTGCGACTGGCAGTCTTCTCGCTTGGCGTAGTCGCGCTTCAAGGTGCGACGGACTTCTCGTTCCTTGCCGTCAGCGGCGAGGATCTTGGCCGCAACGTAGGTGGCGTCCGTTTCGCCGAGGTGCACGTTCCGCAACGCCTCCGCGAACTCGTCCTGGCTCCCTGCCATGAGTTCGCGACGAGAGATGCGGCCGGTCAGGAGAAACTCGAGGGCCTCGGCCAGGCTCGACTTGCCCTTGCTATTCGGCCCCCACACCGCAGCGATGTCGGACGGCAGGTTGAGCGTCTGCGGACTTCGACCGTACGCTCGGAAGCCGCAGACTGTAAGTGACCTAAGCCTGGGGGCGACCATGCGGCTCCTTCGCGCTCTGGACGCGCTGCTGCAGGATCAGGCGGACTGCACCGCTTCTCCGACCAGGTTCTTCGGCGCGGTAGGCGTCGACTAGCAGCGATGCCAAGGAGCCCGCAACCAAGTGCTTCTTGAGCCGATCGAAATTGTCCTCCCTGGCTGGTTCACTGGTGGAGCCGCTCGGCGCCGCCGTTGCCTCCTGGGATTCGTTGGGTTGCATGTTCATTGGTTCACCCCACGATCACCGGCCCCTGCTGAACCGCCGAGAGCAGCCGGCCTTCCTGCTCGCGGATCCACGCCCGCACCTCGTCCGCGGTCACTAACGTCGCCGCCGGCAACGCCACCCGTCGCGCCTTCGGCTGCAGCTTCTTCGCCGCCTCGGCCATGACCTGCCGTACGCGCTCGGGCACCGCAGCAACCGAGGCACGACGAGCCGACACCGACTGCCGCCGCAACTCACCCAGCAGATCCTGTTCGCTCTTCAACGACGGAGCCTGCGGTGCCACGAGCCCATGCTGCTGCGTCAGTGCCGCGCGCTCGTCCTCGGCGAGTTTGTTCCAACTGGCGTCGGCCGCCAGCGAACCCGCGCCGTCCTGGTGCGCACGCTCGTACAGCTTGTGCTGTTCATTCAGCGCCGCCCGCAGCGCCGCACCGACCTTCGCCGCCAACGGCGGAACCGGATCGACTTCGCCGAGCAACGATCGCTGCACTCGAATTGCGTCGACTTGCGGCGCAACCTCAGCATGCACTGGCAGGCCTTCGGCATGCTGCAGCAGCTCCACGAGCTGGTCCCATCCGGCCCGCCGTTGCTGCGCTCGTTTCTGCAGCACCAGCGACCCCGAGATGACCACCTCCAGTTCACCCTTCGCCTTCAGGATCGCATCGAGCTGGTCCGTGCCGGCCAGCCGACGCAGGTCTTCGACGAACTTGCGGTCGCGCGGGGCAGGAAGCGGCGCGTCGCCGTCGGCATCCGCGAACAACCGCAGCAGCCCATCGAGGAAATCCGGCGCCCGGCTCTCCTCCTGTCCGGTCTTGCAGGCCAGGCCGAGCTTCTGGAACAAGCCGCGCAGCGCGAGCCTGTCGTTCGAGCCGAGCTTGACGCGTTCAGGTCGGAACTCGGCGCTCTGGATCTTGGTCTGGTCGAGCTGACCCGGCGCCACGGGCTGGCTGTTCAGCGTCGCGCGCAACGTCCCCGCGCGGTGCAGCGCCGTGAGCGCAGCATCGATTGCATCCTGCGGCCAGCCGAACGGCGGAGCCCTCAGCTCGCGACGCACGTCGGTGCCCCGCTTGCCCCCACCGATGCAGGCGATCACCTCCCGGCCTACCGGGTGATCCTCGACCGCACGATCCCACTGCAGCGGTTGGAACGGCTGGTCGGAACCGTCGCGGGCACGCCGCAGGGCCGACTCCCAGGCACGGTGATCCGCGTCGGCTTCCGCGAACCGCGGGAACAGACGCACAAGCGAGTCGCGGGCCGCGGCCTCGATCTTGGCTGCGAGGGCGTCGCCGTAGACGTCGTTGCCCCCACCTTGCAGCACGCGGGCGGACGCCAGCAGGTCCTGCACAAGAGAAGCAAGCTCGCGTTCGGCCAGCCGCTGGCGACTCAACATGCTCTCCCGCGCCTGGAGGCCTTCGGCGGTCGACGGGATGCCCTTCTCTGCGAGCAGCTGGCGCGCTGCTTCGACCTCGGCGATCCGAGTCTTCACCACGTCGTCGCCGCTCTTGATGAAGACGTGCACCACGGCGTCCTCGAGGCCGCGACGACGCGCGTCCTCCTCGGCCTTCTTCGCCGTCGTGTCCCACTCGCTGCGCAGCCACACCGTGACCTGCTCGCTGTCGGTCGGAGGCTCGTCCGTGCGCGCGTGCAGCACCAGCGTCCGCTTGATCTTCGCGAGCCCTTGCTGCAACCGGATGCCCTCCACGACCGCCTGCACGGCGGCCCCCAATGCCTGCTCGCGCAGACGGTGCAGTTCGGCGGGCCGATCGAGCACGGTCTTGGCCTTCTCGCGGAACGCTCGCTCCCACTCGGCACCCTCGCTCGTCTGCAGGTGGTACTCGTCCTGGACCTGCAGCAGCTTGCCGTCCGCAGCGAGCGTCTTGAGTTCGCTCTCAACGCGCTGGCGGAACGGCCCCGAGTCGGCGTTTACGTCGGCGACCAGCAGATCGGCGAGCATGCGGGCGTTGGCGCGCACGCCGGTATCGACTGCGGGATCGCGCGGGAGCTTGTTGATGAGGAAGATGAGGCCGCAGAGCTGCTGACGCAGCCGGCCTGCCTCCGTGCCGTCGTCAAGGTCGCGGATGCGGTTGTTGATCTCGTTGGGCAGGACCCCGTTGTTGATGAGATCGCCGCTCAGCGCTTCGAACAGCACACTCGCAGGAATGACGGCACCCGCGTCGCGGTCGGCGATGCCGCGCAACGCGTCGTGCAGGATGTGAAGCTGGCTGCGCAACTGACTGCGGCTGCCCGCCCGGTCGACGACTCGGAATGCCTCCTCCCAGAAGCGCCGACGCGTCGGCAGCAACGGGTAGTCGAGGTCGCGCGTCTTCTTGTCCTCGCTGCGCTCGCAGAGCCGCGTGTTGCTGAGGTGCTTGCTGATCTCGCCGGCGTTGCGATCGAGGATGGCCGTGACCAGCGCCTGGGCAGCGGGCTTCTTCTGCAGCAGCACCTTGCGGGTCACCGCTTCGACGTCGGTGTCGGAGAGCTGCGCCGTGATGCGGAAACGATCGCGTAGCTTCTGCAGCGTCGGCGTGCTCGACAACGCCGACTGGCCGGCAGCGACGAGCAGCACTCGCGAGTCGAGCTGCGTGGCGACGGCCTCGGCGACCTCCGTGAAGATCGTCGCGCGGTCACCGTTGTCGCCGATGTACTGCTGCGCCTCGTCGAGAACGAGGATCGTGTGCGGCAGGTCCTTGGCCTCGGACAGCGCCTTGCGTGCAGCGCGAAGGAACTCGTCGGTGGTCAAGTCCCCGGCACGATTCGGGAACAGCTCGCGCAGGACCTTGCGCGCCTCCATCTCGTTAGGCGCGAAGTTCGGATCGCAGGCCAGCAGGGTCCGGGCGATGACCGGGCTGGCGTAGAGGCTGTTCAGCTCCTTGGGCCAGTCCTTGCTCGCCGACTCCACCGCGCCGCGGACTCGGTCGAGGAAGCCGCGCTCGCGCAGCCAGAAGCAGAACTGGGCTTGCGGGTAGCTCTCCGGCAGGCCCGCTGCGCGCAACAAGATCGCGAGGACCGTCAGCCGGACGTCGTCGGACCGACCCGCAGGCAAGGCACCAGCGGCCGCAAAGGCCGGGCGGCTTGCGCGCCGAGCCAGCATGTCCAGCTCCCGCAGGCACGCGAGCACGTCGGATGGCAACCCGCGCACGAGGGACCGCGCGCTCGAACCGTCTGGGAACGACGTGTCGACCCAGAGGTGCGTCAGCATCTTCAGCAAGTGGGACTTGCCGCTGCCGAAGAAGCCGCTCACCCAGGCCGCGACCTGCCGCGGGCGATCGATGTGGGCGAGGTAGCCGCGCAGAATCCTCTCGATCGCGTCGCCGTACTGCCCATCGCAGACGAACGTCTCGAGTTCGGCTCGCAGCTCGAGCTGGGAGCGTTCATCGGGCTTGTCGACAATGCGGGCCTGGCCCGTGTTGGCCAGCGCCGACGTCCGAGGATCGCGATCGAGCAGTTCGTGGATCTTCATGCTGCACCGCCGCTGCTCTTGTGAGTGATGCTCGTGCCGAGGTAGTGGAAGCCGTCGCGCGCGTCGAGGAACCGGAAGTTCGTGCCGTTCTTCGTGCCGGGAAAGAACACAACGAGTCGACCCTGGATCTCGGGTTCGAGGGCGCGGATCAGGACGGAGACGTGCGCGAACGGGTAGAGCGAGCCGAGACCGGTAACCGCGACGACGGTGTTCCTGTCTGCTTCCGTGTCGCCGCTTGCCAGGCAACGGCGCACGTGCGCGGCGACGAAGTCCTGGAACTCGGTGTCGAGCTTGATGCGCAGGTCGTCGGGCTGCTCGAAGTAGGCATCGCGATACTCGTCCGCCGCCAACCACTCGGCGAACAGCCGCGTGCAGTCGCAGTGCACCCAATGGCGCTTGCCCTCGCCGCGCGCGGTGCGCTGCTGGAACTCGGGCAGCTTCGCACGCAGTGAGCGCTCGAGCTCCTTGTCGTAGACGACGAACACGACGCGCTGGGCGCCGGCGAGCGTGTGCTGCCAACGGCCGCCGAGCAGACGTTCGTATTCCTCGGCAAGATCCTCGATCCTTCCCATCAGCGATTCTCCGCGGGGTCGAGCCCCGACACGTCGATCTCGCGCACCCCGCCGCCCGCCACGACGCGCAGCAGCCCGAGCTGCTTGGCTTCGAGGGCGCAATCGAACAGGCGGTTCGGCGTGGCGTCGAGCGCTGCGGCCCAGAGCGTCGTCAGGAGATAATCGCCGGCCAGGCCCTCGAGCGAGCCAAGCCACAGTGCGAAGGCCGCGGAGCCCGGCGTCGGCGCAACCGCGCGGCGGACCTTGCGAACGCGGCCATGCAGGTGCCCGGACTGAGCCCACGAGCTCGCGGCGTTCCGAGCGACCTTGTCGAGGATCGCGGCGTTGAAGCGCGTTTCCGTCTGCGACCCCGCCGCATCACGAAGGTCGTCGGCACCGGCGAGCGCTTCCAGCATCGCGACCCGTGGCAGCTCGGCGCCGACTACGAGGGGCAGCACGACGTCGGCGGTCGCACGAAGCAGCGGATCGCGCGCCAAGGCGCAGAGCAGGGCGAGCAACGGCCGCCCGGGTGGATCGATCTCCCAAAGCCGCCGCAGCACGCGGAACGCGCCAAGCATTGGGTCGAGGCCGTACAGCTCGCTGAGCCGCTGCAGGGTGATCCGTCGCGATGCCGCCGTGCCCTTGCCGAGCGCGTTGTCCTCGAGAACCGCGCGGAGGTAATCGGCCCGGCTCGGAAGACTGCCAGGCGGGAGCGAGGGCGCCGGGGGCGGCGTCGCGGACAACGTGGCTGACATCGCCTCGGCGCCGCGGTGAACCGGCCTCGCCGGAACCGCCTCCAGAAGGTCGGCGAGTTCCGCCAGCATCATGGTCCGGCTGGTGTGCGCACCGACCGGACCGAAACGAACACCGGCTCGCTCGCTGGTGGGGGTCTGCTTGGGACGGCTCCAGGTCTGCATGGATATTGGCCCGCCAGCCTAGCGCTACTGATGCAAGCCGGCAAGTTTGCCGGCTAAAATGAACGCGATATTGACTCGATCGTCAGTCCGCGATACCGTTCTTGTTCGCCGGCAAGTTTGCCGGCGCACATCGAGGCATTATGAGCGACGCGATGGTCACCTGCCCACACTGCGCAGCCCGCTACTTCCGGCAGCACGCGCCGAGTTCGAGCTGACCCAGCAGAAGGCCGCTGCGGAACTGCACCGACGGGACCAGGAGCTGAAGGCTCGCGCATCCGAGTTGGCGCGCGCCCGGGACGACCTCGACCAGCAGGTCGACGCGAAGGTGAGCTCGGAGCTAGCACGGACCCGCGCCTCGGCCCAAGCGAAGGCCATGGCGGAGCTCGGTGCCGAGCTCGAGTCGCTGCGCAGCGAGGTGAAGCAGCAACGAGACTCCCTCACCGAGGCCAAGAAGCACGAGATCGAACTGCGGCGGCAGAAACGCGAGATCGAGCAGCAGAAGGAGGACCTCGCACTGACTGTGCAGCGCACCGTCGACACCGAGCGGCAGAAGATCCGCGCCGAAGCCAGCCAGTCGGTGACCGAGCAGTTCCGGCTGCAGTTGGCCGAGAAGGACCGCGTCCTGAAGGACACGCAGCAGAAGCTGGATGCCGCGCAACGCGCGAGCGAGAAGGCATCCCAACAGCTCCAGGGCGACGTACAGGAGGCCGACCTCGCGACGATCCTGTGCGGCGCCTTCCCGCGCGACGAGATCGTGCGCACCACCAAGGGGCAGAACGGCGCCGACGTCGTGCAGCACGTGCGTGACGGCCGCGGACAGGACTGCGGCACGATCCTGTGGGAGAGCAAGCGCACCAAGCACTGGAGCGACGGGTGGCTGCCGAAGCTGCGCGACGACCAACGGGCCGAGCACGCCGACGTCGCTGCGATCGTCTCGACCACGCTGCCCGACGGAGTCACGCACTGCGGCGAACGCGACGGCGTGTGGATCGCGTCACCGGCGTTCGCCATCACGCTCGCAGCGCTTCTGCGTCAGCAGCTGGTGGAGGTGTCCCATGCACGAGTCGCCAGGAACGGCCAGCAGGCGAAGTCGGCGCTGCTCTACGACTACCTCACGGGACCGCAGTTCCGGCAACGGATCCAGGCCATCGTCGAGACGTTCACGGACATGCAGAAGGAACTGCAGCGCGAGAAGTTCAGTTGCGTGCAACGCTGGAGCAAGCGCGAGAAGCGGATCGCTCGCCTGCTGGAGAACACGGTCGGCCTCTACGGCGACGTCGAGGGGATCAGTGGTGCGGCGCTGCCCGAGTTGGCGACGGCGCTGCCAAGCGCGGAGTCGGCGGAGGCCGAGATCGCGCACCTGCTGAGCTGACAGACGACGGAACATCCCTCTACGCATCACCGAGCCAGCCATGTCGCAGCAACAGGAACGACCGCTCTCCCCCACCGACGTCGCCCACCACCTCGCCTGCCAGCATCGCACCCAACTCGAACGGCAGCGCCACGCCGGGGAACTCCGTGTGGCGTTCGCCCCCGAAGCGCGGCTGGAGGCGATGGTGCTATCGCGGCCAGGAGCGCAAGCGCGCCTATGTCGCTCGCCTGCGCACCGCCGGCCTCCAGGTCGTCGGCCTGGACGTCACGCGCGACCCTGCCGCAACGCTCGACGCGATGCGCAGCGGCGCTGACGTGATCGTGCAGGCGCCGCTCGGCGCCGCGGCCTTCTTCGGCGTCGTCGACGTCCTGCTCCGTGTCAGCCGAGCACGTTCGCAGGAACCGTCGAAGCGAGGGCCCGACTCGACATGGCATGGGCACCAGATCCCGCTGCCCCGCGACTCCTGAAGTACACGGTACACACGGCCGATCCCAGGAATTGACAGTTTCTGCGATCCGATCCACCCTTCCGACATGGCCCGCGACAACGACTTGACCAGCATGACCGTGTCCCTGCCAACCGCACAGAAGGACTACGTCAAGGAACAGGCGACAGCCTCGGGCTGCAGCACGCCGAGTGAGTACATCCGCCGACTCATCCACGCGGACCAGAAGGCACACGAACAGGAGCACCTCGAGCGCAAGATCCTCGAAGGGCTGGACTCCCCCGCGCGCCAGATGAGCACCGCGGACTGGAAGGACCTTCGCGCCACCCTCGAGGCGAAGCTCGGCAAACGCAAGAAGGCGCAATAGAACCCGTGTAAGACTGGACGGGCGACCTGGCACCGCCTCGCTGAGGAAGACCTCGCCGAGATCCATCTGCGCATCGGCAGCGACTCGCCAGCGGCCGCGGAGCGCCTTCTCGACGCCGTCGAACAGGCAATCGCCGTGCTCCTGTCGCGGCCACGGGCAGGCCGTGCACGCGAGTTTCGCGCGCCGCGGGCACATGGGATGCGGTCATGGGTGGTGAGCGGCTTCGAGAACTACCTCATCTTCTACCGACCACAGCCAGAGGGCATCGAGATCGTGCGCTTCGTCCATGGCGCCCGCGACATCCCGAGCCTGCTCGACGACGAATCCTGAGCAGTTGGCGTGTGCCAACTCGATGCCGACAGGTCGACGGACCGACCCCCACCCTTGCACGAACGCCCCAAACGCGAACACTGACCCACATGCCTCGCGGAGAAGGACGCCCGCTCACCCCCACCGACGTCGCCCACCACCTCGCGTGCGCCCACCGCACGCAACTCGAGCGCCGGGTCCGAGAGGGCACCCGCAGCGTCGCCTTCGCCCCTGACGCGCGCCTGCAGGCCATGCGCATCCGCGGCGCCGAGCACGAACGCGCCTACGTCGAACGCCAACGCGCAAGCGGCAAGCGCATCGTCGACCTCAGCCAGACCAGGGACCCCGCCGCCACCATCGCCGCGATGCGCACCGGCGCCGACTTGCTCGTCCAGGCACCACTCGGCAACGACACGTTCTTCGGCATCGCCGACGTCCTGCAGCGCACCGACACTCCGTCCGCACTCGGCGACTACAGCTACCAACCCGTCGACACCAAGCTCGCTGCCGAAACCAAGGCCGGCGCGCTGCTCCAACTGCTCACCTACTGCGAACTGCTCGGCAGCATGCAGGGCACGATCCCCGCGCAGTTCCGCGTCGTCACACCACTCGCGGACGAACCGTACCGCACGGCCGACTACGCCGCCTACTTCCGCGTGATCCGCGACCACGTTCGCGCCGCACACACCATCACGCCACCGCCATCGACCTACCCGGATCCGGTCCCCCACTGCGACATCTGCTGCTACTGGCAGATCTGCGACCAGCAGAGACGGGCCGACGATCACCCCTCGCTGATCGCCGACATCCAACGCGCCCACGTCCACGAGCTGCAACGCCAAGGCCTGCCGACGCTCGCCGCCTTCGCGACCGAGGGCAAGCTGCCGAACTCACCCGAGCGCGGCCGACCCGAGACCTACGATCGCCTCGCGCACCAGGCGCGACTGCAGTTGCAGGCGCGCACCGGACGGATCCCCGTCGAACCGCTTCCGATCGAACCCAACCGCGGCCTGTGCCGGTTGCCGACCCCCTCGCCTGGCGACGTGTTCCTCGACTTCGAGGGCGACCCGTTCGTCGGACAGGGCGGGCTCGAGTACCTGACCGGCTACAGCTACACGGCACCCGAGGGCATGCCGGTCTACGGACGCATCTGGGCACTCGACCACGCCGCCGAGAGGCAGGCCCTCGAAGCCTTGCTCGACTTCCTGGCCGCGCGGCTGCAGACGCACCCGGACCTGCACATCTACCACTTCGGCGCCTATGAGGTCAGCGCGCTGCGGCGCCTCTGTGCCCGACACGACACGCGCGGGTCCGTGCTCGACGGGTTCTTGCGCGGCAAGCGGTTCGTCAACCTGCACACGTTGGTTCGCGAAGCGCTGCGCATCGGCATCGAGAGCTACGGCCTCAAGGACCTCGAGAAGGTGATCGGCTACCAGCGGCAGTTCGACCTGCGCGCCGCCGGCGAAGCGCGACGCGACCTCGAACTGCACCTCGAGCTCGGACGGCGCAACCAGATCACGCGGGAACTGCGCGAGCAGGTCGCGGCCTACAACCGGGACGACTGCCTGGCGACTGCCCATCTGCGCGACTGGCTCGAGCAGCAGCGTGCGCAGGTGGTCGCTGCCGGCCAGACCATGCCGCGACCAGCGCTCGGCGCGCCGGAGGCGAGCCCGGACGTGCGGGCCAACGAGGCGCGCATCGAGGCACTGCGCGCCGCGTTGACGCGTGACCTGCCAGCGCCGGACGCTCGCAACGACGAACAGCGCGCCAAGGCGCTGCTCGGCGATCTCGTCGGCTACTTCCTGCGCGAGAGGAAGAGCGCCTGGTGGGAACACTTCCGGCTGCGTGAGCTGCCGGCCGACGAGCGGCTCGCCGAGCGAGAGATGCTGGCGGAACTGCGGTTCGTCGGCACCGAGCCGAAGGTCGGCGGCGAGACCACCCTGCGCTGCGCCTACACCTTCCCGCCGCAGGAGACGGCGATCGATGTCGGCGACGCGGTCCACGTCGTGCGCGATGACGACCCCGCCACCGAGGGCGTCGGCACGCGGCTCGGGACGATCGCGGAGATCGACCCGAGCACCGGACACGTCGTGATCAAGCAGGGCAAGAAGACCGATTCGCTGCGGCCCAGCGCGATCTTCCGCGAGCAGGTCGTCAAGAACGACGTACTCGAGACCGGCCTGCTCGAGTTCGCCGAACACGTGCGCGACCACGGGTTCGCGGCCACGGGCCCCTTCGCGCCCGCAGCCGACCTCATCCTGCGGCGCGCGCCACCGCGAGTCACCAAGGGCAAGGACGGCCGGCTCCGCCTCGACGGCGAATCGACGGTCAAAGCCGCGCTGCGAGTCTGCCAGCAACTCGGCGGCGGCGTGCTGCCCATCCAGGGGCCGCCCGGAGCCGGCAAGTCGTTCACGGGAGGCCATACGATCGCCGGCCTCGTGCAGGCCGGGCACCGGGTCGGAGTCACGGCCGTCAGCCACAAGGTCATCGACAACCTGCTCGGCAAGGTGCGTGAGGCGGCCGTCGAGTCAGGCACTCGCGTTCGCCTGGTGCACAAGCACGACCAGGACCCGCCCACCGGAATCGAGTACCTCGCGAACAACGTGGACGCTCTCGGCGCCATCGCCCGCGGCACGGTCGTCGGGGGCACTGCCTGGCTCTGGGCCCGCGCGGACGCAGCCGAGACGCTGGACTACCTGTTCGTCGACGAGGCCGGCCAGATGTCGCTCGCCCAGGTCCTCGCCTTCGCCCGCGCCGCGAAGAACCTCGTGCTGCTCGGCGACCCGCAACAACTCGAACAACCCCACCAGGGCACCCACCCCGACGGCGCCGACGTCGCCGCGCTCACCCACCTGATCGGCACCGACCGCGCCACGCTGCGTGACGAACAGGGCCTGTTCCTGCCCAAGACCTGGCGCCTGCATCCGACGATCTGCGCCTTCACGTCGGAGCTCTACTACGAAGGTCGCCTCTCGCCCATCGACGGCTGCGAACAGCAACGCATCGACGGGACAGGGGTCGTCGATGGTGCCGGCATGTTCCTGCTCGAGTGCGCGCATGAGGGCAACCAGGCGAGTGCGCCGGAAGAAGCCGACACGATCGTCGCCTTGGCCCGCCAGATCCTGAGGCCCGGCGCGACCTGCACCAACCGCGATGGCAAGACCCGAGCGCTCACGCCCGACGACCTGCTCGTCATCGCCCCATACAACGCGCAGGTCGGCGCACTGCGCCGCGCGCTCGCTCCGCTCCGCGTCACGAAGGTCGGCACCGTCGACAAGTTCCAGGGTCAGGAGGCGCCGCTCGTCATCTACTCCTGCACCAGCTCCTCGCCGCAGGACGCCCCGCGCGGCATGAGCTTCCTCTACGACCCGCACCGCCTCAACGTCGCCACCAGCCGCGCGCAGTGCGCATTCGTGATGGTCGCCAACCCAACCCTGTTCGAACCAGAGGTGCGCACGCCGGAGCAGATGCGCTGGGCGAACGGAATGTGCCGGTTCAGGGAAGCGGCCAAAGCACTCTCCATCCCTGATCAGGCAGGACAGTAGACTCAGTCCACAGATCCGGAATGGAAGACGACCCGCCCATCCCTGCTAGCGATGCCGCCCCACCTGACGCGGTAGATCGTGCAGAATTCGGCACGTCGAGTAGCTGGCCCCCGGACCTGACTCGCCGCCTCAGGGTCCTGCTCCACACCCTGCCCCTGGACGCAATGCGGCGCTCCGACTCCCTGCGCGACCCCGAGTTCCGCCACTACGACAGCCTCGCGCTCGCCCTGCTGATCCTCGACACGGTGATCGACCACCTCGGCCTCGAGCAGGAAGCCGACCGCGACGTCCTCGCGCGCAAGCTCGCGCCGGTGCTCACTTCCATGGACGCAGCCGCCGGCATCCCGCCCTCGCCGGAGCGGCACGAGCAGATGCTCGACAAGCTGCTGGGCGGCCTGCGCAACGACGGCGACGCACGCCGCCCATTCCGCGAGGAATACATCACCATCGAGCCCGACGGGACCGCGCCGAAACGCGCCCTCGAGTTCAGGCTCCTGTTCGACGCCTTCCACCCCTCTGGCCACACCGTGCAGCGGCCGTCAAACGAGGCCTGCAACCTCTACCTCCGCCTGCTCGATTTGGAAGTCGAAGACGCCCAGGCCGCTGCCGAGGCCGTGGTCGAATCCCAGCTGGCGCGCGGGCGCTTCGACGAAGCCGTTCACACCGCCCGGCAGGCGCGGATCCAATCTGTCCGCTTCCGCGACAAGGTGCAACAGATCCTGCGCGACACGCGCCGCGACGTCGACCGGGTCGACTGGAAGATCGAGGTGCCGCGCATGCTGAACGAATCCCTGGCCCACCTCGAACGGCGGCTCAAGGTCGAGCAGGGCATCCTCGATGCCGCCGAGGAACGCCTGGAGGTCATGTCCGAGGATGACGCCGACGCCCGCCGGGCGGTCGCCCAGGTGGCCGAGCTGACGCGTGACTGCCAGATGAGCCACACCGAACTCCACGGCCAGCTCATCGGCGCGCGCACCGTGTTCCTCGACGCGCAGGCACGCCAGTGCTTCGCCCCAAGCCCGTCGCGTCCACTGCCCGACCTCACCGACGACGTCCTCGAGCCCCTGCTGTGCCAGCCGGTCGCGGCAGCAAACCGCATCCTTGACCAAGGCTTCCCGCTGCTGGTCGGCCCGCGCGTGCCGGTGGCGGCGTCGCTGCGGGCCTTGGTCGAGTGGATGCTGCAGCCGCGCCGGCCACAACCTCGCCTGGAGATCCCGGTCGAGCCGGTCGACGCGACCGACGTGGAACTCGAGCTGCAACGCTACCCGCCCGAGGTGCGCGCCGCCGCGGGATCGCTCCTTGGCGACTGCGGCGGCGAGGAGCGGCTGTCGGAACTGCTCGTTCGGGCGCGCGCCAGCGGCGCAGACGATGCCGTGCTCGAGGCGCTGGCGTTGCTCGCCCTGCAGGGCTTCTCGGTAGAGGGACGCGACCGGTCGCGCCTCACTTCGGAAGCCACCGGTGAATCCCTGCAGGACGAGCTGCTGTACGGCGACGACCTGCTGGTGAGTCCAACGCCGGAGGTCGGATGAACTCACCCAACGAGATGGCACTGCAAGCCGGCAGGCTGATCCAATGGGCCCTGCGACCGCTGGCCCGGCCAGCCCAGGAGGCCGAGTACCAACTGCTGGTAGGACGCTACCACGACAACTCCGTGTTCCGGGATCTGGTACGCGGCGTTGCCGATGGCCTGGGCCTCATCGTCATCGACGTCAGCGAGCACGGGGTCGTGCTCGTCCCTCAGCAGGACTCCATCTTCGCACTCAAGCCGGCCGACTTCCGCCCCGGTGCTTCCAAGGTCGACGACCGCCTGCTGGATGGCCTGGCGCAGGTCGCCATCGCCACCACGGTGTTCCCGCGCGCACGCGATCTCGACGAGGATTCCGACATCGTTCGTCCGCCGATCACGGTCGACGAAGTCGATGCCCTGCTGCGCCGGCTGTGCGAGCGGCTGTCGGAACAGGCTCGCGCCGAGCCCGATCCGGTCGCAACCGATGAGCAGCGCGGGCTCACCGAAGCCTGGCGGCTGTACCTGCAGCGCCTCGAAGCCCTCGAGACCAAGGACGCGCGCAAGGCCATGCGCGCCACGCGCCGGGTGCTCGAGTACTCCCTCGACCGCCTGCGCGAGTTCGGTTGCTTCACGCAGATCCGACAGGGGCAGGACGCGGCGTGGCAGCCCACGCGGCGCTACCAGGTCATGGTGAAGGAGTTCGCGGGCAGCGCCCTGTTCCAACTCGTGCAAGCAGGTCTGCAACAGGACGCGCCGGGAGGAGACGCCTGATGCCACGGCTCTTGCGACTTCGCTTTGTCTGCCTGGGGCACCCCCAGGCCCGCATGGACGACCTGGTGCTCGACTTCCAGAATGCCGGCGGCCAACCGACCGACTCCACGCTCTGGCTGCGCAACGGTGGTGGCAAGTCCTCGATCCTCAACCTGTTCTTCGCCATCGTGCGACCGCACAAGGGCGAGTTCCTCGGCGGCAAGGCGGAGGCCAGGCAGCGCTCCCTCAACGACTACGTGCTCCCCGGCGACCGCGCCATCGCCGCCGCCGAATGGCAGCTCGATCCGCCGGCCGACTCGCTCGGACTCACGGTCGAACGCTTCCTGACTGGCGTGTTCTACGAACGTCGCGAAGGCGGCGGCGATCTGCGCAGGCTGTTCTTCGCCACCCGGGTGTCGTCGGAGCATGCGGAGACCAGCATCGCGGAGCTGCCGTTGTTCACGGCCGGCGCCGGCAGCCGTTCGCGGCGCACGCTGACATCATTCCGCGACGCCTGGCGGGACCTGCGCACGCGCGCCCCCCACCTTGGCGTCGTCGACACCGAGAACCAGCGCGAGTGGCAGGAGGTCTTGGAGGGAGCCCGCATCGACCCGGAGCTGTACTCGTACCAGGTGCGCATGAACCAGCGCGAGGGCGGCGCCGATGAGCTGTTCCGCTTCGCCGAGCCCGAGGACTTCGTCGACTTCCTGCTCGAGCTGGCCCTGGACCCGAGCCTCGCCGACAGCGTCGGCCGCAACATCGGCTCGTTCCGGCGCGAACTCGTACAGCGCAAGGAGCACCTGCTGCCGGAGCGCGAACTCGTGGCCGGCCTTGCGCAGCGCATGGAACAGCTGCGGGACCTCAGGAGCCGGCGTGAGCAGCTGCGCGCGCAGCTCGGTGAGGTCCGAGCCGAGATCTCGGGCTTGGAGACCGCTGTCGCAGCACGCCAGCAGGAGCTCGGAGTCGAGCTGCAGAAGCTCGACGAGGATCGCCAGGAGCACGCTGCCGCGGCCGAACGCCACCGCCAGGGAGCGAAGGAGCGGCGAGCGCGTGCGGCCCGACTCCAGGTCCATGCGGCGCGGCTGCGCCTGACCAGGCTGGAGGATGAACACGAGCAGGTGCAGGAGGAATGGCGCCGAGCCCAGCGCACCGCCAGGATCTGGGCCGCAGCCGTGCCGCTGCGCCGGGCGTTGCAGTTCGAAGCCAAGGCAGAGCATCAGCGGAGCCTGCTGCAGGAACGCCTGCGGGAGCATGCGCCCCTGCGCGCCGAACTGGAGTACGCGGCACTGCAGTTGGCCGCAGCGTTGGCCTGGCGGTCCCAGGAACACCGCAGGAAGGCCGGCGAGGCCGTTGCTGCGGAGCAGGCTGCGCGGCGGAAGGCCAATGATGCCCATCGCGAGGCGAGCGAAGCCAACGCCGTTGCTGCGAGGGAAGAGACGCGGGCGAAGGAACTGCAGATCCGGCTCGCCGAGGTCGATGCTCGCCGGACGCGGCTGGTGCGCAACTCGGTGCTCGAAAGCGCCGAAGATGCCGACAGCGCGGTGGTGCGGTGGACCGGGAGCGTTACCAAGCTCGAGGATGGGTTGCAGGGGACCGGCGCCGCGCTGGTGGCTGCCGACGAGCAACTCGAAGCGCTCGATCGAGCCATTGGGGCCGCGGCCGGAGTCCAGCAACAGCGTCTGTCCGGGCAGCAGCAACTCGAAACAAGACTCGTGGCGGGCAAGCGGGACCGGGAACTGCTCGAGAGCGACCGTGTGCTGCGAGCGGCACTCGAACTCGAGACCATCGACGCCGATCGCCTGGGCGACGAGGCCCTGGCCACGCTCGAACACGCCGCCCGGGCCGCCCAGGGTGCGGCGATCGAGGCACAGAAGTCCGTCGCCGATGACGAGCAGGCGGTGCTACACATCGAGGACCATGGCCTGTTGCCCCCCTCCGCCGATGCCCGACAGGTCACCGAGTTCCTGCAGGCCCGCCTCGGCGGCCAAGCCTGGCCAGGTTGGTCGTGGATCGAGTCCAACGTGCCGAAGGCAGACGCCAAGGAGGCAGTACGCAGGGCGCCGACGCTCGCGCAGGGAGTGGTCGTACGACCGGACGATCTCGAGCGCGCCGCGGCCTTGTTGCGGGAGGCTGGCATCGAGCCGCGAGGTCCGTTGCTACTGGCCAGCACGGAGTCCCTGAACCGGGAGCAAGGCACGTCGGGTCTCGTGCTCGGGCCGGCGGAGACGGCCTGGTTCGACAAGCAGGCGGCGGAGCTGCTCGCCGAGCAACTGCGCCTGCGTCTGGAACAGGAGCGCCGGCGCATCCAGGAGCACGAGAGCCAGCACAGCGAGCTGGTCCGGGCCGGTGAGAAGCTGCGCGCGTTCCGGACCCGGTACCCGCTCGGCTGGTTCGCAAGCACCGAGCGGGATCTGCAACAGGCAGAGCAGCGCGCGGCCGAAGCCCGCACGGACCACACCCGGCTGCAGGAGGATCGCAGGCAACGCGCCGTCGAACGACGCAAGCTCGAGACGAAGCGCGAGGAACAGCAGGCATGGCTCCTTGCCGCGCAAGCTTCGCTGCACCAGCTGCAGTCCTTCGTCGAGGACTACTTCGCGCCATCCCGCAAGTGGAGCAAGGACCTCGCGATCGCGAAGGACGCTGCCCGGCGGTCGGCAGAAGCAAGCAGGCAGTCGCTCAAGCAGGCGCAGATCGCCGAAGAGCTCGCAGCCGAGCATTCGAAACAGGCCAAGCAGGAGGGAGAGGAGGCACGCGTGCTCGAGCGCGAACGCGCAGCTCTTCAGTACATGGCGGGCGACGTGAACCCAGAGGCCGGGGCCCTCGACGAGCGTCGGGACCGATACGGTCTCCTGAAGGATCAGTACGAGCAGCGCGTCGGTTCCGAGCCCATGCTGGCCATGGCGAAACAGAACGACGAATACGCCAGGGAGGAGCGCACTCGCTTCGAGAACCTGCTGACACCCGAAGTCACCGCGACCGATGTGGCAGCGTACCTGGACCAGCTCGCAGAACCGGACACCGTCGATCGCGTCCGGGACGAGGCGGAAACCCGATCGCGCTCGCTGTTCGGCAAGATGGGCAACCTGAAGGGCCAGATCGACGCCGCAGTGAAACACTTGCAGAGCGCCGAGGAGGCCTGCAGCCCATTCGGCTCCGGCGAGCTGACGCAGCCAGTGCCAGCGACCCCCGAGTTGGCCGAGCAGGAGGCTGTGACCCAGGGCACCGCCGCGGAGGCCGCCGCGGCGGCTGCCGCCAAGGCGGAGGAACTGGAGAACCTGGCAAGGGAACACGCAAAGTCCGTCAGCAACCGTCAGACTGCACTTGACCAGCACGTGGAACGAGCCCGCGAGCTCACGGCGAACTTCACGGACCTGCTGCAGACAGATCCGAGCACGACGGCCGAGCCGTCGGGTGCTGCGCTCGACGAGGGTGCCCTCCCGACACGCCTCGCCCGCCTCGGCGAGTCCCTGCGCAAGGCGCGGCGGGACTGGCAGGAACTGGACAAGCGCCGCAGCATGCTCATCAACGACCTGCGCGCGTTCGCCACCAGCAAGGCATTCGAACGCCTCGACGCCAATTGGGTCCGACGCCTGCAGGAACACGACGAACAGGGTCTTGAGTCCGGCAGCGGACAACTGCTAGAGCAGCTCGAACTGCGGCGCTCGGTGCTGGAGGAGCAGATCGCCAACATCGACCGCCATCGATCCGCCCTCATCGACGAGTTGCACGCCGTTGCCGAGGCCGGCCTGAAGCTGCTGCGCCAGGCCACGAACCAGTCCAGGCTACCGGACCACCTACCTGGCATCGGTGGCGTGCAGTTCCTCCGCATTCAGACCCAGGAACCCGACGACCCGGCCGAACGGCGGGCCCGACTGGCCGACCTGATCGACGAACTTCTGGACGGCCAGCGCGATCCAGAGGGCATCCCCCTGGCGCAGGCGGCGGTGCAGCGCGTCGCCCGACCGATCAAGGTGCACGTGCTGCACCCCGATCCGGCGTTGGATCGCAGGACGGTCAGCATTCCGGAGATGGCGCGATCCAGTGGAGGCGAGCAGCTGACCGGCGCGATCCTGCTGTACTGCACCCTGGCCCGCGTGCGGGCCCGCGCGCGCGGACAATCGCGCCATGCTTCGAGTGTGCTGGTCCTGGACAATCCGATCGGCCGGGCCTCGCGCGTCCGCTTCCTGGAGCTGCAACGGGAAGTGGCACGCGCCATGGGCGTGCAGCTCATCTACACGACCGGCGTCAACGACCATGAAGCCCTGCGCGCCCTGCCCAACATCATCCGGCTGCGCAACGAACGGGTCGATCGCAACTCCGGCCGCCGGCTCGTCGAGCACCTGGCTCCTGACGCTCCTGTCGCCGGCATGATCGAAGCGGTCCGGATCGGTCGGCGGGAGCAGCCTCCCGCAGAGTCTCCGCGGGAAGCCGCCGAGTGACCATGCTGGCCGAAGCCGATCCCCGCCTCGACCGGTTCCAGCGCGCCCTTCTCGCGGGCGGGACGGCGCGGCTCGATGCGACGACGATCTGGAAGGCGCTGGCCACGGCGTTCCCCCACCGGCCCTCGGGACCCGGGGAGCGCGAGCTCCTGGTCGATGCGCTCACCGCTCTGCAGGCGCGAGGAGTCCTTCGCTTGCCCCCGCCTGGCGGCAGAAGATGGGATCGTTCGATGCATCCGGCGGTGCCGACAAACGTCGACCTCGTCCGCGACGAGGATGCCGCGCCGGGATTCCCTTGGCGCACGTTCCCCTGGCATCCGAGCCTGCATTGGGTCGCTCGGTGCCGCCGGCTGACCGAGGAGCAGGTCGCGCTTCTGCGTCGAGTCCATGACGGCCTGGTCCATGACGCCTTCCGCGAGCCGGCGCCGATGAAGTACCGATCGCTGCAGCTGACGGGCGACGAGAAGCAGCTCGCCGTGTTGGCGAAGACGCAGCTGTTCGAGGAGTCCAGACTGACCCTGGAGATGCTGGGCTGCCTGCCAGAGACCCTTCCACTGGCCTGGGAAGCCGTCGGACCGGGCGGTCGGATGCTGGTGTTCGAGAACGCGGGGCCGTTCTCCGTCGCCATGCGTGTGCTCGCGGAGATGCGTGATCGACCCTACGACCTCATCGCCTACGGAGGCGGCAAGAGCATCCTCGCCGCGATCGGCTACTTGAAGGAACTGGACCGCCGCGTCGACAGCCTCCACTACGTCGGGGATCTCGATCCCGCAGGCCTGGAGATCGCAGCTGCGTGCCGCCGGCGTGCCGCCGAGATCGGCCTGCCGCCAATAGCGCCTGCGTCCGAGCTGCATCGAGCCATGCTCGAGTCGGCGGCGGCGTTTGGTTCTCCACGCGGGTGGCCAACTCCGGCTGGTTGCGCAAACACCGACCTGCAACCGTTGCTGAAGTTCCTCGACGCCGATCTTCGCGATCGAGTACGTGACGTGATCGGCACGGGTCGGCGAATCCCCGAAGAGGTCCTTGGCCCCGTCGAGCTCAGAGTGGCCTGGAACGGCGGTCTGGTCCGTTGAACGGCAACGGATCAGGTCCACCTTGCCGCTCACTCAACGTCAGTCGTCGTAGTACGCCTCACGTCGCCACCAGCCGCGCGCAGTGCGCATTCGTGATGGTCGCGAGCGCTGGGCCAGAGGCATGCCCCGGTTCAGGAAGCCCGCACACCCAACCCTCCGACCCAACACCCGCACCCCGTAAGCTGCCCCCCGAATGCCCGAACCGGAGCACGGCCTCGGCCTGGACCTCGAACTCGACCACCGCGCCCACCTGACCTCGCTGGGCGCCACGCTCGGCACCACCGAGTTCCGCACCGACGTGCGCGGCCCACCCACCCCGGCGCTGCGCGCACTCGACACCTTCGCCGCCCCGGCCACGTTCGTCTTCGGCCACAACATTTTCTGGCACGACCTGCCGTGGCTCGCGCAGCACGAGCCCACCCTCGCGCTGCTGCACAAGCCCGCGGTCGACACGCTCGTGCTCTCGACGATCGCCTTCGCCGAACACCCGTACCACGCGCTGCTCAAGGACTACAAGCTCGTGCGCGACTCGGTCAACGATCCGCTCGCCGACGCG
>DASUFY010000036.1:0-3812 GCA_036274315.1 Planctomycetota bacterium | reverse complement strand
GCGAGGGAGAACAGCTTCTTGGAGGTGAACATGTGAGTCTCGTTTGGTTTCGTTGGGTTGCCCGCCGCGATCTGCGTCGGGGCCGGCGCGTTCGCGTCGGTGCCGGTCGAGCGACGAGCCCCCGCCCGCTGTTCGCGTTCGGCGGAGAATCCGCGAGAATCGCCGGGCCGCCGGGTGGCCCCCCAACCCGCGAACATCGCTAGTCTCTGCGTCGCTCGCCCCGAGCTGCCATGAACCCCGCCGACGACCAACCCGCGCCGCCTCGCACGCCTGGAGACAAGGCCAAGGTCGAAGCGTTCGTCGCCGACTGCATCGAGGCCATGGAGCGCGGTGAGGCCGACCCGGCGACCCGCGTCTGCGCCGAGCGCCCGGAGCTGCTGCTGCGCGTGCAGCGGCGGCTGGCACAGCTCGCCTCGCGCGGCCTGATCCCGACGACCGACAGCGTGACCCCGGCGTCGATCGGTCCCTATCGCATCGTGCGCGAACTCGGCAGCGGTGGCATGGGTGCCGTGTACCTCGCCGAGCAGGAGCAACCCGTGCGGCGCCAGGTCGCGCTCAAGGTCATCCGGCTCGGCATGGACACGCGCGAGGTCGTCGCGCGGTTCCAGGCCGAACGCCAGGCGCTCGCGCTCATGAACCACCCGCACATCGCGCAGGTGTTCGACGCGGGCATCACGGCGGAGGGGCGGCCGTACTTCGTCATGGAGTACGTCGGCGGGCAGGCGCTGACGTCCTTCTGCGACGCACGCACGATGACGACCGACCAGCGCGTGCGACTGCTCGCGACGGTCAGCCGCGCCGTGCAGCACGCGCACGACCGCGGTTTCATCCACCGCGACCTCAAGCCCTCGAACGTGCTCGTCACGGAGCACGAGGGCGAGTTCATGCCGAAGGTGATCGACTTCGGCATCGCCAAGGCGACGGCGGCGACCGCGGAGTCCGACGCGTCGCCGACCGCCGTCGAAGGCCTGCGAACGCGCGCCGATCAGGTGCTCGGCACGCCCGAGTACATGAGCCCCGAACAGGCGCGTTCGGGCGGCCTCGACGTCGACACGCGCACCGACGTCTATTCGCTCGGCGTCGTGCTCTACGAGCTGCTGTGCGGCGAGCTGCCGTTCGATTCGCGCCGGCTGCGTCGCGCCTCGCGCCACGAGATGCAGCAGATCCTGCTCGACGAGCTGCCGACACAGCCCAGCAAGCGGCTGTCGGTCGTGGGCGACGACGCGGTGGTCGCGCGCGGCGGCGAACGCACCGTCGTGCAGCGCCGCGTCGCCGGCGAACTCGACTGGATCACGTTGAAGGCGCTCGCCAAGCAGCCGGACCATCGATACCCGTCGGCGCTGGCGCTCGCCGAGGACCTCGAGCGCTGGCTGCGCCACGAACCCGTGCTCGCGGCCCCGCCGGGCCGCACCTACCGGCTGCGCAAGTTCGTGCGGCGACATCGTGTCGGCGTGGCCGCCGCGGCCATCGTGCTCGCGTCGCTGGTCACGGGGCTCGTCGTGAGCCTGCGCGCGACCTGGCAGGCGCAGCTCGCGAACCGTCAGGCATCGATCGCGCTCGACGACATGCGTGCGTTCTACGGCCTCGCGCGCGATGCCGTCGGCAACCTCGTCGACGTCGCCGACCTGCGGCTCGCCGAGGTGCCGCAGGCCGACGCGATCCGCCGCCAGCTGCTCGCCGACTCGCTGCGCTTCTACGAGGCCCTGCGCGCGCGGCAGCCGGCCGATCCCGACCTGCAGTTCGACCTGTTGTCGGCGAACGAACGCACGGGGTCCCTGCAGCAGCGGCTCGGCCAGACGACGGACGCCGTCGCCACGCTCGAACGCTGCGTCGCCGACGTCGAAGCGCTGGCCGCCGCACACCCGGGCGAGGCGCGCATCCGCACGCTGTCCATCCAGGTCCACGACGAACTCGCGCAGGCGCTGTCGGTCGCCGGCAGGGCCGATCGCGCCAAGACGATGTGGCAGCAGGCACTCACGCAGGTGCTCGCGGCTGAGCACGCCCAGTCCGCCGCCGTTCCCGAACTCGCCGCGATCGAGGCGAAGGTCGCCTGCAACCTCGCGATCGCTAGCGACGACGATCTGCCGAAGGCGGTCCAGCTGTTCGAACAGGCGCTCGACGCCTACGCGCGTTCGGGCCTGCACGACGCGATGACCGTGCGCGAGCGCGCCCGGTGCGCCGGCCTGTACGCCGAGGCGCTGACGCGTCAGAACCACCTCGCCGAAGCGGCGGACGTTCTCGACGCGACGGCGGCGCAGCTGCCGGCCACCTCCGGCGCCGACAGCGCGCTGATGCGCGAGACCGAGGCCAAGGTGCTCCAGCAGTCGGCCTCGGTGCTGCGGCGCCTGGACCGGCGCCCGGAAGCGCGCGCGGCCCAGCAGCGCGCGATCGCGATCCTCGCGCAGCTGGCCAGCGAACACCCCGACGTGCCCGCCCACGCCGAGAGGGAGGCGGCAGGCTGGTTCTTCCTGGCCCGTCTGGCCCAGGACGACGCCGAGCCGCAGAAGGCGCGCGACCTGTTCGCCAAGGCGGTCGAGGTGCGCGAACGGCTCGCCGCGGCCTTCCCGCAGGACCACCACCTGGCGATGCAGTGCGTGCGATCGATGCTGACCCAGGCGACGGCCGAGATCGACCTGTGGCAGCACCAGCGCGGCGACAAGTCGCTGGCCGAGACGACGCTCGCGCGCGCCACGGCGCTCGCGGACGAGCTCGAGAAGCAGCACGGCGACGACTTCGAGGTCATGCTCACCCACGCGGGCGTGCACAGCTCGGTCGCCGCGATGCTCGCGGCCGACAAGGACTTCGCGGCGGCCGTGCGTGAGCACGAGACCGTTCGCGCGGCGCTGACCGCGAGCCTCGACAAGTGGGAGACGAACGCCGACCTGCACTATCAGCTGGCGATGAACGGCAGCAACCTCGTGCAGGCCTACTACCTGCTCGGCGACCCACAGCACGCGGTCGAAGCCGGTGAGCGCGGGCGCGTGCACCTCGAACGCGGCCTCGCGCTCGACGCGCGGCACCAGGCGTTGCTCGATCTGGCGCCGCAGCTGCTCGGCCGCATCGCGACGGCGCAGTTCGCGGCCGACGACTTCGACGGCGCGGTCGCCACGCTGCTCTCGCTCTGCGGCCACACCGAATGGGGCCCCGATGCGCGCGAGAGCGGCTGCCTGCTGCTGGCCGACATCGCCGCGAAGGAAGAAGACAGCCCGCATCGCACCGAAGTGCTGACGCGCGTCGCCGACGAGCTGCGCCTCGCGATCGCGGCGCGCGGCACGCTCGAACAGGCGCTGCAGCGGCCGATGCAGCTGGCCGGCTTCTCGCACGCCGGCTCGCGCCTGCGCGACTTCGACCTGCGCCTGATGCTCGCCGACACGCTCGGTCACCTCGAGCGGTTCGACGAACAGGAACAGGCCCTCGCCGAGGTCGAACAACTCGCCGCGGACGTGCACAGGGATGCCACGGATCCGCAGGCTTCGCTGAGCACGACGCGGTTGCGCAACCTGGGCTCGCAGCGCGCGACGCTGGCGCTGCAGCGCGGCGACCCGGCCGCCGCCGCGCGCCACGTCGACGAGATGCTGGCGCGGCTCGGACCCGACGGCGGCGCCAACTACATGGCGGCGGTCCTGTTCGTGCAGTGCAGGAACGGCACGGAGGCGGCGGCCGAACGCGACCGGCTCGGTGGCCGCGCGGTCGAGTGCCTGCGGCTCGCGATCGACAAGGGTGAGGTGCCGCGCGCGGCCGCGAGCCATCCGAACTTCGATTCGCTGCGCGGGCGCGCGGACTACCTCGAGCTGCTCGAGAAGTGAGCCGCG
>DASUFY010000035.1:0-12883 GCA_036274315.1 Planctomycetota bacterium | reverse complement strand
CTCGCGGGCTGGACGCAGAAGAACGGCACCGCCAGCTACGCGGTCGTCGACGGCACGATCGTCGGCACGACGTCGCCGGGCAGCCCGAACTCGTTCCTGTGTTCGGACCGCTTCTTCGGCGACTTCGAGCTCGAGTTCGAGGTCAAGCTGTTCGACGACGACCTCAACAGCGGCGTGCAGATCCGCAGCCACTCGATCCCGAGCCACGACAACGGCCGCGTGCACGGCTACCAGGTCGAGGTCGCGACCAACGGCAACGCCGGCTTCGTCTACGACGAGGCGGGGCGCGGCTGGCTCAGCACCGACCGCGACGACCCGCAGCGGCGCGCCGCGTTCGAGAAGGGCGGGTGGAACCGCTACCGCGTCATCTGCTTCGGCGAGGACATCCGCACCTGGATCAACGATGTGCCCATCGCGCACGTCGTCGACGGCCGCTCGCCGGCCGGCTTCCTCGGCCTGCAGGTGCACGCGGTCGAGGGCGACCCCAAGTGGCGGGTCGCGTGGCGCAAGCTGCGCCTGCGCGAGCTCGGCGACGGCGGCGGCTTCGTGCAGCTGTTCGACGGCAGGTCGCTCGACGGCTGGCGCATGAACGAGCACCCGGAGTCGGTGCGCGTCGCCGACGGCCACATCGTCATGAACGGCGAGCGCGGGCACCTGTTCTACGACGGCCCGGTCTACCAGCACTCGTTCAAGAACTTCGAGCTGCGTGCGCTCGTGCGCACGAAGCCGGGCTCCAACTCGGGCATCTATTTCCACACGCAGTTCCAGCCCGAGGGCTGGCCGGCCAAGGGCTACGAGGTGCAGGTCAACAACAGCCAGAGCGACTGGCGCCGCACCGGCGGCCTCTACGCCGTCCTGGACGTCAAGGAGCCGCCGGCCAAGGACGACGAGTGGTTCGTGATGCAGGTCCGCGTGCAGGGCAAGCACGTCACCGTGCACGTCGATGACAAGCAGCTCGTCGACTACACCGAACCGGACGATGTGAAGCGCGCACGCGGCTACGAGGGCCGGCTCATCGATCGCGGCACGTTCGCGCTGCAGGCGCACGATCCGGGCTCCGAGGTCTGGTTCAAGGCGATCGCCGTGCGGCCGCTGCCGGAGTGACGCCACCGGCCGCGATCGAGGACGCAGATGAAGCTCGTCGACATCATCGGCTTCAGCGTGCAGAGCCTGCGCTCGCAGCGCGTGCGCACCTCGCTCATCGTGCTCGCGATGGCGATCGGCACGGGCGGCGTCGTGGTGCTGACCTGGCTCGGCGATGCCGCGCGCCAGTACGTGGTCGGCCAGTTCGATGCGCTCGGCACCAACCTCGTGATCGTGCTGCCGGGCCGCAACGAGACGACCGGCGCCGCCCCCCCTCTGCTCGGCGAGACGTCGCGCGACCTGACGCTCGACGACGCGTTCGCGCTGCTGCGCAGCCCCGCCATCCGGCGCATCGCGCCCGTCGTCGTCGGCGGCGCGATGGTCAGCTTCGGCAACCGTTCGCGCGAGACCACGGTGCTCGGTTCGACCTCGCAGCTGCTGCCCGTGCGCCGCCTCGAACTGGCCATGGGCCGTTTCCTGCCCGACGATCGCGAAGCGGGCGAAGCCGTCTGCGTGCTCGGTGCGACCGTTCGGCGCGAGCTGTTCCTGCAGCAGAACCCGCTCGGCGAATTCGTGCGCGTCGGCGACCGGCGATACCGCGTCGCCGGCGTGCTGGCGAGTGCTGGCATGTCGCTCGGCACGGACCTCGACGAGATGGTCGTGCTGCCCGTCGTCGCGGCGCAGGCCCTGTTCGACAGTCCCGGCCTGTTCCGCGTGATCGCCGAGGCCACGAGCAAGGCGGCCGTGCCCCAGGCCGTCGCCGACGTCGAACGTCTGCTCACCGAGCGCCACGAGGGCGAGAACGACGTCACCGTCATCACGCAGGACGCCGTGTCGTCGACGTTCGATGGCATCCTGCAGGCCCTGACGCTCGCCGTCGCGGGCATCGCCGCGATCAGCCTCGTCGTCGCCGGCATCCTGATCATGAACGTCATGGTCGTCGCCGTGACGCAGCGCCGCGCCGAGGTCGGTCTGCTCAAGGCGCTCGGCGCCGATGCGCGGACCATCCAGAACCTGTTCCTCGGCGAAGCGCTGCTGCTGTCGATGCTGGGCGGCGCCACGGGCCTCGCGCTCGGCGAGGTGACGAGCCGGGTGCTGCCGCACTTCGCGCCGGTGCTGCGCCCGGGCATGCCCGGCTGGGCCGCCGGTGCGGCCGCGATCGTCGCGATCGGCGCCGGCCTCGTCTTCGGCACCGCCCCGGCGCGGCGCGCGGCGCGCCTCGAGGCGGTCGATGCGCTCGCGAAGCACTGACATGCGCACGACCGACGGCATGCAACTGGCGTTCTCGGCGGTGAGGAGCCAACCGCTGCGCTCGGTGCTGACCGCGCTCGGCATCGCGGTCGGCATCGCCGCCGTCGTGCTGCTGACCTCGCTCGGCACGGGCCTGCAGCGCTACGTGCTCAAGGAGTTCACGCAGTTCGGCACGAACCTGCTCGCGGTGACCCCGGGCCGCAAGACGACGTTCGGCATGTCGGGCTCGATGATCAACAGCGTGCGCCCGCTCTCGATCGAGGACGCCCAGGCGCTCGCCTCGCTGCCGCACGTGCTCGCCGTCTCCCCCACGGTGTTCGGCAACGTGCCCGTCGAGGCCGGCGGCAAGAGCCGCCGCTGCATGGCGACGGCCACGGGCTCGGCGATGCCCGAGGTGTGGCGCTTCGCGGTCGCGCAGGGTCGCTTCCTGCCGCCCGACGACCCGCGCAGCGCGCGCGCGTTCGCGGTGCTCGGCCACAAGGTCTGGCGCGAGCTGTTCGGCGACCGGAACCCGCTCGGTGAGATCGTGCGCATCGGCGGCGACCGCTACCGCGTGCTCGGCGTGATGGAACCGAAGGGCCAGTTCCTCGGCTTCGATCTCGACGACTCGGTCTACGTGCCGGTCGGCCGCGGCCTCGAGATGTTCGATCGCGAGGGCCTCATGGAGATCGACGTGCTGTTCACGAGCGAGAGCGTGACGGACCAGGTCGCGGCCGCCGTGCGGCGCACGCTGATCGCGCGCCACGGTGTCGAGGATTGCACCGTCACCGCGCAGCAGCAGATGCTCGACGTGCTCGGCTCCGTGCTCGGTGTGCTGACGTTCGCGGTCGCAGCACTCGGCGGCATCTCGCTCGTCGTCGGCGGCGTCGGCATCCTGACGATCATGAGCATCGCGCTGCAGGAGCGCATCGCGGAGATCGGGCTGCTGCGCGCGATCGGCGCCACGCGCACGCAGCTGCGCTGGCTGTTCCTCGGCGAAGCGGCGGCGCTCGCGGCGGTCGGCGGCACGGCCGGGCTCGTCGTCGGGGCCGGTGCGGCGTGGCTGCTCGGCGCGTTCGTGCCGGCGCTGCCCGTGGCGATCACGCCCTGGCAGATCGTGCTCGCCGAGGCGGTGTCGCTCGCGATCGGGCTGATCGCCGGCGTGCTGCCCGCCCTGCGCGCGGCGCGGCTCGACCCGATCGAAGCGCTGCGCACGGAGTGACCCGCCGCCCTCGCGGAGTCACTCAAAAGCGCACGACCCCGGTCTTGCCCGCCTCGACCTCGACGAACACGGGTTCGAAGGTCTGCCCGGCGGGTGTGCCGCGGATCATCACGCGCCAACGCCCGGGCAGCAGGTCCTCGAGCACCGCCGTGCCCTCCTTCGCCACCGCCGACGCCGACGGCGCATCCCTGGCGTCGCCGCCTTCGCGCCGCGCGAACACTCGCGGCCGGCCCTCGGCGGCGGTGCGCACCTCGATGCGCCCCGCGGCGGCGAGCGTGACGTCGACGTTGTCGCGCGTCACGCCGGCCGCGACGCGCACGGCGGGCGCGGCGGCTTCGGCGTACCCCTTCGCGCGGGCCCGCACGACCAGTTCGACGCCATCCTGCACGCCTCGCACTTCGTAGCGTCCATCCGCACCGCTCTCGCTGGCGCGCTGGGAGCGGTTGACGAAACGGTTGCCAGCGGGCGCGGTGATGCGCACCGAAGCCCCGGCGATCGGCTTGCCGGCCGGATCGCGCACCACTCCGCGCAGCATCGCCGTCGTGAGATCGACGTCGTCGACGTTGGCGCCGATCTGCAACCGCACGGGTACGGTCGCGGTCATCGCGCGGCTCTCGTGCGAGACCTGCAGGCGGTGTTCGCCGGCGGCGAGTCCCTTCAGCTCGTAGTGGCCCTGCGCGTCGGTCTTGACCGAGCGCGCGCCCGCCTCGAACTCGCGCCGCAGCAGATCCCCCTGTGCATCGGCTTCGGTGCCGGTGCCGCGAACGAACGCGACGCGCGCATCGGCGAGCGGCAGGCCGTTCTCGCGCACGGTGCCGGACAACAGCACCTGGGGCTCCTGTATGACCTTCAACTCGTAGCTGCCTCCGTCGGCGACCTCGACGGGTTGCCAGCCGGCCTCGTCGGATCCCGCCTCGCCGCCCGACTGCGGGCCGAATCGCTCGAAGCCGCGATCGGAGCCGATGCGGAAGCCGTGTTGGCCGGGTGCGAGCAGAGGAAACGTGACGCGACCGCCGGCATCGACGCGCTTGCTCGTCGTCTCGCCGCTCGGGGCGCGATGGCGGATGGAGACCCCGGTGAGCACCGCCCCTTCTTCGTCCTGCGCCGTGACCTGCACGATGCCGCCCGGCACGAGCTGCGCGTGGTAGTCGAGGTCGGCATCCTCGGGCAACGCCAGCACCTCGCTCGCGAACGGCGCGAGATCGCTCGCCGTGACGTGCAGGCGCACGTCGGCGCCGCTGCCTCGGTTGAGCACGCAGCGGCCCGCCTCGTCGGTCTTGCCCGTCAGCGGCGCCGGATCGTCCGGCCTGCCGCGCCCGCGCTCGGGCTGAAGCTCACGAACGCCGTCTCCGCCCTTCACCTCCTGCAGTCGCACGGTGGCACCGGCGAGCGGCGCGCCCGCGGCGCCGGCCGTGACCAACACGCGCACGACGGGCTTCGGTTCGAGGCGCACGTCGCCGACGTCGAGCACGCCGGTGATCGGCAGCGCGATGTTCTCGCGCGTGTACGGCGCATGGCCGACGGCACCCACGCGCAACGTGAGGGTCTGCTTGGGCTGCGGCCGCAGGTTGCCGATCGTCATGCGACCATCGGCGCAGACGACGTGTTCGGCGTCGGAGCGGCCGAAGAACGCGTAGTCGTTGCCGCCCGTGTCGCCGACGAGCTGCCGGTGGACCCAGACGTCCTCGATCGCCTGTCCCGAGCGCGCGTCGACGACGCGGCCCGTGACCGTGACGCCGCCGTCGTAGCGCAGCACGAGGCCCTGGCTGCCCGACGGTGCTTCGAGCGCGGCGCAGCAGGCGACGGCACCTCGGCCTGCGCCCCCCCGCTCCTGCACGGCCCACACGCGGTACGACCTGCCGGCGGCGAGGCCGCCGAGCTCGAACGTGCCGTCGGCGGCGACGGGCGCGACGCGCTGGCCGAACGGCGGCGGGAAGTCCGCAGCGAACATGCCGCGCAGGAACTGCTCGTCCCCCTCCTTGCTCCATTCGGCGGGGCCGAGCGCGGCCAGCGCATGCACGGTCGCGCCCTCGGGCAGGCCCGCGACTCGGCCGCTGATCGACGCGCCGGGCGGCATGATGACGAGCACGTCGGCCAGCTCCGCCCCCGCGGCGACGGTGAGGTCGGCGCGGCGCACGGGCGGATGCTCGCGGTGCGAGACGCGCAGCGCAAACTCCCCGGCCTGCACGTTGGGCAGCTCGAAGGCGCCGTCGTCCCCGGTGACCACTTCGTCGCCGCGCTGCAGCTCGCGGAAGGGATCGCCGCCGGGTGACTCGAGGCCGAAGCCCCACGGGCCCTCGTTCCGGTCGGTGCGCGCCACCCTTGCCGCGACGACCGGCTGACCGCTGCCGTCGACGACCCGGCCCGAGACGACGGCGCCGCGCACCAACGTGAGGTCGCCGAGTTGCACATCGGCCTGCACGGGCCGTTCCGCCGTTCGCCGCAGCGTGACCCAACCACGGGCCTGCACACGCAGGTCGACGCGATCCGACGGGCCCGCACCCGCGATGCGGAAGCGGCCCTCCGCGTCGGTCTGCCCGTCGCGCGTCGCCTGCAGCACGCGCTGCACTCGATCGCGCGTCTGTTGCGCGTCGCCGCTGGCGAGCTCCTGGAAGCCGAAGCTCTCGTACCAGTCGCTCGGGGTCGCCGTCACCACCGCCTTCTCGATCGGACCGCCGTGTTCGTCGACGACTCGCCCGACCAAAGCGAAGCGCGCATCGGCGGCGGCGGTGCGCGGCAGATCGGCTTCGACGGCCGTGCGTGCGGTGGTGTCGCGCTCGCCGGGAGCCGCCGGCACCACGGCGCTCGCTTCGGCGAGGTCGTTCGCGCGGGCGCTCGTGCTCGCCGCACCGAGCGGGGCGCCGGGCACCGCGGTCTCGCCACCGACCGCGAACCCCCACCAGAGGTACGCGAGCGCGCCCAGGAGGATCAGCAGACCGACGACAGCGAGTGCACGCATTGGCTTCCGGGGTCCGGCTCACTGCGAGCCAGGTGAGGCGGGCAGTGTAGCGTGCACTCGCGGGATGGCCGTCATGCGGGTCCGCGGAGACAGGATTGACACCCCCGGCACGGCCGACGTGTGGGCTGGCCGCACGACGATCTGACGATTCTTCGCCGAAAAGCACGGCTGCGATGCCACTGCAAGGGAGGGCACGCATGGGCACACCGACACCGCACGACACCTGGTTCCACTTCACGCACCGGCACGCACGCCACGCGGCGGCCTGGCTGCGGTCGTGCCTGCCGGCAGCCCTCGTCGCCGTGCTCGACTGGTCGACGCTGCGCCTCTGCTCCGAACGTGTGCACGGCCTCGGCTTGCGGCTCGGCCTCACCGACCTCGTCTACGAGGTGCGGTTGCGCGGCACGGAGTTGCTCGCCTTGCTGTTGATCGAGCACCGCAGCTTCCGCGATGTGCGCCTGCACGACCAGGTCCTCCGTTACAGCGTGCACCTCGCGCACGGCTCCCGGCGCCGACGCTCCTCGCCAACGGCAGCAGTGATCGCGGTCGTGCTCTACCACGGCCAGGGCCGTCTCGACCTTCGACCCGAGCTGCCGGCCGGCCTCGACGAACTCGGCCAGGAAGCAGCGGCGCTGCTCGAATCGATGCAACCGCACCTGCGGTGCGTCACCGACGACCTCGGCGCGCGCAGCGAAGCCTGGATCCTCGACCGGGGCCTGACGCCGCTCGGCACGCTGATCCACCTGAGCCTGCGCTTCCTGCCCCACTGCGACCCGGTCCAGACCCTCGCCGCGCTCGAGCGCTGGAGCGCGCTGCTGCGCGCCGTCGACGCCGACGACGGACCGCCGATCGGGCGCGACGCCATCACGGCCTTCGGGTGGTATCTTCTGCACGTCACCGAGACCCCGGTCGAGGACGTGCACATGGCACTCGAGAAGCACCTGCAACGAGAGGAGAACACGTTCATGAGCACTGCCGAGAAGCTGCGCCGCGAGGGGCTCCAGGTCGGGATCCAACAAGGACTCACGCAGGGCCGCACCGAAACCCTGCTGCGACAGCTCCACCACCGCTTCGGTCCCCTGCCTGCCGCGATCGAGGCCCGCCTGCGCACGGCCACGACCGCCGAACTCGACCGCTGGACCGAACGCATCCTCGACTGCGGCACGCTCGACGCGGTGTTCGCCGAAGACTGACGCGATCGCCGGCGAGGCGCCGCACGGCGCCGCCGATTTGTTGGCAGAATCCGCGCTCCCCATGCCACTGCCCAGGAGGGCATGCATGGGCACACCGACACCGCACGACACCTGGTTCCACTTCGCGCACCGGCACCCGCGCCACGCGGCGGGCTGGCTGCGGTCGTGTCTGCCGGCGGCCCTCGTCGCCGTGCTCGACTGGTCGACACTGCGGCTCTGCTCCGAGCGCGTGCACGGCCTCGGGCTGCGGCTCGGCGTCACCGACATCGTCTACGAGGTGCACATGCACGGCGCGAAGGTGCGCGCACTCGTGATCGTCGAGCACCACAGCTCTCGCGATCGGCGCCTGCACGACCAGGTGCTGCGCTACAGCGTGTACCTCGCGCACGGCACGCGCCGCCGGCGCTCCTCGCCACACGCGCCCGTGATCGCGGTCGTGCTCCACCACGGCCAGGGCCCGCCCGACCTCCGGCCGGATCTGCCGGCCGGCATCGACGAGCTCCCCGCCGAAGCCGCGCGCCTGGTCGAGGAGATGCAGCCGCGCCTCCGGTGCGTGACCGACAACCTCAGCGAGCGCAGCGAAGCCTGGATCCTCGCCCGCGGCCTGACCCCGCTCTGCACGCTGAACCACCTGAGCCTGCGCTTCCTGCGCCACTTCGACCCGGCCCAGACGATCGCCGCGCTCGAGCGCTGGGGTCCGCTGCTGCGCGCCGTCGACACCGACGACGGACCGCCGATCGGCCGCGACGCCATCGCGAAGTTCGGGTGGTATCTTCTGCACGTCACCGAGACCCCGGTCGAGGACGTGCACATGGCACTCGAGAAACACCTGCAACGAGAGGAGAACACGTTCATGAGCACTGCCGAGAAGCTGCGCCGCGAAGGGATGGAGGTCGGAATCCAGCAGGGACTCACCCAGGGACTCTCCCAGGGACTCACCCAGGGGCTCTCCCAGGGCCGCACCGAAACCCTGCTGCGCCAGCTCAACCACCGCTTCGGTCCCCTGTCCCCCGCGATCGAGCACCGCCTGCGCACCGCGACCACCGCCGAACTCGACCGCTGGACCGAACGCATCCTCGACTGCGCGACCCTCGACGCGGTGTTCGCCGAAGACTGACGCTCGGCGGCACATGCACGGCTTACGGTGGCGCCCCTCTCGCTCGACGCCCGAGCAGCGCTGGAAGCTGCCGCGGCGCTGGCTTCGCCAGTCGGGCAGGCCGTAGGATCCTTCGCCCCCCATGAGCACGAAGAGCCTGCTGATCGAGTTGTTGGTCGAAGAGCTGCCGCCGAAGTCGCTGAAGAAGCTCGGCGACGCGTTCGGCGGCGTGCTCGCCGACAGCCTGCGCGCCCAGGGGCTCGCCAGCGCCGGCGCCGTGGCGACGACGTTCGCCACGCCGCGCCGCCTCGCGGTGCACGTGGACGAGGTCGCCGCGCGCGCCGCCGACCAGGCCGTGCAGCAGAAGCTCGTGCCGGTCAAGGTCGGCCTCGACGCCGCCGGCAAACCGACGCCCGTGCTGCTCAAGAAGCTCGCCGCCGTCGGCGCCGATGCGAGCGCCATGGCGCGGCTCGTGCGCGCGAGCGACGGCAAGAACGAGACGCTGTTCCTCGACACCGTCGTGGCCGGCAAGGCCCTCGCCGAAGGCCTGCAGCAGGCTCTCGACGAGACGCTGCAGAAGCTGCCGATCCCGAAGGTCATGACCTACCAGCAGGCCGACGGCTGGACGTCGGTGAAGTTCGTGCGCCCCGCACACCGCCTCGTCGCGCTGCACGGCGCCGACGTCGTGCCGGTCAAGGCACTCGGGCTCAGCGCCGGTCGCGAGACGCAGGGCCACCGCTTCGAGGCCAAGGCGCCCGTGCTCGCCGTGCGCAACGCCGACAGCTATGCAAGGCAGCTGGCCGACGAGGGGGCGGTCGTCGCGTCGTTCGCGGCGCGCCGCGCCGAGCTCGAACGACAGCTGCACGCGAGGGCCAGCGCCGAGGGGCTCGTGCCGATCGACGACGACGCGCTGCTCGACGAGGTGACCGGGCTCGTCGAACGACCCAACGTGCTGTTGTGCACGTTCGAACCCGAGTTCCTCGCCGTGCCGCAGCAGTGCCTCATCCTGACGATGAAGCAGAACCAGAAGTACTTCCCGCTGCTCGACGGCGCCGGCAAGCTCACGAACAAGTTCCTCGTCGTCAGCAACATCCGCCCGAGCGATGCGAGCGCCGTGATCGGCGGCAACGAGCGCGTCGTGCGGCCGCGGCTCGCCGATGCGAAGTTCTTCTTCGATCAGGACCGCAAGAAGACGCTCGCCTCGCGGCTGCCGGGCCTGGCCAGGGTCGTCTACCACAACAAGCTCGGCACGCAGGGAGAACGCGTCGAGCGAGTGCGTACGATCGCGCGCGGCATCGGCTCGAGCCTAGGCGGCGAGGCGCTCGCGGCCGCCGCCGATCGCACGGCGCAACTCGCCAAGGCCGACCTGCTGACCGACATGGTCGGCGAGTTCCCCGAGCTGCAGGGCGTCATGGGCGGCTACTACGCGCGCCACGACGGCGAACCGGCCGAGGTCGCGGACGCGATCGAGGACCACTACAAGCCGCGCTTCGCCGGCGACGAACTGCCGCGCAGCGCCCTCGGTGTCGCGGTGGCGCTCGCCGACAAGCTCGAGACGCTCGTCGGCCTGTTCGGCATCGGCCAGGCTCCGACCGGCGACAAGGACCCGTTCGCGCTGCGACGGCACGCGCTCGGCGTGATCCGCATGCTCGTCGAACGCGAGCTGCCGCTGCAGCTCGACGAACTCGTGGCGCTCGCGGTGCCCGCGTTCGGTGCGCTCATCACCGACCCGAGCCAGGCCCTCGGCGACTTCGTCTTCGATCGGCTGGCGACGACGCTCAAGGACCAGGGCTACACGGCCCAGGAGATCGACGCCGTCGTGAGCCTGCGCCCGCAGCGGCTCGCCGACGTGCACCGGCGGCTGGCCGCCGTGCGCGCGTTCGCGGCGCTGCCCGAGGCGCAAGCGCTCGCGGCGGCCAACAAGCGCATCGGCAACATCCTCAAGAAGAGCGAGGCCCCGGTCGGCACGAAGGTCGACACGAGCCTGCTGCACGAAGAGCCCGAGAAGATGCTGCACGGCGCGCTGCAGAAGGTCGCGGCCGCGGTGGAGCCGAAGTTCGCGAGCGGCGACTACGAGAGCGCGCTCGCGCAGTGTGCTGCGCTGCGTGCGCCCGTCGACGCGTTCTTCGACACGGTCATGGTCAACGCCGAGGACATGGCGCTGCGGCAGAACCGGCTCGCGCTGCTGGCGCAGCTGCATGCGCTCATGAACCGCGTCGCGGACCTGTCGAGACTGGCGGCGTGAGGCGCGGCGCGGCGGCGCGCGCTACTGCAGCACGACCTCGTGGCCGTCGGTGAGCACGAGCTCGCCGGTCGGCGCGACCGCGAGGCCCTGCACCATGATGCTGAGCCCGGCGAGCCCGGGCGGCACGAGCACCGCGGTCGAGCTGCCGCCGTACGGCAGCACGGTCGGGAACTGACCGACGTAGCCACCGACGAGCGGGAACGTCGCCAGGAACGGGTTCATCCACAGCGGCGGCAGGAAGGGCGCCATGCCCGAGGCCGTGAAGAACGGCTGGACCAGCACCGCGAACGGCTGCGCATCGAGCGAGGCGGCCGGCGAGCGCACGCCGACGACGACGGTGTCGAAGCCGGCGGCCGTGCGCACGAACTCACCGGGCGCTGCGGTCGGCGCCTTGTTGACGCCGGTCAGCAGCTCGAGGTCCTGGTTGCTGCCCGCGTAGGGTCGCGTGTCGAACACCCACGTGGCGTCGTTGCCGCTCGCCGGGTGCTGCACGTTGACGAGGAAGCGATAGGGATCGGTCGGGTGCCAGATCATGCCGGTCGGCTCGGAGCCCGTGATGCCGAGGCTCACGAAGATGCCGATCGCCTCGGCGACGCCGTCGCGGTTCGCGTCAGTCGCCTTCCAGATGTCGCCGCCGTTGGGCTCGCCGTCTTCGACGATGTAGATGTTGCCGAACGCGTCGGACGAGATGTTGTCGGGCGCGTCGAAGACCGTGCCCGGGCCGGCGCTCGTGTACGGGTCGTTCTGCAGCGGGTTGACGTCGGTGCCCGTGGCCAGGTTGATGGTGTCGTAGTCGACGAAGTGGCGCACGATCGCCGTCGACGCGCCCGTGAGCTCGATCGAGTAGATCGTGTTCTCGCTCGTCGCGGCGAAGTAGATGCACTGATTGCCATTGGCGAGGCGGTTCAGGTCCATGTCCTCGGGGCGGCCGAACGGCGTGCCGAAGACTTCGTCGGCGGCGAGGCGGCCGGCGTTCACGGTGGCGTACACGAACGGATTCTGCGTCGTGATCTGCTGGCCGTTCCGGCCCGTCAGCGGCTCCCAGTGCGCGGCGCCGACGCGCGTGGTCAGGCGGTTGGTGGTCGAGTTCCAGTTCTGGTTCGGGGCCGCGTTCGGATCGGCGGCGTAGGCGTCGACGCTGAGCACGAACGACTGGCCGGGAGCGCTGAGGTCGCCGGGCGTTCCGGGCACGAACTTGTAGACGCAGCCCGAGTTGTCCTCGTCGACCGTGTACAGGTTGCCGGCCGCGTCGAAGCGCATGCCCTCGTGGTTCATCGACGGGATGCTGGTCAGCCAGCGCACGTTGAACGGACCGTTCGACAACGGGTTCGTGACCTCGAACAGGCGGCCGCCCGTGGTCTCCTCGCCGGTGATGATGGTGCCGTTGGGCGTGAACGTGCAGGGGTCGAAGCGGCCGAAGTTGTCGTTGCCGGCCGACCAGCCGACCGGGTTGCCGCTGCGCGGCAGCGCCGTGTTGCCGGCCATCAGCACGACCATCTGGTGGCTGACCGTGTCGTAGCGGAAGATGCCGGCACCCGAGGGGTTCTCGGACGGCGTGAAGACATAGCGACCGGTCGGGTCGAAGGCCGACATGTCCCACAGGCTGAACGACGCGGGCAGGCCTTGGCCATTGAGCGTGTTGCGGTCGACGAGCCGGTGCTGGCCCATGCGGATCGGTGCCAGGAACGGGGCGGTGGCTTCGGTGCCGTTCGTACTGCCCGTCGCCGCGGAGGCCGGCAGCGGGAACGTGTCTTGAGCGGCGAGCGACGCGGCCGCAGCGAGCATGCAGAGGGGGAGATGGGTGCGCATGGCGTGAGGATCCTTCTCGGTTGTTGTGCCTGCGGCCTCGCCGACG
>DASUFY010000034.1:0-35355 GCA_036274315.1 Planctomycetota bacterium | reverse complement strand
CGCGCCCGGGCGCTACCGCGTCGCGGCGTCGCTGTGCGCGGCCGACGGCGGCAAGGTGGCGCTCGACGTCGCGCCCGCCCTGCTCACGATCGGCGCGGCGGGCGGCGAGTTCGCGGTCGCGCTGCGCGCGCGCTGATGCCGTGCGGCGCGCTCGCCGCTTTCGAACGCTCAATGATGCTGGCACCGGCATCCGCCGGTTCGTGACGGCGATGCGCGTACCCTCGCTGGTCGCCCGCCCGATACTCGACGATCCTCAGCAGCCACGGCATCACGGCCAGCGCGCAAAGCATGCCGCGAGCCGCGTCCGTCGGATGCCCGTCACAACGCCGACCACGGAATCGCCGTGACCCGGTCGGTCAGTTGCTGGGCGCGATCACACCGGCAGACAAGCACGCCTCGCTTGCTGCGCGACGGGAACCGGTCGAGGAACCGCTCGACATGGCGCGCATCTTCGGGTCGCGGACGTTCCGTCCACTTGACCTCGATCGGCAGGTCGGCGCGTGGAGCCTCGTACACGAAGTCGACTTCGACTCCATCCACGGTGCGCCAGAAACTGACGCGGTGCCCGCGGCCGAGGTAGCTCGCCCGTGCGATCAGCTCCTGCGCGACCCAGTGCTCGAGCAGCCGGCCACCCTGGCTCTGCAGCAGTTCACGGGTCGGCGGTAGCTGCGCCGCGGCATTGCGTACGCCGAGATCGAACCAGTAGAACCGCGGTGTCGACAGCACGCGTTTGCGCGACGGATGGCCGAAAGCCGGCATCCAGTGCCCGAGGAAGGTGTCGACCAACACCTGGTAGTGGTTCTTCAGGGTGCTCGCCGGCACGCCGCTCTCCTGCGCGAGGCCCGCGAGGTTCACCACCTGGCCTGACTCCAAGGCCGACAACCGCAGGAACACGAGGAACGAACCGAAGTCGCGCACGAGCGCTTCGCGGCGAACCTCCTCCTCGACGTAGTTGCCGACGTACGTGTCCAGAGTCGCCGTCGCCGACGCGACGGACTCCGATCGCACCCCCGGCAGGCTGCCGAAGAGCAACCGTCGCTCCAACGCCTGTTCCGCGAAGGCTGGCGGCAAGCGCACTCCGCGCGGCAGCGAGGCTTCGGGTCGTGCGACCTCGAGGTCCGCAATGCCCTCCTCCCATCTCGTCACAGGATGGAGCCGAAACAGGTGACTGCGCCCCGGCAGCAGATTGGCGGCACCCGCCTGCAGGCGGCGCGCCGAACTGCCGGTCAGGTAGAACCGCCAGCGATTCGGGGCCGCGTCGTAGAGGGCCTGCACCTCCTCCAGCAGCGCCGGCACCTTCTGGATCTCGTCCACGACGACCGCCTTCGTGTGCTTCGGCAGCGCGCGGACCTCGCGCCCGAAGCGCGCCGGATCCGACTCGAACTGGCGACGCAGGGCCGAGTCCTGCAGGTCGTAGAGCTGTGCCGCTGAGGACTTCTCCAGCACGTGTCGAAGCAGGGCCGTCTTGCCGGTCTGTCGCGCCCCGAAGAGAAGGCACACCTTGTTGCGTGAGGTCGGGCCGAGGAGGTCCGCCAGCAGGCTGCGTCGGAAGAACATCACGTTGTGGATAATACCAGATAATCCACAGCTTCATGTGGATTCTACGGATGGCCTTCCCTGGTACCGGGGCCCGGTCAGGGCGGGACCGCGCATGAAGAGTGCCCGCAGCCCCGAGTCGAACGCTGCTCGAACGCGATCGCGGTCCGGCCTCGACGCCGCCCGCCCCGCCCTACCCGCGCTTCTGGCCCGGCATCGGCACCGGATCGACGGGCAGCGGCCCGAACTCGTAGCTGTCGGGCCCCCACTTCTCGTCGCTCTCGAGCGCCTGCTCCCAGGTGATCTCCTTGCCCGAGTAGGTCGCCATGCGACCCATGATCGCGGTCAGCGTGCTCTCGGCGACCATCTGTCCCTCGTTGAACGGCTTGCCGGCGCGCACCGAGGCGAAGAAGTCGTCGTGCTCGCTCTGGTACGGGTCGTTGTTCTTGCCCGACCACGTCCATTCGTGTTCGCCCGTGACGCGCCAGCGACCCGAGTCCATGTGCGCCTCGCCGAGCGTGCCGTAGACGTGCTCGCTGACGTCGTTGAGGCAGCCGTCGATCTGGCGGCACTCGGAGAACGACCACGCGCCGTTGTCGAACTGGTACTGCACCGCGTGGTGGTCGAAGATGTGGCCGTACTTGGGATCCGTGCGCACCTGCCGGCCGCCCATGCCGCGCGCGCGAACCGGGTGCGCCTGCATCGCCCAGTTGACGACGTCGAGGTTGTGCACGTGCTGCTCGACGATGTGGTCGCCCGACAGCCACGTGAAGTAGAGCCAGTTCTTGAGCTGCCACTCCATGTCGCTCCACTCGGGCTGGCGGTCGTGGACCCACAGGCCGCCCTGGTTCCACGAGCAGCGTGCGAACAGGATCTTGCCGATCGCACCGCCGTGGATCTGGCGCATGATCTCGAGGTAGCCGTTCTGGTGGTGCCGCTGCAGGCCGCTGCAGACCGACAGCCCGAGCTTCTTGGCCTGTTCGGCCGCGGCCATCACGCGGCGCACGCCGGGCCCGTCGACGGCGACCGGCTTCTCGAAGAAGATGTGCTTCTTGGCCGCGACCGCGGCTTCGAAGTGCGACGGGCGGAAGTGCGGCGGCGTCGCGATCACGACCACGTCGCAGCCCGAATCGAGCACGCCCTTGTAGGCGTCGACGCCGACGAAGCGCCGCTCGCGCGGCACCTCGACACGGCCCTTGAACGCGTCGTTCTCGCTGAGCGCCTCGATGCAGCCCTCGAGCCGGTCGACGAACATGTCGGCGATGGCGACGAGCCGCGTCGGGCCTTTCGTGCTCAGCGCCTGCGTGATGGCGCCGCTGCCGCGGCCGCCGCAGCCGATCAAGGCGACCTTGAGTTCGTCGGCGCCCTGGCCCTGCGGCGATCGGCCGGCGGCGAGGGCCTTGCCGAGACTGGAGGCGGTGGCGGCCGCCGCAGCGGTGCGCAAGAAGGAACGTCGGGTCGTGCTCATGGGTGGATCGAGGGCGGACGGGATCAGAGTTCTTCGAACCGCGCGCGCTCTTCGGCCGATGGCTCGCGCCACGGTCGCACGACGCGGAAACCGATGTGCTGGCCCTCCGTGAGGTACCACCAGCTCTTGGGAATCTGCGGGTCGCGCGAGTTCCAGGCCGGCTCGGACGAGCAGCGCGCCGCCGAGCGCAGTGCTGGCGCCTCGTCGCGCCAGCTGCCGCCGCGCGCGACGTGCGGGAAGCGGATGGGACGGCCGCGCGCATCTCGAGGCGGCGGCAGGAACGGCGCGGTTCTGGGCGAGGCACCGTGCGCCTCGGCATACGCGTCGGCGACGTAGTGGTCCGCGACCCACTCGGCGACGTTGCCGTGCATGTCGCACAGGCCCCATGCGTTGGCCTGCTTCTCGCCGACCTTGTGGTAGGCGGGCACGGGCTTGGCGCCGGGCTCGAGTTCGCGCGCGCTGTCGGCCAGGAACCACGCGAACCCGGTCAGCGCCGCCGGGTCGTCGCCGCACGACCACGCCGTCGTGCTGCCGGCGCGACACGCGTACTCCCATTCGGCCTCGGTCGGCAGGCGATGGAAGCGGCCCGTCTTCTGGCTCAGCCACTTGCAGTACTGCTGCGCCGCGACGTGGGACATGCAGATCGCGGGGAAGCCATCGCGCCCCATGTTGAACGTCATGTCCATGTAGGGCGGCGTCGGCCGCGCCATGCCGTCGGGCTTCTTGCTCTGCGGGCGCTCGGTGTCGAAGTTCCACCGGTCGTACTCGGCCCAGGTCACCTCGCACCGGCCCATCCAGAACGGCTCGAGTTGCACCCGCACCTGCGGGCCCTCGTCGTCGTGGCGGCCGGGCTCGCTCGCGGGGCTGCCCATCGTGAACGTGCCGCCTGCGATCGGCACCATCGTGAACTCGACGTCGCCGCCCGGCATCGCCTGACGGTAGGTGACGAACTCGCCCTGACCCGGCGTCGGTCCACGATCCTGCTTCGCGGCCAGCGCGGTGCCAGCGGGCGGAGGCGCCGGTGAGGGCGTCGCGTCGGCCGCCCGATCTCCGCCGCAGGCGGCGAACACGGGCAGGGAACCGAGGGCCAGGATCCGGAGGTGCGAGGGCAACACTGTCCGCCGAGCTTACCCAACGGTCCCCGTTCAGAGAGGCGCAACTTGCCGCCTCGTGCACGTCGATGCGGGATCCCGGGATACAGTACCGTTGTCCGGACTCCGCGCGCCTGCCGCAGGCAGGCCACACACGGCTCGGAGACGGAGTCCACCCGCCGCTCATGCACGCATCGACCTCGCCCGATCCCGACCTCGCGCGCCGCAACCGGCGGCGGTTCGTCGCGGCCGGCCTCGCGGCCCTGATCGCCGCCGCGCCGCTGCTCGTCGTGTTCTCGGTCGGGCTGCTCGGCGTGCGCGTCGTCAAGGCCGGCGCGATGGAGTTCTGGCCGCTCGCGGCGATCGGCTTTCTGGCGATGTTCGGGTTCCTGCTGCTGTCGGCGCCGTTGCTCGCGAACCGCTGCGAGCGCAGCCCGTCCGTGCTGGCGCCGCATCACTGGCTCATGTTCGCCGTCGGCGCCGCCGCGGCCAGCCTCGCCAACTGGCTGCTGCACGGCGCCGTCGATTGGACCGATCGATTCGGCCTGCCTCTCTACTGGCTGCTGCTGCTGGGTTCGGCGCCGGCCCTGTGCAATGGCGGTCTCGCCGTGCTCGCGTACCTCTGGCTCGAGCGCAGAGCGAAGCGAGTCAGCGCGTAGCGACCCAAGGCACGTTCGCGCCATGCGTCACTGCGCGAGACCGCGTACGGATTGCGCAAGTCCGTGCACGCATCGCGCTCTGGCGAGTGCGGAACCGGAACCACGCGTCGCGATGCCCCGCGCCGTGCGCGCGACGAGGCCCTTCGGGGGACTGGCACCACCCCGCGCAGCGGTGCAAGCTGATGCGTCCTGCTCCTTGGAGGTTTTCGTGCTCGAGCTCTTCTCGCCCTGCTCGTCTTCGCTCGCGGCCGCGTCGGCCGCACTGTTCGCTGCCGCCAACGCAACCTGCCAGCCGCCTCCGCCCTACGTACTCGGCCAGGAGATCTCGATCCAACACCACCTCCAGGATGGTGACGAGTACACGATCCCCGCCAAGGACCTGCTGCACCACGGCCAGGACCTGTTCAGCGCCAACTGGACGTCGGAGGAAGGTGCCGGGCGACCGCTGACGAAGGGCACCGGCGGGCCCATCGTCGATCCGAGCAACCCGTTGGTCTTCCCACGCGCGTTCAACCGCATCTCGGCGCGCGATTCCAACTCCTGTGCTGGCTGCCACAATGCGCCGTTCGGCATCCCGGGCGGCGGCGGCGACTTCGTCACGGGCGTGTTCGTGCTCGGCCACCGCTTCGACTTCGCGACGTTCGACGGCGCCGATCTGGTGCCCACGCGCGGCACGCTGCAGGAGAACGGCTTGCCGGCGACGATGCAGAGCATCGCGAACTACCGGGCCACGATCGGCATGATGGGTTCGGGCTACATCGAACTGCTGGCACGCGAGATCACGGCGAACCTGCAGTCGATCCGCGATGCGACCCCGCTCGGCGGGTCCCTGCCGCTCGCCAGCAAGGGCATCTCGTTCGGCGTCATCACGCGCAACGCGAACGGCACGTGGGACACCTCGCAGGTCACGGGCCTGCCCGCGCCGAGCCTCGCCTCGACCGGTGCTTCGAACCCGCCCAATCTCATCGTGCGGCCGTTCCACCAGGCCGGTGCGGTCATCTCGCTGCGCCAGTTCACGAACAACGCCTACAACCACCACCACGGCATCCAGTCGACGGAACGTTTCGGCCTCGACACCGACCCGGACGGCGACTCGTTCACGAACGAGCTGACGCGCGCCGACGTGACCGCGGTGACGATGTACCAGGCGGCCCTGGCGGTGCCGGGCCGCGTGATCCCGCGCGACACCGTGGTCGAGACCGCGATCACGCGCGGCGAACAGCTGTTCACGTCGATGGGCTGCGCGGTGTGCCACGTTCCGTCGCTGCCGCTCAACAGCGACGACTTCGTCGAACCCAACCCCTACAACCCGGCCGGCAACCTGCGCCCCGGCGATGCGCCGCCGCTGTCGGTGCACCTCAACGACAAGTGGCTGCCTGGCCCGCGCCTGAAGCGACATCAGGGCGTCACGGAGGTCCCGGCGTTCACGGACCTCAAGCTGCACGACATCTGCGCCGGGCCGACCGATCCGAACGTCGAGCCGCTCGACATGCAGGAGGCCGCCGGCTCGGCCGCGTTCTTCGCCGGCAACCGCAAGTTCCTGACCAAGAAGCTGTGGGGTTGCGCCAACGAGCCGCCCTACTTCCACCACGGCCAGTTCACGACGCTGCGCGAAGCCGTGCTGGCCCACGACGGCGAGGCCCTGGCGGCCAAGCAGGCCTTCGCCAACCTGTCCGCGCACGACAAGGACTGCGTCATCGAGTGCCTCAAGTCGCTGCAGGTGCTGCCGCCGGACACGCGGAGCCTCGTCGTCGACGAACGGGGACACCCGCGCAACTGGCAGTCGAGTTTCTGACACGGGCCGCGCCGAAGGCGCGGACCATTTCAGGACCTCCCGCTGCTCCTCCGCCGCCTGACGGCGCCTTCGGAGCATCGGAGACCGGTTCTGACACGGGCCGCTGCGCGCTCGGCGACTCGGGGCCTCCTGTGGCTGGAGGCGCCTGACGGCGCCTTCGCAGCATCGGAGGCCGGTGCTGGCGTTGGGCTGCGTGCGCGCTCGTGGTCGGGTGACGGGCGCATTCGTTGGGGTGTGGGGTGCGGTGCGGGTACAAGAAGGGCATGACGCGCCCCACCATCGTCTTCCGCGATCGACCCGACTGGTCGCGGCTGCGCCGCCTATTCTGGCTCGTGCCGCTGCTGCTGTTCGCGATCGTGCTGTTCACCACGTACTACCAGGTGCCGGCGAACGCCGTCGGAGTCGTGCTGCGGTTCGGCAAGTACAGCTCGACGCAGGAACCCGGCTTGCACTTCAAGATGCCGCTCGGCGTCGACGAGGTCTCGATCGTGCCGACGCGGCGCCAGCTCAAGCTGGAGTTCGGCTTCGGCACGCCGGACTACACGAACCCGGACCAGGTCGGCGAAGAGCCGCAGCGCGAGAAGGGCATGGTGACGGGCGACCTCAACGCCGCGCTCGTCGAGTGGGTCGTGCAGTACCACGTCGAAGACCCGCGCCTCTTCCTGTTCCACGTGCGCGAGCCGGCTTCGACGCTGCGCGACCTCAGCGAAGCCGTCATGCGCGAGATCATCGGCGACCGCACGGTCGACGAGGTCATCACGGTCGGCCGCGGGGAGATCGAGACGGAGGCGGCGCGGCGGCTGCGCGAGATGGCCAATGCCTACGAACTCGGCCTCGGCATCGACCAGCTGCAGTTGAAGAACGTCAACCCGCCGCGCGAGGTGCAGGCGTCGTTCAACGAGGTCAACAAGGCCCAGCAGGACCGCGAGAACATGATCAACATCGCCAACGGCGAGTACAACAAGGTCGTGCCGCGCGCGCAGGGCGAGGCGGCGCAGAAGATCACCGAGGCCGAGGGCTACCGGCTCAAGCGCGTCAACGAGGCGCTCGGCGACGCCGCGGCGTTCAACGCCGTGCTCGCGCAGTACATCAAGGCCCCGGCGGTGACGCGCACGCGCCTCTACCTCGAGACGATGGCGACCGTGCTGCCCGCGCTCGCGAGCAAGTGGATCGTCGACGACAAGGTGACGCAGCTGCTGCCACTGCTGCAGGTCGGCGGCAAGGAGGCGGTCAAGTGAGGATCACCACGATACTCATCGCGCTGCTCGCGCTGTTCCTGCTGCTCGTGTTCAGCGGCGCGTTCTACACGGTGCGCGAGACGGACACCGTCATCGTGACGCAGTTCGGTCGCCCGGTCGGCGACCCGATCAGCGAACCCGGTTTGCACTGGAAGACGCCGTTCGTGCAGGACGTGACGCGCCTCGACAAGCGCGTGCTCGAGTTCGACGGCATGGCGACCGAGATGCCCACGAAGGACAAGACCTACATCGAGGTCGACGCCTTCGGCCGCTGGCGCATCGGCGACGCCGCGAGGTTCTACGTCGCGCTGAAGGACGAACGCAGCGCGCAGTCGCGGCTCGAAGACATCATCGGCAGCGAGGTGCGCACGGCCGTCGCGAGCCACGAGCTGATCGAGATCATCCGCAGCGACAAGTCGCGCGTGCTGCCACCCGACCTCGAGAAGCAGATCTCCTTGACCTCGGTGCTGCCGAACGCCAAGCGAGGCCGCCTCGAGATCCAGAAGGACATCCTCGCCGCCGCCGCGCCCAAGCTCGCGCCGCTCGGCATCGAGCTGCTCGACGTGCGCATCAAGCGTGTGAACTACAACAGCGAGGTGCTGACGCGCATCTACCAGCGCATGATCAGCGAGCGGCAGCAGATCGCGCAGCGCTTCCGCAGCGAAGGCGAGGGCGAGGCCGCGCGCATCCTCGGCAAGAAGGAGAAGGACCTGCGCGAGATCGAGTCCGTCGCCTACAAGCAGGTGCAGCAGAACCGCGGCGAGGCCGACGCCGAGGCGACGCGCATCTACGCCGAGGCCTACGACCAGAGCCCCGAGGCGCGCGAATTCTACACCTTCGTCAAGACGATGGACACCTACAAGGCCGTGCTCGGCAGCGGCACGAACCTCGTGCTGTCGACCGACAGCGACCTGTTCCGGCTGTTCAAGCAGACGGGTCGCTGAAGGTCGCGGGCCGCGGCCACGGGTAGCATGCACGGGTCATGAGCCCCGCCGGAAGATGGCAGCGCGTGCGCTCGGTCTTCGAACAGGCCGTGGACCTCGACCCCGCGGCTCGCGCCGTGCTGCTGCAGCGCGATCTCGCCGACGACGCCGAGGCGCGGGCCGAGGTCGAACGCCTGCTCGCCGCCGAGGGGCAGGTGGGCGGGTTCCTGACGCCGCCGGGTGCCGACACGCTGGCGCCGGTGCTGCCCGGTGCGGCGCTCGGACCGCGCGCCGGGGATCGCATCGGCGCCTACGTGCTCGGGCGCGAACTCGGCCACGGCGGGCAGGGCACGGTCTGGAGCGCCACGGACACGCGCGTCGGCCGCACGGTCGCGCTCAAGTTGCTGCCCGGTGGCGCGGCGTGGAGCGGGGCCTCGCTCGCGCGGTTCCGTCGCGAGGCGGCGATCACGTCGCGGCTCGAACACCCGGGCATCTGCACGGTCTACGACGTCGATCTCGAGGCCGACCAGCCGTACGTCGCGATGCGCCTCGTCGAGGGCGAGTCGCTGGCCCAGCGACTCGCGCGCGCGCGCGCTGGCGAGGCCACGATCGAGCGGGCGACCGCGGTGCACTGCATCGAACAGGCGGCGCGGGCCCTGCACGCGGCGCACAGCGTCGGCGTCGTGCACCGCGACATCAAGCCCGGCAACCTCATGATCACGAACGCCGACCAGGTCGTCGTGCTCGACTTCGGCATCGCCCGCGAACTGGCGGAGGAGGGCCCCCAGCTGACGCGCACCGGCGACGTGTTCGGCACACCGGCCTACATGGCGCCCGAGCAGATCGAGGGTGCGACGACCGACGCGCGCGCCGACGTGTGGGCGCTCGGCGTGACGCTGTTCGAGGTGCTGACGCTGCAGCAGCCGTTCCATCGGCCGACGCGAGAGGGGCTCTACCGCGCCATCCTGACCAGCGACGTGCCGCGCACGACGGCGCGGCTGCCCGCCGACCTGCGCGTCATCGTCGCCACGGCGCTCGCGAAGGAACCTGGGCAACGCTACGCGACCGCACTCGACCTCGCCTCGGACCTGGCGGCGTTCCGCGCCGGCAGGCCGATCGCGGCACGCCCCGTCGGGACCGTGGGTCGGCTCGTGCGCTGGATGCGCCGCGAGCCGCGCGCGGCGCTGCTCACGCTCGGCCTGTTGCTCGCGCTGCTCGTGTCGGCCGGCGTGACCGGCTACCTCGCGGCGCAGCGCGGCAGGCTCGCAGCCGGCGCCATCGCGCTGGCGCAGCGCGAACGCGACGAACTGGCGCGCGACGTCGCGGCGGGCATCATCCGATCGGACACAGCGGCCAGGATCCGCGAGGTGCTGGCCGAGGATCCGCGGCTGACCCCCTTGCGCGCGGCGCTCGCACTGAGCCTCGGCGAGAGGGCGCACGTCGACGAGGCCCTGGCCCTGCTCGACGAGGCTCCGCCCGACGCCGAGGAACCGCGTTCGTTGGCCCGCGCCCGCGCCATCGTGCTCCGGGACGGCAAGCGCGACGCCGAGGCGGACCGCATCGAGACCGCCCTGGGCGAACCGCAGAGCGCGCGCGAGGCGTACTTCGCCTCGGTCGCGGCAGGTCGCGACGGCAAGCCCGACGCCGATCAGCGCGCGCTCGAAGCGATCCGCCTCGCCTTCGTGTTCATGCCGGGCGCGAGCGAGGTCTATCTCGAGCGCCTCGCGCTCTGCAGCTCGGGCGAGGAGCGGCAGCGCGCCGGCGTGGCGCTCGAACGCCTGTTCCCCGACTCGGCGCTCGCCTGGTTCTACATCGGGCTCGCCTGGTCCGAGGTCGACCCCGAACGGTCGCGGGCCGCGTGCCGGCGCGCGATCGAGCTCGACGTCGGCCTGGCCCAGCCGTACGTCATGGAACACTACTTCCTCATGACGGATGGCGACTACGAGCAGGCGAAGGCCGTCTTCGAGCGCGGTCTCGCCTTCACGGCCGAGAAGTCCGCCGAACGGCAGCGGCTGCTGATCACGCGCGCCAAGGTCTGCCTGGGCCACAGTCTGTTTTCCGAGGCCCTCGACGCCGCCGAACGTGCGCTCGCGATCCACGACCGGTCGATCACGGTGCTGCTGCTCAAGGCGCGGGCCGAGTTCGGCATCGACGCGGCGGCGGCACAGGCGACGCTGCGCAGGGTGCTCGAGCTCGCGCCCGACAACGCCGAGGCCAAGGAGTTGCTGGGCGGTTGACGCCCGGGAAACGCGCGCCGCGACCATGTGGGCCATTGCGGACGCGCGTCGCAACCCGTGTCATGCGCGGGCAATGATCCGTGCAGTGCTCGCGTCCTCGTTCCTGTTGTTCGGCGCCGTCGCGCAGGCTCCGCGTCCGCTGCCGGCGCTCGACGCCGCGACGCTGGTCTGGGACACCGGGACCGACCGGCAGCTCGGTTGGAACGAACTGCTCGACCGGCTCGCCGGGCTCGACGCCGTCTTCCTCGGCGAGACCCACGTCGACGACACCACGCACCGCGTCGAGCTGCACGTGCTCGAGGGGCTGCTCACGCGCAAGCACGGCGAGGTGGTGCTGTCGATGGAGATGTTCGAACACGACGTGCAGGCCGTGCTCGACGACTACCTGCAGGGCCGCATCGACGAGCCGGCGTTCCTGGCCAAGGCGCGGCCCTGGCCGAACTACCGCACCGCCTACCGGTCGCTGGTCGAGGCGGCGAAGCTCGCCGGCATCCCCGTGGTCGCGGCCAACTTCCCCGGTTCGTTGCGGCGAGCGCTCGCGATGGGTGGCAAACGCGCGGTCGACGCGCTGTCGCCGGCCGAACGCGCGCTGATGCCCGACGAGATCTTCCCGGCCAGCGATGCCTACTGGCAACGCGTCGAACGCGCGGTGCGGGGCCACATGGGCGGCGGCGGCGGCGGCACGCCCGAGGAACGGCTCTACGACACGCAGAACCTCTGGGACAACGCGATGGGCGACAACGTCGCCAAGGCGCGCGCCGCGCATCCCGCGAGCACCGTGCTGCACGTCGCGGGCGGCTTCCACGTCGCCTACCACGACGGGACCGTGGCACAGTTCCGGCGGCGCAGCCCCGACAGCCGGTTCGCGGTCGTGTCGATCGCACCGGCGGCCGCGCTGTTCGCGGCCCGCCCGCAGCGCGACGCGCAGCAGGCCGACTACCTCGTCTACGCACAGACGCTGGCCCGCGACCTCGACGAGGGCACCTACGCCGTCGAGGTGCCGGCCGAGCTGCGCTACCGGCTCGAGGTGCCCGAGCACGGTGATGCGCTGCCGCTGTTCGTGTGGTTGCCCGATCGCACGACCCGACCCGAGGACGCGTTCACGTTCTGGCGCCGGGCGCTCGGCGATCGCGCGGCCGTGGCCGTGCTCGAGCAACCGTTTCCCGAAGCCCAGCCCGATCTCGCGGTCGGCGGTCGCTACGTCTCCGGCGACGGTTTCCGCGCCGACTACGAACGCATGCAGCTGGCGCTCGCCCGCATCGTCGAGTACGTGACGCGCCGGTTCCCGATCGACGCACACCGCGTCGTCGTCGCGGGCGCCGGTGACGGCGGCGCCGCGGTCCTGTGGACCGCACTCTACGGCAATTGGCTGGACGTCGACCTGATCGCCGTCGACCCCGGCGACCTCACGCGGCTGTCGATGGAGTCGCTGCCGGACCAGCAGCCGGTCGTGCGTTCGCTGCAGCTGTTCGCGTGCCGCACCGAACAGGCCCGGCTCGACACGGTCGCCGCGGACTGCGCGAAGGTCGGCGCGGCGGCGAGCGTGGCGACGCTGGCGAACGAACCGCTGGCGCTCGTCGACCGCGTGCGCAACCAGCTGTCGCTGCCGGCGGGCGCGGCGCCGGCCGGCGAAGCCACGTTGCTCGTGCTGCAGAACGACTCGCCGCGAGCGCGCGAGTGGGCCGAGTCGTACGCGATGGCGTTGCGCGCCCAGGATCACGCGGCGCGCGTCGTCGCGGCGAGCGAGGTCGAAGCCGGCACGGCCAAGAGCCGCGTGCGCCGCCTCGCCGTCGGCGGCGACGGCTACTGGCCCGTCGCGGCGTTCGCCGACGGCGCGGGCCTGCCGCTCGCCGGCGGACCGTTCGGCGGCACGACGGTCGTGGTGCTGCCCAAGGGCGTCGCCGCCGCGGATCGAGCCGCGTGGCTCGCACACGAACAGAAGAAGGTCATCAAGCGGCGCAGCATGTTCGCCAACATCGCCGTCGCCAGCAGCGACGGGGAACCGACGCTGCCGCAGGTGATGGCAGAACTGCGCCAGCGCGGCCGCTCGCGCGTGCTCATCGTGCCGGCCGTGTTCTGCGCCGACGCGGCGACCATGCGCGAGCTCGAGCAGCAGCTCGGCCAGGCCGGCGCCGGCATGGACGTGTCGTGGTTGCCCGGGCTTGGCGCCGCGCTCGCCGACGCCGGGCGCTGAGCGGGCACTCCGCAAAGACCGGGCGGTGGCCTGCCCCAGCGGATAGAACTCGCGCCGTCGTGACCCGTCGCCATCCTGCTCCACACTCCGCGGCGGCGTCCGCCGCCAAGCACCCGGCGGCGCGCGCACGGCGCTGGCTGCTCTGCGCGGTCGCGATGCTGCCGTGCGGCGGCTGCGCCTACCTGCGCGCCCGCTACGACGACTTCAACGACTGCTTCCTCTATCGCTGGCACCAGGATGCGCTCGGCGTCGCCGTCGAAGCCAAGGTGGGCCCGCTCGCGGGCAGCGTCGGCGGTTGGTACGCGGACTGGGGCTACGGCAAGGACACCTGGTGGCAGCAACCGGGCTACGTGCTGACCAACCACGGCACCGGCATCCCGTTCACGACGTTGGGCCCAGTGGCCTACTCGGACTCGTGGTCGCGCGTGTTCGCGACCGGTGCATCAGGCAACCATCCGGCCGCCCCGGACGCCTACGACGACGTGACGTCCTGGCTCTTCCTCAGCGACGTCTTCGATCTCGACGACAACCTGCCGTTCCGCCTCTCGCCGCAGCAGCGCGTGTCCGACGCGTTCGGCGTCGAGGTCGGTGTCGTGCCGTTGTTCGTGGGGCTGCGCATCGGCTTCAACGTCGCCGAGTTCGCCGACCTGCTGCTCGGCTTCGTCGGCATCGACGTGTTCGGCGACGACGGGCACACGCGACCGCCGACGCTGCCCATGATCCCGGCGCCCTCGAGCGGCTCGCTGAGGCAGCACTGAGCTCGCGTGACGAGCTGCCCCAGAGTTCCTTTGTCCCGGCCCTTCCATATGCTGCCGGCATGACGACGAAGATCGGGCGCCACCGGGCCACCGCGGCGGTCATCCTGTTGCTCGCCTCGTGCACGAACTACGACTTCGCGCTGGCGCGCAAGGCCAACGGTGAGTTCGACGTGCCGAAGCTGATGGCCGATCTCCAGGCTTCGGGGCAGACGCAGCTCCGGCAGGGCACGTGGATCCCGTTGATCTACCTCGACGTGACGACGTTCGGCAAGGACGACGCGACGCTGCCGAACGGCTATTCGATCCAGCACCTGAAGGCGTTCGGCCCCGTGTTCCTGTTCGGCGGCAGCGAGAAGCAGATCCTCGACGAGAAGGGCAGCGGCGTCGAATCCTGGGACCGCTCCTGGGTCGGCTGGGGCCTCTTGCACCGCAACCGCGACGACTACGTCGAGACCACGCACGGCAGGCGCTACGAGGGCCACGAGCGTGTGCTGGTGTTCTTCGGCTCGGACGCGACCGTCTACTCCCCGCCGCAGCGCTGACGCGCGCGGTCAGCCGCGACGTTCGTCGATGCCCGTCGTCGCGCTCGGCGGCGCGAACACGTCGAGCACCACCGCCGTCTCGATCGCCTCGGCGCTGTGGGGCGCTTGGCTCGGCAGGTACAGCACGTCCCCGGCACCGAGCACCTGCTCCCCATCGGCGAGCACGAAGCGCACGAGGCCCGACAGCACGCAGGCGAATTGCTCGTTGGCGTGTGCGTGCGTGGGCACCACACAACCCCGGTGCAGCGTGATGTGCGAGATCATCGCCTCGTTGCCGATGACGCGGCGCCGTTCGAGCAGCGCCGTGGGTGCATCGCTCGGCAGCCGGCTCCACGTCGCGGCGACCGCGGCCGCCGGTTCGGGCGGTCCCGCCGCGGCCAGCAGCGCCTCGATGGCGGCCAGGTGGTGGTCGTCGTGTTCGGCCGTGAAGAACGCGACGTCGATCGCCCGCATCGCCTGCTGCAGGCGCGGGTGCACGGCGTGCCTCGCGAGCGATTCGCGGTCGAGTCGGGCCAGGCTCGCGACCAGGCGGTCGCGGCTCGCGACGAACCTCGCGAACACGTTCGCGAACGGCACCTCGTTGTGGCCCGCCGCCCAGGTGGCGCGGTTGTCCATGTCCGCCGCCGACAGCGTCGCCGTGCCCGCCGCGAGTTCGTGCAGGCGCTGCTGGTGCAGCGCCTCGAGATCGTGCAGGTGGCCGACGTGTTCCTGCACCGACCACTTGTCGCCGGCGCGGCGCGTGAGCGTGGCCGCCGGCACGCCGCGCACCAGGGCCGCGATGCGATGCTGCGTGCCGCGCAGGCGCGACAGCAGCGTGCCGATGCGATCGACGGGGAGATCGAAGACGAACCGACGCCTGATCCAGGCTTCCTGCATGGGAACTCTCGGTGGGAACCGCGCCCAGGGTAGTGCGCCGCCGGCACGCTGCCGAGGCCGCGTGTGCCGGCGGCGCCGGGAAGATCGCCCGTGCGCGCCGCACCTCACGCGCGCGTCACGTCAACGCCTGATGGCCAGGTACTGCGGCGGCCACGGGTGGTGCGCGAGGCGCCGTTCGTTGGCCTCGCGCTGCACCATGTAGGGATCGGACAGGAACCCCCTCGCGATCGCACACAGGTCGGCGCGGCCGGCGCCGACGACGGTGTGCGCATGGTCGACACCGTGGATGCCGCCGACGGCCATGACCGGCATGCCCGCCTCGAAGCGGATGCGCTCCGCGAACGGCACCTGGTACATGCGCCCGTACTGCGGCTGCGACTCGGGCACGTTGCCCGCCGACGAGACGTCGACGACGTCGGCGCCGTGATCGCGGAGCCAGCGCGACAGCTGCACCGCCTCGTCGACGGTGAAGCCCTTGCCTTCGGCGTCGAACCAGTCGGTCGCCGAGATGCGCACGAAGATCGGCTTCGTCGTCGGCCACGCGGCGCGCACCGCGGCCAGCACCTCGAGCGGAAACCGCGCGCGGTTCGCGAGCGCACCGCCGTACGCATCGCCGCGGTGGTTCGACAGCGGCGACAAGAAGCTCGACAGCAGGTAGCCGTGGGCCATGTGCAGTTCGATCACGTCGAAGCCGGCGCGTTCGCAGAGCTGCGCCGCGCGCACGAACTCGGCGCACACCCGCTCCATGTCGGCGCGATCCATCGCCTTGGGCACGGGCCAGCCCGGGCGGAACGGCAGCGCCGACGGCGCCTCGGTGGGCCAACCGCCGACGGCCAGCGGCGCGTCGCCCTGCCAGGGACGGCTGCAGGAGCCCTTGCGCCCCGCGTGGGCCAGCTGCATGCCGACCTTCGCCGCCGAGTGCGCGTGCACGAACGCGGTCACGCGACGCCACGCCTGCATCTGCGTCTCGTTCCACATGCCCGCACAGCCCTCGCTGATGCGAGCTCGCGCGGAGACGTTGGTCATCTCGGTGAAGACGAGACCGGCACCGCCCACGGCGCGGCTGCCGAGGTGCACGAGGTGCCAATCGTCGGGCACGCCGTCGGTCGCGGAGTACTGGCACATCGGCGACACGACGATGCGGTTGTGCAGATGCAGACCGCGCACCACGAACGGCGTGAACGCGGGCGGCGGCGCCTCGTCGCCGGAGGCCGCACCCTGCTCGCGCGCCACCTGCACGTCCAGCCGGGCCATCAGCCCGGGATCGCGGCGCCGCAGGTTGTCGTAGGTGATGCGATGGCTGCGCGACATGAGGTTGAACACGAAGCGCTCGGGGCTCTGCCCGATGTAGCGTTCGCTGTTCTCGAACCACTCGAGGCTCGTCTGCGCCGCACGTTGCGTCTTGAGCACGTCGAGCCGGCGATCCTCCTCGTAGGCGAACAATGCGGCCGGAACCGAGGTCGGATGCGCGAGCAGCGCATCGGCCAGCGCGATCGAGTCCTCCATCGCGAGCTTGGTGCCCGAACCGATCGAGAAGTGCGCGGTGTGCGCCGCATCGCCCATGAGCACGACGTTGTGGTGGCGCCACGACTCGCAGCGCACGGTCGGGAACGTTCGCCAGATCGAACGGTTGGTCAGCAGCTTCCCGCCGGCGAGGTGCTCGGCGAACAGCTGCTCGCAGAAGGCCGCCGTCTGCGCTTCGTCGAGCTCGTCGAGGCCCGCGCGGCGCCAGGTCTCCTCGCGACACTCGACGATCCACGTGCCCCTGCCCTGCTCGAACGGATAGGCGTGCACCTGGAACAGCCCCCACTCGGTCGGTTGGAACACGAACGTGAACGCCGTCATCACCTTCGTCGTGCCGAACCACGCGAACTTGCACTTGCGCCAGTCGAGCTGCGGGTGGAACGAGCTCGCGAACCGATCGCGCACGCGCGAGTTGACGCCGTCGGCGGCGACGACCAGGTCGTTCTCGGCGACCATGCGGTCGATGTCGGTGACCATGGTCTGGAAGTGCAGGCGAACGCCGAGTTCGCGACATCGCGCGTGCAGGAGCTGCAACAGGCGCTTGCGCGCGAGGCCGCAGAAGCCGTGGCCCGTGCTCGTGACCTTCGTTCCGCGATAGAACGTGTCGATGTCGGTCCAGTAGGCGAAGTTCTCGCGTATGCTGGCGTAGCTCTCGGGGTCCGCCGTCTCGAAGTTGCCGAGCGTCTCGTCCGAGAACACGACGCCCCAGCCGAAGGTGTCGTCCGCCTTGTTCTGCTCGTAGACGTCGATCTCGACGGCGGGTGTGCGCTTCTTCAGCAGGATGGCGAAGTACAGCGACGCGGGTCCGCCGCCGATGCAGGCGATCTTCATTGGCCGCGGATTCTAGGCAAGCGGCGCACGAACCGCCTCTACGCAGCCCGGCCGAGTCGCGGCCGGGCGCGGCCTAGGCGATCCAGCGGCGCAGCGGCAGCCAGACGACCGCGACCAGTACGCCCAGCGTGCAGCGATAGCCGGCGGCAGCGAGGCGCGCGAACTGCAGCGCGTCGGTCCGCACGGCGCGGCGCAGCAGGTGCGGCATCCACGTCCACGGTCGCCGCAGCGCCACCGCACGCTCGCGGCCCCGTTCGTCGACGGCGAGCACGGGACAGCCGAGCAGCAGCGCGGCCACGCGCAGCGGCAGCACCCGCTCGCCACCGTGCCAGGCCACCAGGACCTGCGAGAACCCTTCGCGCCGCAGCGCCCTGACGAACGCGAGCTTGCCGCCGGGCGGCTTGTCGCGCCGGAACTCGACGCCGGGCGCACCGGCCTGCAGTGCGGCGCGGTCCTCGTCGTTGGCGAAGGCCGTGAACCGAGCGTCGGGCCATCGCGCGCGCCACGCGGCGAGCAGCGCGGTGGCGGCGGCCCGTTCGGCAGTCAGGAACGCGGCGACTTTCATGCGCGCGGCCTCGCGAGTCCCGAGTAGATCGCGTCGTAGCGCTCGACGACGGCGCTCGTCGAGTGCTGTGCGGCGACGAGCGCCCGCCCGGCCGCGGCCAGCCGGGCCCGTGCCGCCGGATCGCCGAGCAACCGCGCGAGCGCCGCGACGAACGACTCGGTGTCGTCGGCGACGAGGCAATGTTCACCGTCGCGCGCCGCCGTGCCCTCGGTCGCCGACGAGGTCGCGACGACGGCCCTGCCGGCGGCCCAGGCTTCGAGCAGCTTGCCGCGCAGGCCGCTGCCCTGGCGCAGCGGCAGCGCGACGACGGTCGCCGTCGCGAGTGCCGTCGCGAGGTCGGGCAGGTAGCCCGCGAACTCGACACCGTCGGCCGCGAGCGCCTGCACGCGCGGCGGCGCGTCGCCGCCGACCAGGCGCGCGCGAGCGGTCGGCACGAGCCGGCGCAGCGCGGGCATGATCGTCTCGGCGAGCCAGATGGCCGCGTCGACGTTGGGGGCGTGCTTGAAGTAGCCGACGAAGAGCACCGTGGCGGGATCCTCGGCCACGGGCTGCGCCGGCGCCAGTTGCGCGAGGTCGAGGCCACTGGGCACGACGTGCAGCGGCTGCGCCGCGCCGAGGCGACGCAGGTGCCCCGCGTCGACGGCCGAGAGCGCCACGACGTGGTCGGCGGCTCGCAGCAGGTGCCGTTCGTACGCGTTCGCCTGCAGCGAACGAAACGCCGCAGCGGCGGCGCGCAGTCCGCGCGAACGCTGGCGTTCACGCACCGCCGCCAACCCGAGCGACTCGTGGCACGTGTACACCCACGGCCGCTGCCTGGTCGCCGACCGCAACAGGTGCAACATCTCGATGTACTCGACCTGCACGACATCGTGGTCGACGGCCTCGAGCTGGCGCACGACGGCCGCACGCATCGCCGGTGCGCTGTAGTCGCGCCAGAGCCTTCGCGGCACGGTGTGATGCAGGTTGCCGGGCATCGGGTTGCGCACGCGCTCGGCGACCACGACGTGGATGCCGTGCGCGCGCAGCGCCGTCGCGGCCGCACCGTCGTCGCCGGGCTCGACGAACGCGAACAGCGTGACGCGGTGCGTCTTGGCCTGCGCGGCGAGCCGCCGGAAGAGCACCCACGACCCGTCGACCCCGAGCCGCGGCAGCCTGGCACTGAGCACGAGGATGCGCAGCCCGCGCGCCGGATCCGGCGCGGGCAGCTGTCCGAGCCGCGTGTCGTTGAACCGCCGATGGGCGGCGATCGCGTTCGCCTCCGCGAAGACCTGCGCGTCGGTGCGCACGTGATGCTGCCGCGCCGCGCAGCGCTTCGCGACGGCCTGCGGCAGGCGAGGCAGGGCCCGCAGCAGCGCACGGAACTCGAACCAGACACCGAAGGCGCGGCTCCGGCCGGGCCGCTTGCTGCGCAGCAGCATCGAGCAAGGCAGCGACAGCATGACGTAGGCGAGCGACATCGGAGACGTGAGGTTGCGCCAGAGGAACAGGTGCTGGTTGCGCCGGATCATCGCGTCCACGTACTCGTCGCCGAACACCCTGCGGCTCGTGCCGCGATGTTCGTGCAGCACGGAGCTGCGGGCCGTGAACAGCACGCTATGGCCGCGCTTCCACGCCTCGTACGACAGCCCGACGTCCTCCATGTAGAACGGGTCGTAGAGCGGATCGAAACCGCCGATGGCCAGGTACGTCTCGCGATCGAAGGCCGCGCTGCCGCCGCCGGCCCAGAACGTGGGCACGTAGTCGAGTTCGCGCTCGTCGCGGCTCGGCAGGACGTGGGCCAGCTCGAGCCAGCCGCAGCGCAGCTCGCCGCGCGTGCGCCCGCTCTCCTCGCGGCGTTTGCCCGGGTCCTTGAAGAAGATCTCGGCCGTGACGGCGAACACCTTCGGATCGCGCAGGCCCTCGAGCAGCGGGCGCAGGAAACCGGGCTGCACGACCATGTCGTTGTTGAGGAACAGCAACACGTCCTTCGTCGCCTGCTGCACGCCCGCGAGATTGCCGCGCACGAAGTAGCGATTCTCGGGCAGCGCCACGACCTTGACCCACGCGTGCTCGCGCCGCAGCCACTCGACGGTGCCGTCGGTGCTGCCGTTGTCGACGACGAGCACCTCGTGATCGCCACCGTGTTCCTGCACGGCCGCGCGCAGGGAGGGCAGCAGCCCCTCGAGGTGGTGCCTGCCGTTCCACGTCACGGTGACGATCGACGCGGCCGAGCAGTCGCGGGGCCGCGGCGCGCGCGGGCGCCGCCGCAGCAGGACCACCGGCGACCAGAGCAGGTCGACGACCAGCACGAGGAGCAGCACCGCGATGCCGAGCACGAGCGACGCCGGCGTCAGCACGGCGATGACGAGGGGCAAGAGCAGCGCCTGCATCGCAGACCGCGGTGGGCTGGTCACATGGCGTCCGGCTATTGGAAGGAGCCGACCGTCGGCCCGCCGATGGTGAACGGCAGCATGCGGCGGATCCAGAGATCCACCCAATTGCCCGCGTCGGCGATGCCCGAGGTCTGGCAGTAGACGACGTCGCCCGGCAGCAGCAGGAAGTCCGGAGACTCCTCGAGCAGCACCGCATCGAGATTGACGCGGAACGTGCGCTGCGTGCCATCCTGCGCGATGCGCAGGACGCGGATGTCCGAGTGCTTGACCGTGTGGATGAAACTCCCCGCCACGGAGATCGCCTGGGTCATCGTCATGCCCGGGCGGTAGGCGACGGGACCGGCGTTGCGAACCTCACCACACACGTAGACCGACTGCGACGCTGCCTCACGCAGGGAGACGCTGACCGTCGGGTTCGTCCATTCCTGCTTGTAGGCGTCGACGATCAGGGTGCGGGCGGCGCCGATCGAGCGGCCGGCGACCTGCAGCGGCCCCGGCACACGGCGCAGGTCGATGCTGCCGGTCGGCGAGATCACGACGTCCTGCACCGCGCCCGTGGCGGTGGCGTCCTCGGCCGCGAGTTCCTCGACGCGCACCGAGATGCGATCGCCCGCTCGCAGCACGTAGTCGCGCTGCATGTAGGCGACCCACTCGGTGGCGACGGCCTTGGCATCGAACGGAGGAGCCGCGGAACAGGCCCCGAGGGAGAGTGCCAACCAAACACCGAGAATCCTGGGAGTGGTGATCGAGGACACGGGGGCAGGGTATGTTCGGGGTAGCGTAGATGCCAGCGCCCCAGGATCGGGAGCTGTTGGAATCCGCGCCGTTCTGCCGACCTCTTCGACCAGACGCGTGACGTGGCTGAACTCCCGATCGCTTCGACCACTCCGCATCAAGCCGCCCGCGAGCAAAAGCCGAGCTGATCCACCGTGTTGTCGCTTCTGTTCCAGAATCCGGACGTGCCGGTGCAGGCCGGCTCCGAGTTCGGCAACACGACCGACGTGCATCCGGTCGGCCTGGCGGCGCTCGTGGTCACAGCGGCGCTGGCGATGCTCGTGCCGCGCCGGTGGGCGAGCCTGCCGGTGATCCTGCTGCTGTGCTTCATCCCGGCCGGGCAGCGGGTCGTCCTGGCCACCATCGACTTCACGTTCATCCGCGTGCTGATGCTGGTCGTCTGGGCGCGCCTCCTGCTGCGCGGGGAAGTACGCCCCCTGCTGTGGAACCACCTCGACCGGTGCATGGTGCTGTGGGCCGGCACGTGCGTCGTCACCGGCACCCTGCTGGCGATGACCGTGACGGTCTTCATCAACCGCCTCGGCAACGCAGTCGACGCGATGATGGCGTACTTCTGCTTCCGACAGCTGATCCGGGACTACCGGGACGTCGTGACCCTGGCGACGCAGTTCATCCTGTGCAGCCTGCCCGTGGCGGCCGTCTTCCTGGTCGAGAGCCGCACGGGCAAGAACATGTTCGCGTTCCTCGGCGGCGTCCCGCCGGTGACCGACGTGCGCGACGGCCGCCTGCGGTGCCAGGGCGCCTTCGCGCACGCGATCCTCGCGGGCTGCTTCTGGGCCTGCCTCATCCCGTTCTACTTCGTGTGCGGGTGGATCAGGGGCCGCTGGATCCTGCCGGTCGCGGGCATCGCCGCTGCCATCGCGATCGTCGTCATGTGCGCGTCGAGCACCCCGATCATGGCGGTCGCCTTCGGCGTCGTCGGGGGAGCCGCGTTCCTGGTCCGCGGCACGATGCCGTGGATCCGTTGGCTGGTGGTGCTGTGGCTCGGCGTGCTGCACTTCTTCCTGATGAAACAGCCGGTCTGGCACCTGCTGGCTCGCGTGGACATCGTCGGCGGATCGACGGGTTGGCACCGCTTCCACCTCGTGGACAAGTTCATCGACCGCTTCCAGGAATGGTGGCTGCTCGGCACGATCCGAACCGGGCATTGGGGTCCGGGCCTGCAGGACGTCACGAACCAGTTCGTGGCCGAGGGCGTGAACGGGGGCGTGTCGCGCCTGCTGCTCTTCGTCGCGACCATCTGGCTCGCCTTTGCCGGCGTGTCACGCAGCTTGCGACTTCCCGAGTCGAGCCAGGCCTACCGCTTCGTCTCCTGGGCGCTGGGCACCGCCCTGTTCATGCACTGCATGAACTTCATCGCGGTGAGCTACTTCGACCAGATCATGGTGACCTGGTACATGACCCTCGCCTCCATCTCGAGCCTGACCCTCGTGCCCGGAGCCACGGTGGCACGGCAGCTGGGCCGGCTCCAGGTGGCTGCCACCTGACGCCGCGGCGACCGGCATCGAGAAAGACCAGAAAAATGGCGTGCGGATGCCACCGAGAATCGCTTTCCCCGATGTAGGGCACCCTCGGTCCAAGTGCCGATACCGCCGACAGCGCCGACCTGTATCCAGATGCGCTGCCACGACTAGAACGTGCGTCTCGCCGGGGACCGGCTCGCTCCCACCATGTCTCGCTCCAACCACCGTCGTGTGGCCAGTTCGTTCGCGGATCTGGTCTGCCTGCTCGCTGCACTGAGTTGCGGCGGGGTCTGGTCGCACTCTGCCGGGCAACCGAGAGCCTGGTTCCTGGCGATGGCCGTCGCGCACGTGGCGATCTTCGTCGTCGTCTGGTCGCTGATCGCGAATCGACTCGGCACGTACAGGGTTGCGGCTCGCCGCAATCGAGGTCTGGCCCTGCGCCGCGTCGCCGAGACCTGGGCCGCCACCTGGGGGGTCGCTGGGCTGCTCGCGACCTCCGCCATGGATCATCCCGATTTCGACATCTGGTTCGTGCTCGGCGCGGGCTGGCTCCTGCTCTCGCTGAACCGTCTCGTGCTTTCGGCGACGCCCCTCGGCGGCGACAGCGCGCGACCCCGGACCATCGTGGTCGGAGCCTGCGCGAGCGCCCGAGGCCTGACTTCGGGTCGGGAGGCGCAGGCCAGCATGGAGTTCGTCGGCGCCGTGCCGTTCTCCGGCGAGGACCCCGCGACCATGCCGCACCTGGCGAAGCTGGGCCCGATCGGTGATCTGGCGGCAACCCTGCGCGACCATCGCATCGAACTCGCACTCGTGAGCCCCTCGGACAAGGCGGTCACGGGCGAGGTGCACCGCGTGTTCCACACCTGCGACGAGATGGGGCTCAGTGTGCACTACTTCCCGTCGTTCCTGGCGGTCGAGCACCTGCGAGTCGATCTCGCGTGGAACGCGGGGCGCCCCGGCCTGGCCATGTCGACGCCGGCCAACCAGGACCTGGCCGCCCTCGTGAAGCGCTCGATCGACGTGATCGGCGCCTGCGCCGCGTTGATCGTGCTGATGCCCGTGTTCCTGGCGTGCGCGTTGGCCGTCAAGCTGACCAGCAGGGGCCCCGTGTTCTTCCGCCAGATTCGCGTCGGCAGGAACGGCGAGCACTTCAACTGCCTGAAGTTCCGCACGATGCGCGTCGGCGCCGATGCACAGCAGAACCTGCTGCGCAGCGCCAGCATCCAGGACGGACCCGCGTTCAAGGTGCGCAAGGACCCGCGCGTCACCCCGATCGGTCGCGTCCTGCGCAAGTTCAGCCTCGACGAGCTGCCACAGTTCCTCAACGTGCTCGTCGGCGACATGAGCATCGTCGGCCCTCGCCCCCCGATTCCGACGGAAGTCGAGAAGTACGCCTGGTGGCAGCGCCGCAGGATCTCGGTCAAGCCGGGACTCACGTGCGTCTGGCAGGTCTACGGCCGCAACTCGGTGTCGTTCAAGCGTTGGGTCGAGATGGACCTCTACTACATCGACAACTGGTCGCTGTGGCTCGACCTCAAGCTCATCGCGCACACGGTCCGCGTCGTGGTGAGCGGAACCGGCATGTAGCCGTTCGCGCGCGGACCAGGTTCACGCATCGCGACTGCAGGCGCGCTCGATCTCGACGATCGTCTTCGGAGCGCCAGCCGTGAGCACCACGGGTTCGGCGCGGGTCACGAGAACATCGTCCTCGATGCGGACACCGATCCCCCGCAGGTGCCGCGGCACACGCGTGTCCCTGGCGCCGAAGTAGAGTCCTGGCTCCACCGTCAACACGGCGCCTGCCCGCAGCGTCTCGGCGCGACCATCAGCATCCTGGTAGGCGCCCACGTCGTGCACGTCGCGACCCAGCCAGTGACTCGTGCCGTGCATGTACCAGTTCCGGTAGCGTTCGCGCCGGACCAGGTTGCGCACGCTGCCGCGTAGCACACCGAGCTCGACGAGGCCGCGCGTCAGCCAGCGCACACAGACCTTGTGCGCAGCGTTCCAGGAAGCACCGGCGCGACAGGAACGGATGCCCGCCAGCTGGGCCCGGAGCACCACGCCATAGACCGCCGACTGCGGTTCGGAGAACCGGCCCGAGACCGGGAACGTGCGCGTGATGTCGGCGGTGCAACCGCCGAACTCCGCGCCCGCGTCGATCAGGAGCAGGTCCCCTTCTCGCATCCTGCGATCGTTGTCGTGGTAGTGCAGGATGCATGCATTGGGACCGCTCGCGACGATCGACGGGTAGCCGTTGCGCGCGCTGCCAAGGCGACGGAACTCGGCTTCGAGCGCGGCCTGGACTTCGTACTCGTGCGCGCCCGGCCCGGCCGCTCGCATCGCGACCCGGTGGCCCGAGACAGAGATCGCGGCCGCGCCGCGCAGCGCGGCGAGTTCGGCGGCGTCCTTCGATGATCGCAGTCGCGCCAGCGCGGGGATCGGATCCTCGATCGCGGGGTGAGCGGCCGGCGCCTGCCGGCGGTGTTTGCGCGCCAGCGTCGCGAACATGTCGAGCAACCGGCGATCGAGACCGGCATCGGCGCCGAGCCGGTGGAACAGCCGCCTTCTGCTCGCGATCAGTTCGGGAAGGCGTGCCAACAGGTCACCGATCGTGTGGGCCTCGTCCACGCCGAAGTGGCGACATGCCCCGCGCAACCCGTAACGCCGCCCGTCCCAGACCTCTCTCGCCTTGTCGCGCGGTCGCACGAACAACACGCTGCGATGCGTCGTGCGACTCGTGCGCCATGCGACGAGCACCGCATCGGGTTCCGGGAAGCCGGTCAGGAAGTGGAAGTCGGAGCCGGGTCGGTACTCGTGCAGCACGTCGCCGTTGCGCACGACCTCGGCCGCAGTCGGCAGGAGCAGGACGCCGTCGCCCAACGCGTTCAGCAGGCGCTGTCGGCGACCATGGTGCAACCTCGGATCGTGGATGGAGTCTCGGCTCACAGCGGGAGTTTGCCCGCGGCAGCGCTCCCGATCACGAACTCTGCACCGGTTCGGCGGGGCCGGACACGGCCACCGATCCGCCGAGGACCGTGGTGGCTATTGGAACGGCACTTCGACGAAGACGTCCGGCTCGGTCCACCGCAGCGGCACCTCGACGATCACCGGCGTGAAGCCCAGCGCGTCGACCTCGAGCACCACGGTCGCCTCGTCCTCGCCGGTGCCGGAACCCAGGATCGCCCTGCCATCCGTGTCCTCGAGGAAGCCGACCTCGGCGTCGGCCAGCAGGAACTCATCGAACAACACGCGACCGAAGCTGTCGGTGAGGAACCAGTCTTCGGTGGGGCTCGTGCAGGTGCAGCCCGACCACTCCTGGTCCGCCTCGACGATGCGCACCGAGACGTTCTCCCACACGTAGTTCGTCACGGGGTCATAGACCTCGACGAGGATCGAGACGAGGCGCGGTGGCTCCGCCACAGGCGGCGTCGAGTCCGAGTGGTGGTGGTGGTCGTGGTGGTCACAGCCGACCAACATGAGCACGGGGACGAACGACAAGGCGCTGAGATTCCGCATGAGAGTACCTGAGGAGGGGCCGGCCTCGGCAATCGACGTGCCAGCCGCCGCAGAGCGCAGGACCACCAGCACTGCTGCGACTCCAGTGTACTCGAGGTCCGCCTGCTCGCCGATTGTCCCTCGAGCGAGACAGTCCGGGGCCGGATGTGGTCGAAGCAGGAGATCGCGGAGGCTCGATTGCCGCACGAGGCCGGATCTCCCTATGCTGCCGATCCAACGTGCCCCTGCCGTCCAAGTTCGCCTCGCCCACCTGGCGCTTCGTGCCACAGGACCTGGATGCGGGCTCCGTTCGCGAACTGGAGCCGCTGTTCGATGAACTCGAGAACCGGCCCTTGCCAACGGCCGCGGCCCTCGAACGGTGGCTGTGCGACGAGAGCGAACTGCGCGCTCGCATCGATGCGGAACGAGCCCGTCGCTACATCCGAATGACCCGTGACACCGGGGATGCAGCGGCGAGGGCCGCCCACCTGGAGATGGAGGAGGTGGTCATGCCGTCGGTGAAGGTCCGCACCAACGCGCTCGATCGGATCCTGCTGGCCTCACCTTCGCTGCATTCGATCGACCAACGCCACTACGAGGTGTTGATCCGCCAGCGCCGCACCCAGGTCGCGCTCTTCCGCCGCGAGAACACCGAGCTGCAGCGCCAGGAGGCCGAACTGCAGGCTCGGCACCAGGCCGTGATGGGCTCGATGACGGCGACGTTCGACGGCTCGACGCTGACGCTGCAGCAGCTGGCGCCGCACTACGAGAGCCCGGACCGGTCCACGCGCGAGCGTGCGTTCCGCTCCGCGCTCGCCGCGCGCCGCGAGAAGTGGCCGGCGCTCGAGACGATCTACGACCGTCTCGTGACGCTGCGCACCGAGATCGCGCGCAACGCCGGCTTCGCCACGTACACGCCGTACCGCTTCCAGGAACTGGGCCGCTACGACTACACCGAAGCCGACTGCCGGCAGTTCCACGACGCCATCGCCGAGTGTGTCGTACCGGCCGTCAGGCGACTGGACCGCGAGCGGGCCGACCGGCTCGGCCTGGCGGCGCTGCGCCCCTGGGATCTCGAGGTCGATCCCGAGGGCCGCCCGGGTCTGCGCCCATTCCGGACGCAGGTCCAACTCGTCGCCATGTGCCAGCGCGTGCTCGCCGCCGTCGACCCACGTTTCGCGGCCGATCTCCGCGAGCTGCAGGACCGCGACCTGCTCGACCTCATGAGCCGCCAGGGCAAGGCCCCCGGTGGCTACCAGTATCCGCTCGAAGACGAGCGAATGCCGTTCATCTTCGCCAACTGCGTCGGCGTCCATCAGGATCTGCAGGCGCTGCTGCACGAGTGTGGACACGCGTTCCATTCCCTTCTGTGCCGGCACTTCGACATCGGCGCCTTTCGCGACTACCCGATCGAGATGGCGGAGACGGCCAGCATGGCCATGGAGCTGCTCGGCCTCGAGCAGCTGGGCACCATCTACGAGGAACGTGATGCGCGGCGCGCGTATCGCCGGCACCTCGAAGGTGTGCTGCGCACGCTGACCTGGATCGCGTCCATCGACGCACTGCAGCACTGGGTCTACGGCCGGCCCCACCACGGCGGCGAACAGCGGCGCACGGCCTGGCTCGACATCCGGCGACGGTTCGGCGGCGGCATCGACTGGACCGGCCTCGACGATGCCCTGGCGATGCAGTGGATCGTGCAGACCCACCTCTTCGCCCATCCGTTCTACTACATCGAGTACGGCATCGCGCAGCTCGCGGCGCTGCAGGTTTGGAGCAACTACCGCCGCGAGCCAGGCGCCGCGATCGAGGCCTATCGCCGGGCGCTGGCGCTGGGCGGCAGCCGCCCCTTGCCCGAACTGTTCGCGGCGGCGCGCGTGCGCTTCGACCTCTCACCCGCGGCGCTTCGTCCGCTGATCGACGACGTCGTGCAACAGATCGAGCGCTGACCGTCAGCCGGTCTGCCGACCCCGGTACCAGGCGACGAGGTCTTCCACGAGCTTCATCGCGTTGCCCTGGAAGTGGTTGTTCGCGACCACGATCGTGCGGGTGCTGTCGGCCGCGATCCGGCACAGGCGCGCCCCGATCTGCTGCACCTCCGGCGCCGAGTAGTGCCAGTCGTAGACCTCGTCGCGGCCGGCACCGCGACGGAACCACGCGCGATTGCGTCCGTGTAGACGGAAGTAGGCCGCGCCTGCCGCGTGCACGCCGGACACGTCGCGCGAGAAACCGCCCACCATGCCCGGATAGTCGAGCTCGAGCACACCGACGCCGAGTCCGCGCAGCGCTTCGAGCGCCGGCTCGGCGTTCCAGCTGCCGTGTCGCACCTCGACGAACAGCGGTGTGCCGGCGCCGAACGCGCGGGCCAGGTTGGCGACGTGTTCGATGGCCGCGGCCCCGAAGCGGAACTCGTGGTTGAACTGCGCCAGCAGGCCGAGCAGGCGGCCCGAGGCCGAAAGCGGGGCAAAGCCGTCGATCACCTCTGCCACCAACCGATCGTCGAATCGCCGCGCATGCGTGAACTCCCGCGGGAGCTTGGCCGTGAATCGCGTGCCAAGCTCGGCGGTGCGGTCGACCCACGATCGAGCGTTCTTGGCCGACGGCGGTCGATAGAACGTGTTGTTGATCTCGATGAGCGGCACCCGCTGTGCGACCGCCCGCAGCGTGTCCTTGCAGCCGCGCGGATAGACGATGTCCTGCCAGTCCGGGTAGGACCAGCCCGCGACGCCGAAGAGTACTTCGCCGTCAGCCATGTTCGCCGCGGCGGTGGCGCTCGTTCTCGGCCATGCGCTCGGCGACCTTGCGCTCGAAGCCACGGTCGCCGGGCTCGAAGAACGTCGTGCCCTGCAGCTCCGGCGGCAGGCACGGCATCGCGGCCACCCCTGCGGCCGTGTCGTGCGCGTACACGTACCCGGCGCCGTGGCCGAGCTCGCGCGCGAGCTCGGTCGTCGCGGGGCGCAGGTGCGCGGGCACCGCGTGTTGCTCGCCGGTGCGCGCCAGCGCCATCGCCGCGTCGATGGCGCGGTAGACCGCGTTGCTCTTGGGCGCCGCCGCGAGATACACGGCAGCTTGCGCCAGCGGCAGGCGACCCTCGGGCAGACCGAGGAACTGCAGCGCATGCAGCGCCGAGACGGCGACCTGCAGCGCCATCGGGTCGGCCAGACCGATGTCCTCCGCGGCCATGGACACCATGCGCCGCGCGGCATGAACGGGATCCGCGCCGGCCTCGAGCGAACGCCCGAGCCAGTAGACCGCTGCCTGCACGTCGGAGTTGCGCAGACTCTTGTGCAGCGCCGACAGCAGGTCGTAGTGCAAGTCGCCGTCCTTGTCGTGGCGCAGCGCACGATGCTGGAACGCCTCGGTGACCATGCTGGCCGTGATCGTGTCGCCGTCGAGGCAAGCGGCCGCGCATGCTTCGAGGCAGCCGAGCGCTCGCCGTGCGTCTCCGCCCGCCATCGCGACGAGGCGCTCGATCGCACCCTCGTCGACCGCGAGGCCGCGCACGCCGAGTCCACGTTCGCGGTCGGTCAATGCGCTGCGCACGACGCGGGCGACCGCCGCCGGCGGCAACGGCTGCAAGGGCACGACGCGGCAGCGGGACAACAGTGCGCCGTTCACCGAGAACGACGGGTTCTCCGTCGTGGCTCCGACGAGCACGAACTGCCCCTTCTCCACGTGCGGCAGCAGCGCGTCCTGCTGCGCCTTGTTGAAGCGGTGGATCTCGTCGATGAAGAGCAGCGTGCCGCGCCCGTCCTGCACGCGTCGCGACGCCGCATCCGCGACCGCCTCACGCACCTGGGCGACGCCCGCGAGCACCGCGGAGAACGGCTGGAAGTGCAGCTCTGCGTGCTGCGCGATCAGGAATGCGAGCGTCGTCTTGCCGACGCCGGGCGGCCCCCACAGCAGCAGCGAACCGGCAGTGCCCTGTTCGATGGCGGCGCGCAACGCGCGCCCTTCGCCGACCACGGCGTCCTGACCGAGGAACTCGGCCAGCGTGCGCGGCCGCATGCGCTCGGCGAGCGGCGGCGGGGGCCCCTTCGGCCTCGCCGCCGGCGGTTCGTTCTCGGGCAGGTCGCCGAACAGGCTCATGGCACGCCCCCGCGGCGCATGGCGAAGCCGGCACGGACCACGTCGCACCTCATCGACGCTGCCGCTGGGCTTCGAACAACAGCACGCCTGCGGCCACCGCGACGTTGAGGCTGTCGACGGGCTCGCGCAGGGGGATGCGCACCCTCGCGTCCGCGGCGCGAAGGAGTTCCCCGGGTACGCCGGCAGCTTCGGCTCCGACGACGAGGGCGAGCGGCTGCCTGAGATCGACGTCCGTGTGCACACTCTGGCCGGCCCCGTCGGCGACGACGAGCCGCAGGCGATGGCGCCTCGCGAAGTCGATCACCGCGGCCGCGTCGAAGCCGTGCAGGACGGGCAGGCGGAAGATCGAACCCATCGACCCGCGCACCGCCTTGTCGCGGAACGGATCCGCGCCGCCCTTCATCGACAGGCATCCGGTCGCGCCGGCTGCTTCGGCGGTGCGCAGCAACGAACCCAGGTTGCCCGGATCGCGCACGCCGGCGACGATCACGACGAGCGGCAAAAGGTCGCCGCGAACGAGATCCTTCTCGACGACCTGCGGTCTGCCCAGCAGCACCGCGACGCCCTGCGGCGTGTCGAGCGCGCTCATGCGCGCGAGCACGTCGTCGGAACACTCCAACCAACTGTGCGCCGCCGCCTGCAACCTGGCCCGCAGCTGCGCGTCGGCGAAGCGCGGGGAGACCGCGGCCTCGAGCACCGGCAGTCCCGCGTCGAGCGCCTCGGCGACGAGGCGAACCCCTTCCGCCAACATGACCCCCTCGAGCGCTCCCTGGGCCGCCTCGCGAAAGCGATGGACGGCCGGGTTCTTGCCGGACGAGATCTCTTTCCTCGCGGGAACCATGCGCACGGCCACACTAGCGGGTCGGCGCGGCAGATGCTCGGACCCCCACCTCGCCCGCCCACCCGAGCCACGCGCATGCCGGCCATGGCATCGCGCGGTCCGATCCGCCCCACAGTCAGGGCCCACCCCGCGAACGAAGCGCGGTTGCGAGGGGCACTTCGCGCGCGCTCTCTACGCACTAGGCGACGTCCGAATAATGCCATGGAGGGATCGCCCTAGGCGTCTGGGCGGGAGACACTTCCGACACGTCACGCAGACGTCATCCATGCGCCCGACTCCCGTGGAGGCATCCATGTCGCCCAGAGAACCCGTCGTCCCCACCTCGGTGCCGAACCGCACCCACAACCTGGCCATCGCCGCCGCCGCGCTGCTGGCCCTCACCGCTTGCCACAACAACGACGACCCGCCGCCCGAGATCGGCGTCGCGCCGGACCCGATCGTCGGCGCCAACGACAACCTGCCCGGGGTCGTGGTCACGATCGAATCCGTCAACGGTGCCTCGCCGGGCCATGCCGGCGTCGGCGAACGGGTGTCCGTCGACTTCACCGTCAAGACCGACAGCGGCGAACCGCTCGAGGTCGCGACGCTGACCCGGGGCGCCATCATGATCTCCGGCCCGACGTTCAACTACCAGCGCGTCATCGCTTCGCAGAGCGACGTGCTGACGGCCAGCACGAAGCGCGCGCTGGGTGCCTACACCTACACGTTCGCGGAGCCGATCCCGGCGACCTACCTGCCGCCGCTCAACGACACCGACCACTTCACGGCCGGAGAGCTCACGGGCCAGCCGCTGCTGTCGGGCACGTACACGGTCGCCCTCGAGCTGCGCAAGGACTACACCGTCGACGGGGTCACCTACCGCGACCCCGGCAACGCGACGATGGACTTCCTCATCGGCGATGCACTGTCGATCGAGCCGCGCGAAGTGGTGACGCTGGCGAACTGCAACCAGTGCCACAGCCAACTGCGCGCCCACGGTGACAACCGCGACAAGATCACCAACTGCGTGGTGTGCCACACGACCGGCGCCGAGGATCGCAACAACCCCGACATCGCCAACGGCACGCCGGACATCACGATCGACTTCAAGGTGATGATCCACAAGATCCACTCCGGCAGGCACCTGCCGTCCGTGCTCGGTGTCACGACCAACGCCGACGGCACGCGCAAGTACGACGCGACCCCGAAGCCGTACGAGATCATGGGCTTCAACGACCAGCTCGTCGACTTCTCGGAGGTCGCCATCCCGGTCTGGCCCAGCCTGCTGACGCCGATGCCGCGCGACGGCGGCTACACGGCGCTCAACACGCCGCCGACGACCGAAGGTGCGCGACGCCAGGGTCTCGAGAACGAGATGCGCAGCGCCCCGGTCGCGTGTGCGAAGTGCCACGGCGACCCCGACGGCGACGGGCCGCTGCCCGCGCCCGCCCAGGGCGGCCTGGCCTACAGCCAGCCGTCCATCGCCGCCTGTGGTTCGTGCCACGACGACTGGGTGCCCGATCACCTCTACACGTCGAACTCGTCGACGATGCCCATCCAGCGCGACAACGCGGCCTGCAAGGAGTGCCACCGCGTCAGCGGCACGTCGCTCGACGTCATGGATGCACACCTGCACCCGCTGCTGAATCCCAACCTCGCGCGCGGCGTCGTGCTCGACGTGCAGTCCGTGACCGACGTCGGCAACGGGAACGGCAAGTTCGAGACCGGCGAGAGGGTGCGGGTCACGATGACGATCAAGGACGACAGCGGCGCGGACATTCCCGCGACGAGCCTGAGCCGCCTCGATGCCGTGATCAGCGGCCCGACGACGAATCCGAACCTCGTGCACTACGTGCGCGTGTTCCCCGCCGGGCTCGGCAGCGGACCGACCTACACGTTCAACGTGCCGCAGAACGTCTACTACGAGTCGATCGGCGTCTCGAGCGCCGGCAACCAGACCTTCACGACAGCGCGCGCGCCGCACTGGAACGTCAGCGGGGCCGCCACGACGTTGCTGCTGCGCACGGGCCTGGGTGCCATGACGGTACTGACCGGCAATGCCACCGTGACGCAGAACTTCATCGACGTGACACCCGGAACCGGTGCCAGCTTCGCGAAGGACGACTTCATCGTCATCGAGGACGCGGTGCCGGCACGCCGCGAGTACATGCGCGTGCAATGGGTCCAGGGCGATCGCCTCTGGTTCTCGTCGCAGTACAGCCCGAACTACGCGGCCAACCTGCTGCGGGCACACGCACCCAATTCCACCGTGCACAAGGTCATCGTGCCGGTCAACGCCCAGGGTGTCGCGCAGCCGATCGCGACGTCGAAGTACATGCTCGACAAGACGCTCGGCACGATCGTCGAGACGAGCGAGTTCGGGGATGGTGAGGTCATCGCGAGCTACACGACGGACTTCGTCGTGCCCGCCTACTTCCCGGGTGCGCTCAACGACTCGCCGGTGCTCGACCAGGGCTGGGGCGACTGGACCGGCCTGCCGCTGCTGCCGGGCACCTACAAGTTCGGCATCTACGGCGCCCGCCAGTTCAACGTGGTCGTCGATGGGGAGACGACCGGCTACACCGAGGCTTCGACGCCGAAGGTGACGCAGCTCCTGTTCGGTTCGGCCACCGAGATCGAGACCGTTGCCCGCATCGACAGCAGCGAAGGCTGCTACCGGTGCCACAACGACATCCAGTTCCACGGCGGCAGCCGCCGCGGCTTCGACACCTGCCTGCTCTGCCACGGCAACGCCGGCTCCGAGGACGCCGCGAACTACGTCTACCCGACCGGCGAGCCGTCGCCCGGCGTCACGATCGACTTCCGCACGATGCTGCACAAGATCCACCACGGCAAGGACCTGACCGCCGGCGCCGACTACAAGGTCGCCGGCTTCGGCGGCGGCGCCTCGAGCTACGAGGAAGTCGAGTTCCCGGTCATGCCGGGAGGCACGAAGGAGTGTGTCGTCTGCCACGGCCCGAACTCGGAAGCCTGGGTCCAGCCGGCGCCGCGCAAGCACCCGGACGCGTTCCTGCCGACCCGCAGCTGGCGCGCCGCCTGCGGCTCCTGCCACGATTCGGATGCCGCCACGGCGCACATCAACGTGAACACGGCGATCTTCGGCGTCTTCGGTGCGGAGTCCTGCGAGGTCTGCCACGGGGTCGGCAAGGACCTCGACGTGCGGACCGTGCACCACACCCGCTGAACGGCGCCCGCGCGAGCGCGCGCGTGGAGCCTGCGGAACGACGAGGCCAGTGCGGCGAAGGCCGCACCGGCCTCTGTCGTCATCGGCGCCTCCGTCGTTCTGGCGACCGGGTCAGCCGAGGCCGAGTCGCTCGTCGACGTCGTCCTCGTTCCCGGATCGCGGCATCGTGCGCAGCAGGACGTCCCACAGCGGTGAGCTGACGCCGAAGCGGTCGTCGGGCGTCGCATGGTGATGCAACAGGTGGTGGCGCTTGAGCCACTTGAGCGCAGGGTGGCGCATCGGCAGGTGGTGCGTCGCGTAGTGCATCAGGTCGTATGCCAGGTACCCCGTGAGGAAGCCGGCAAACGTCGGCGCCAGCCAATCCGGCGAGGCGAGCAGATCGTCCAGCACCCAGGCGAACAGCAAGTAGAAGAGCATCGCCAGCGGAATGCTGACCGCCGGTGGCATGACGAGGCGCGTCTTGTCCCACGGCTGCACGTGATGGATGCCGTGGAACAGGAAGACGAGCCGTTCGAGCCGCGCGAACCGGGCCGGCGGTGCGAAGTGGAAGACGCAGCGGTGCAGCGCGTACTCGACGAAGGTCCAGACGAACAGTCCACCCACGAATCCCGAAGCGATCACCGCGACGGGCATCTCGCTGTGCAGCTGCGCGTGCCAGCCGTCCCGAAGGAACCAGGCGATCACGGGCAGCCAAACGAGCACCACTACCGCCGGATGGACATGGGTCAGCGACTCGAGGAAGTCGGACCGGAACAACCGGATCGGCGGACTCTTCCGACTCTCGGGTTCGAAGCGCACGATGCCCCCATGCAAGACCGGGGGGCACACGCTGTCCAGCCCCTACTGCCCGGGTCTGGTCCGACTCAGGGAACCGCCTAC